>NZ_CP036313.1:4283333-4614166 GCF_004319545.1 Desulfobacter hydrogenophilus | reverse complement strand
CCTTTGAGGACGGAAAAGCGGTCATGGAGCAATGCAAGGTGCTTGAGACCCGGGCGGATCCCGGTCAGGAAGACGGCACCTTATTTAAAATCGTTAAAAAAGGCTATCTCAATACCCGGGACGGCACCATCCTGCGGAAGGCCGAAGTGATTACCATCCGCAATGATGTTATAGAGAGGTAAACATGTTTATTGAATTATTGCGTAAAAGAAGAAGCATCCGGCAATTTGAGGATAAACCCGTAAGTGATGAACAGTGCGATATTCTGATTGAAGCGGCGCTTCGGTCTCCAAGTTCCAGGGGCATTAATCCATGGCAGTTTGTGGTGGTTAAAGATAAGAGCCGCATCGCAGAGTTGTCCCAGGCCAAATCCCATGGCGCCGCTTTTTTAAAAAATGCGCCTTTGGCCATCGTCGTGTGCGCCGATACATCCAAATCCGATGTCTGGATTGAGGATGCCTCCATTGCCGCCATTATTATTCATCTGGCTGCTGCGGATTTGGGTCTTGGCTCCTGCTGGGCACAGATGCGCCAGCGAAGCCGTGACGACGGCACCCCGGCCTCGGATTATATTTCAAATATTCTTGATCTGCCAAAACATATCCAAGTGCAGGCGATTATCGGCATCGGCCATCCTGCAAATGACATGGATGGTCATGGTGAGAACACGCTTTTATATGATCAGGTCAGTTACGAAAAATTTAATCAGCCCAGCTCAATTTCATAAACTTAAAAAATTATCACGAAGTTCACGAAGATATTTGATTTCTAAACGTCGTGTTCTTCGCGAACTTCGTGGTTTTAATCTGAAAGCATCTTAATTTTTTTTCTTTAACCCCGTCTTAACCTTCTGTCTGCTATATCCTTTCATACCATCATGATTTGTCTTGGAAATTCGTGGTGAAAAAAATGACATGGAGAATAATAACATGAAGCTTAAACCAGCATGCAAGCCATTTGTGCTGTTGCTCTGCCTGTTAACCCTTTCGGCCTGTGTTGCCGGTTCAAACCCGGATTATGGGTCCAAAGTTGCGCAGGAACAGGCGAAAATTGCGCAATGGAGTGATCTTGACGGCGCACAGAGCATCACCATCATAGGAGATCTGATTCAATCCGATGAACTTGACAGCTTGGTGGAAAAGGGCCTTGCTGCCAACCCCGGTCTTGCCCAGACCCTTTTAACCTTAAAAATTCGTCAGGCTGAATATCGTCAGACCCAAGGCGCACGATTGCCGGAGATGTCAGCAGGGTTTTCGGCCCTCAATGAAGAGGACCAGGAGGGCGTGTACACAGGGACCGCGACGGTGAGCTGGGAGCTGGATTTATGGCGCAAGGTTGCTGACAGTTCAAAAGCCGCATCAAAGGATGTCGCAGAACAGCAGATGCTCTACCAGTCTGCCCGGGATACCCTGGCCGCAGAAATTATGACCGGATGGCTTAAGCTTACATCGGCAAAGAAAAATATCGCCATTGAACAGGAGCGGATTGATGTGCTCGAAAAAACGGAAAACTACACCAGACAGCGATATCGCAGCGGGTTGGGCACCCTGGAGGACTTGGACAGTGCCCGAAGTGCCGTGGCTTCGGCCAGGGCTACCCTGGAAGAATACAAAGAGACCCTGGCCCAGCAGCAGCGGGCTCTTGCCACCCTTTTGGGCAATCCGGGTGCCGACATCTCCATGGCCGAAGAATACACCCATGTGATTGTTCCCCTGGCAGACCTTCCCCAACAGACCCTGCAGCGCAGGCCGGACCTGAAAGCGGCCTTTCTGGCCATTGAATCCGCCGGTTTAAACGCGGATGTGGCATATAAAGACCTTCTGCCCAGCATCAGTCTTGAAGCATCCCTTGAGGATATCGCTTCAACTCCTGGATCAGCGCTGTTTACAAGTTCTGTCTGGTCGCTTTTGGGCCAGCTTACAGCGCCTTTGTTCCAGGGCGGGCAGCTTAAAGCCCAGGCCCGGATTGCCGACCTGGAAACAGCCCAGGCCTTTGAGACCTACCGGGAAACCCTGTATACCGCGGTTCAGGAAATCGAAGACGCCATGGGTCTTGAACGGTCCTTGGGCAAACAGCAGACCCACATTGAAATCGCCCTTGCCGCGGCTGCAGACACTCTTGTTCAATACCAGAAAAGTTACCGCCAGGGCCTTTCGGATATGCTGGATCTGCTCACGGTCCAGACCCAGACCTTTGATCTTACCATTCAGCTGAACACCCTTAAATATGAACGCCTGGCCAACCGTATAACCCTCGGTCTGGCACTGGGCATTGGAGCAAAATAATGATTAGACGTATTTCCCAGATCGTGGTTTTTTTGTTTGCTCTTGGTCTTCTTGTGGGTCTTGTTTTTTATATCCAGGGAGCCATTAAGGCCCAGGCCGGCCTGCCGGGCCCTGAAAAAGGCGATGTTGTTCGGCATCCTGAAGTTTCCGTAACATCGGTATCCGTGGGCAGCTACAATGCACATATTACAGGGTACGGCAGTGTATCCCCTCATTTTGAACTGACGCTTACTGCCCGGGTGGCAGGTCAGGTTACAATTCTTTCCAATTCATTTGAAACCGGAAAACGGGTTAAAAAGGGCGAAGTGATTGGCCGGCTGGATATGACTGAGTATAAAGATGCCCTTGCCCAGGCCCAGAAAGATTTGTCTGATGCCAAACTCTCCCTGCTGGAAGAAGAGCGGGAGGCGCTGCAGGCAAAGGCGGAGTGGATATCTTCTGGACTTACCGGGGAACCTGCTTCAAAACTGGTATTCCATGAGCCCCAGGTGGCGGCTGCCAAAGCGGCCGTGACCGCAGCCAAGGCTGCCGTGGAAACAGCCAAAGCAGATCTGTCCTACACCCGGATTACAGTGCCTTTTGACGTCCTGGTGGTGGAGCGCAGCGTGGCTCCGGGAAGCTATGTTCAGGCCGGTTCCACAATCGCCACCCTTTACAGCACAGACCGGGCTGAAATTACCGTGTCCTTGTCAGCCACTCAATGGTCCGGCCTGCCGGATATGGCCACCCTGAATACGAGCAAATGGCCGGTGAGCCTTGCCCATGCCCAGACCGGTCGGCAATGGACCGGTTACATTCTACGAACATCCAGACAGGTGGATGAAACTTCTCGCCAGCAAAACGTGATTGTGGCACTGGACCACCCCTTAGATTCTGACACTCCGCTTCTTTTCGGCGCCTTTGTCATCGTAAATATCCAAGGCCCGCCCATGTCCGGTCTGTGGGAACTTCCGGGTTCCGCTTTCAGCCAGAAAGGTGAAATATGGTATGTGAAAGCGGACAACACCCTGGCCTCTTTTACCACGGAACCTGTGTTCAGTCATGGGGAGTCCATTTATGTGGTGCCACCCAAAGATATTGCAGGTTCAGCCCAAAAGGTGTTGATTCATCCGTTAAATCATTACCTGGACGACATGACAGTCACCCCGGTGGAGGAGAATACCCATGAGTAATAAAATGCGGGGGATCATCCCCTGGTTTGCCCAGAATTCGGTGGCAGCCAACCTGCTGTTGATTCTTATTATTTCCCTGGGGCTGATGCAGATGGGAAAATTGAGGAAAGAGGCGTTTCCCAGTCTTTCTCCCAATAGCCTGACCGTGTCTGTTACCTATGACTCCGGTTCTGCCCAGCAGTCCGAGGAAGGGCTTGCCATTAAAATAGAAGAAGAACTCGAAGATGTGCTGGGAATTAAAACCATCACCAGTTCTTCGACTACCACCGGTACCACCGTGACCATAGAGATGAAGGATGATTATGACCTGGACACGCTGCTGCGCGATGTCAAGTCAAAGGTGGATGCCATATCCAATTTCCCCACCGATGCAGACAAGCCGGTCATTGAAAAGGCGGAACGAGAGGAGCATGCCCTGTGGCTACAGCTTTACGGGGAGGTGGGCCGCCATACCCTGCAGACCCTGGCCGAAAAACTCAAAGACGATCTTTTAGCCAATATCAATGTGAACCGGGTGGCGATCTCCGGCGATCTTGATCCCATGATCAGTGTTGAGATTGACGAAGCCCAACTCCAGTCCTATGGGTTGTCCCTGTCCGATGTGGAAGATGCCATCAATAATGAATCGGGAAGTTCGCGCACGGCGGTGCTGCGGGATAAAGCTTTGTATCTCCAGCTTAAAGCTTCGGAACAGGCCTACCTGAAAGAGGAGTTCGCCGCCATCCCCCTGGTCACCCTTGGGGACGGCAGTCGGATTCGTTTGGGCGATGTCGCCAAAATTGACGACACCTTTGATGATGAAACACCGGTTCTTTCCCGTTTTAACAGCCACACCAGCATTGCTTTGCAGGTGATTACCACGGGCCAGGATGATATCTCCAGAACCGTAGTCGGGGCCAAAAAGGTGGTGGAAGAATTTAAAAACAGCGGCAGCCTGCCGGGTAATGTGAAGCTGATCTCCTGGTATGACCGATCCACCACGATCATTGAACGCCTGGAACTTTTAGCCCAGAACGCCCTGACCGGCTTTTTAATTGTTTTTATTCTTCTGGCCCTTTTTCTCAATCTCACCGTGGCGTTCTGGGTGTCCATGGGCCTGCCTTTTATTTTTTTTGGCACCCTCTATTTCATGGGTGATAGTTTTGCAGGGCTTTCCTTAAACGAATTTACCACCTTCGGATTTATCATGGCTTTGGGCATCGTCGTGGATGATGCCGTGGTCATCGGCGAAAGCATTTACACCCTGCGTGCCAAAGCAGGTGACACCATTGAAAACACCATCCGGGGCACCCAGGCCGTAGCCGTTCCCACCCTGTTCGGTGTGCTGACCACAGTGGCGGCCTTTTACGCCATCTCCCAGGTCAGCGGCCACATGGGGGAACTCTACTCCCAGTTTGCCATCGTCGTTACCATCTGTCTGGTGCTGTCAGTGATTGAATCCAAACTGATTCTGCCTTCCCATCTGGCCCATATCAACACGCGCCGGACCCCTGGAAAAAATGGAATACAACGTAGCTGGATGTGGGTGCAGAAAATCACCGACCAGAGTTTGAATCTGCTAAACGATCGTATTTACGGGCCTCTTATCAAGGTCGCCCTTCACCACCGTTATGCCGTGTTAGTGGTGTTTGCCGGCATTTTTGTATTTGTTATTTCCATGCCCCTGACAGGGATGGTGCGTATGAGCTTTTTCCCGGATATTCCAGGGGATACGGTGCGTGCGGAACTGACCATGAAAAATGATGCAAGTTACGGCCAGACCCATGCGGCCTTAAGCCTTCTGGAGTCACGGGCCCATGACGCTGACCGGGAACTTAGACATACCAACGATGACGAAAACAGCGACATTGCATATCTGCAGGTGTTGTCCGAAGCAGACCAATCCGGGTCTGTGAAGCTGCAGTTGACCAAGGATGCGCCCTATGATATTGACACCTTTACCCGCAAATGGCGGGAGTTGTCCGGGACGCCCGAAGGGGCCAAAACCTTAAGTGTGCAAAATACCCCGCATATGGTGGATGCCCTTCGCATTGAACTGCGCTCAAGTGATGATACCGTGCTCACCTTGGCTGGAGAAGCCGTGAAGAGCCGGTTGTCCTCCATTGTTGCGGTGAGCGGCATCGAAGACAACCTGGAGCCTGGGCAGCCACAGCTTTTCATGGAATTGACCCCACAGGGGCGTGCTTTAGGCTTTACCACGGACATGCTGGCAGAACAGGTGCTCCAGGCCTTTTCCGGTCAGGTGGTCCAGCGTTTCCAGCGCTCCGTCGATGAGGTGGAGGTGAAGGTGCGCTATCCCGAAGGGGCCAGAAAAAGTGTCAGCGATGTCCTCAATGCCAATGTCAGAACTTCCGACGGCACGGTGGTGCCGTTACCCAGTGTGGCCAACATCACTTATGGATACACCCGGGACACCATCACGCGCATTGACGGCAAGCGGGCAGTGTACGTCTCCGCAGACGTGGACAAGGATATCATGTCCTCCACGGAACTTGTGACACAGCTTCAAAAGCAACTGGTGCCCAAGCTCAAACAGCAATACCCCAGCCTGGACATTGATTTTTCCGGTGAGGCCCAGGAACAGGCTGAGACCCAAACCTCCATGGTGGATATGTTTATTCTGGCTCTGTTTATTATCTATTTTTTGCTGGCCATCCCGTTAAAGTCCTATATGCAGCCCTTTTTAATCATGACGGCTATCCCTTTCGGTATTGTGGGAGCGGTTTTGGGGCACTGGATAAACGATCTCTCCCTGGGAATTTTATCCCTTAATGGTATCATTGCCCTGTCCGGTGTGGTGGTCAATGACAGTCTGCTTTTGGTCTCCACCTTTAATGATCTTCGGCGACACAGCGACACCTCGTTGCTTGAAACAGTGCGCTGGGCCGGCAAAAGCCGTTTGAGAGCGGTTCTTTTGACCTCTTTGACTACGGTGGCAGGGCTTTTGCCTCTGTTGTATGAAACGTCTCACCAGGCCCAGTTTTTGATTCCTGCGGCTGTATCCCTGGCCTATGGTATTATGTTTGCGACGGTGATCACTTTGATTCTGATACCAGTGCTTCTGGTGGTTCAGTATGATATCGGTCGGTGTTTAACCTGGTTTCTGTGGTGGATAAATCCGTTTGCTGAAAGGAAAGAGATGTGCTGAACGTACTTTTAGTGGAAGATGATTTGGATCTGGCTGAAACTGTGATTGATTATCTGGCCATTGAGTCTATCTCCTGCGACTACGCCGGCAACGGGGTGGCAGGCCAGAAGCTTCTGGCGGACAATTCCTATGATGTGGTGCTGCTGGATCTTAATCTGCCCTGGCTTGACGGCCTAACCCTTTGTCAAGGGCTGCGCTCAAGCGGCAATGACACCCCGGTGCTCATGCTCACGGCTCTGGACCGTCTGGATGACAAGGTGGCAGGTTTTGAGGCAGGTACAGACGATTATCTGGTTAAACCCTTTGAGCTTCGGGAGCTGGTGGTGAGAATCCATGCACTGTCCCGGCGCAGGTCCGGACAGGTTCAGCTTTTACGCTGTGCAGATCTTGAAATGAACCTTAAAGAATATATGGTTATCCGGGCAGGGCGGAATATCAAATTGTCGCCCATCGCCTGGCAGATTCTGGAGACCCTGTTGCGCGCTGCACCTGAAACCGTATCCAAACAAAAGCTTACTGATGCCGTGTGGGGGGATAATCCCCCGGACAGCAACAGTCTTAAAGTGCATATGCACCATTTGCGAAAGGCCGTGGATGAGTCCTTTGCGCAGCCCCTGATTCATACCATTCCCGGGCGGGGATTTTCCATAAAAGAAGGGGAGCAGAAATGAAAAACCCCATCAGCCTTAAATGGTTTGTAGTTCTGTCTTTTTTAATCATGGCCGTGGTTCTGATCATTGGTTACTCGGTGCTAAGTGTGAAATTTTTTTTTAAAGGCATGGATAACATTGTTGCCGGACACATGGTCCATGTTTTGGAAAGTTATATTAAAGCCACACCCGAATATGAGCGGGGGAGCCTGACACGTTTCAGTGGTTTCATGATTGCAAAACAGTGGCAGCAGATGCCGGAAAATATAAAAGAATTTATAGATTGTCCCCATACACCGGGCAAGCTTTCGGTTTACAAGGATGGTAACTGGCTCGGCAAGCCCAGGCATGTCGTTTTTGCCATGTCTCTTCAGCTGGGAAATGAGACATATTATGTCGTACATCGGCCTCCTGCTCACAAGACCTCCCCGCTCATCGGGAATAAGGGTAAAGAGAATCTGCGCATGCTGCTTGGCATCAGTTTGTTGACCGCGTCCGGTATTGCCGTGTTGGTCTGGATACTTTTGAAACTGGTGGAGCGTCCGGTAAAATCCCTGGGTCAGTGGGCCCATGGACTGGATGCGGATCGGCTTAAAGCGCATGTCCCTGATTTCATTTATCCTGAACTCAATGAGTTGGCCCGGCTGATTCAGGAAAGCTTGTCATCTGTCCAGGAAAGCCTGGACAGGGAACACAAATTTTTGCGCCACGCCAGCCATGAACTTCGCACGCCCATCAGTGTGATAAGAAATAATGTTGAACTGCTTAAGAGATTGAATGAAGTTGCACTGGATACCACCGACACAGATCCGAAACAAATTGCGCACCAGACCCGGCAGAAAAATAAGATCATTGACCGCATAGACCGGGCCGGCCTGACCATGAAGCACCTGACCCAGACCCTTTTGTGGCTGGGGCAGAATGAACAGGTCCAGCTGCCGGTTGCGGATATAAACTTGGAGCACCTTGTTCTGGAATTGGCTGAAGAGGCTGGTTATCTGCTTCGAGACAAGGATGTGGAAGTTCTTCTGGATACAGTGCCTGCCGTGATGACCCTGGCCCAGGTGCCTGCCCGCATTGTAACGGGCAATCTTATTCGTAATGCATTTCAGCATACTTGGTGCGGTCAGGTCCGGATTATCCAGACCGAAACTTGTGTTCAGATTATCAATGATATCCCCGGGGAAGACGACACAGTCAGGGATCTGGGGTTCGGACTCGGCCTGCAGCTGACCCGGCAGTTGTGTGACAGGCTTGGCTGGTCCTATACCAGCCGGGAGGAAGACGATCTGCACAGGGCCTGCATTGTTTTTTGCGAAACTGAATACCTGGTTAAACGTTCGGTGGATGACGTTACTTAACAGATTCTGTCGTGATCGAACATAGTCCTGTTATTTTAGACATTTCTTTTAGTTCTGAAATATGAGAACTATTTGTGTCAAATTTAATTTTTTTTATCGTTGACTTGTATCTCCCCATTCGCTTATTTTTTTTAGTGTTTTGTTAATTTTTACACACAATATATTGTGTTATAATACTCTTGCTCAGAAAAATTATGTCATATTTGGAATGCAAAATCATAATTTTTATATGCAAAAAACAAACCATATAAGAATTAAAAACTAAAATTATTCAGGATTGTCTTTTTTTAGGCAAATAATGACTCCCCATGATTATAAATTGGCTTTTCTGATTTCAAAATAAGCGAATGGGGAGTTGTATCAATAATATTGAAATAAACAATTATAGTTATGGGCTGATCTATCGATATTCAGGTTCACCCCATAATAAACCATAAAAAGTGATTCAGACGTATAGAATTTCCCATTTTAGCCCCTGATTTTTTTATTTTGGTGATATCAGGTGGAATGTGTTTGAGTGATGTTATGACTTGGATATTGGACAGATTTCTTGTCAGGTTACTGAAAATGACTCTAAAATTACGAAAATTGCCTTCCTGGGAAATTGATTATTTAAAAGCGGGGTGCAAAACTGGTAACCTTGCTAAAGGTTTCGTAACTATGGTGTGCCTATATGAGGGCATTGAAATTGTTAATATGTTGAAAATATTGTATATTCCCTGATGGCGCACGATCTGCCTGCACATACTATGTGAAAATTTTATAGAATTTTCAGCCGTTTTATATAAAACGGCCATGGCAAACTTGGTCTTTTACCGAGGTTAGGGCACAACAAATCATGAAAGAAACTAACCGGTTAGTTCGGTTCTTTCATATAAAAACAGCCATGGGCTGACTTGGTCTATCAATACCCAGGTTCAACTCATAACGGAAAATGCAACTATCTATTTATATTATAAATTATTATACATAAAGAAATTTGTTTCAAGGCAGACAGGAGGAACAAGTTCCGTTCAAGTCATGACCCCCAGTGAAACTGGGGGCTTGATTGTTAACCGCTCAAAGCGGTCTTTTAAAAGCGCCTAAAGGCGCGGTTTAATCAAACAAGTTCATCTGTTCGCAACGTTGATCCTCTTTTTCTTGATGCCGGATATATGCTCGAACAATTTGTTCGTCGATTCCTACTGTTGATGCAAAATAACCTCTGGCCCAAAATTTTTCACCATTATAGTTCCTTTTTTTACCACAAAACTGACGTGCTATCTGAATAGCACTTTTCCCCTTGATGAACCCAACTACCTGAGCCACGGCAAATTTGGGTGGAATGGAGATCAGCATATGAACATGGTCTGTCATCAAATGTCCTTCTTCGATCTCGCATTCTTTTTGTTTTGCCAAACCATGTAGTATTGACCCCAGTTCCCGACGTAATTGCCCGTAAATAACTTTCTTCCGATATTTTGGAATCCAAACCACATGATACTTGCAATACCACTTTGAATGCTTTAAACTTTTATAATCTTTCATACAACCTTCCTTTAATAGCTTTGAGCGGCTAACTTAAGGAAGGTTGTTTATTTTCAACTCCCGGAACTGTCAAACTTTTCGAGTCCTCCACCGGAGGTGGAGGTTTACCCAATAGAATTAGGGCAATGTATTGCCAAACATGTTTATGTTTGTTGTGATTTAGAAACAAGGTAACAAGGCCCACAGATTAAATAACTTGAACGAAATAGCTTGCCTTTTGGACGATCTACTTCGTTGCATCAAAGGCCCAACAGGCCAAGTAAAAGCTGAACATAAGTGTAACCCCTAAAAAGTTACCGCTACTATCATGTAAGCGACAGGGCGGAGCTATATTGTTCGTGTGTGTTTCTAATCAATTGCTTAAAAGGGGTTATCATACCGAACCGGCAAACGAGACATGGTAGATATTTGAAACCAAATATATATAGGTCAATTAAAATGAGTTTAAAAATTGAGGGGTTCCTTGATTGATTTCAAGCAAATTTTGTGTTCTAATCGTTTTCATTGGAGTCCAACTGTGTCATTTACATAGCGAACGAAAAAATGTTTGATACGCATTCTCACATTCTCTACGGCATGGATGACGGCAGCAAACGTCTTTCCCACTCCCTTGGTTTTGCAAAACAGGCCTTAAAACAAGGGGTCCATACCCTGTTTGCTACCCCTCACTGCTATGACGGTGTTTATAATTGCACTAAAGCAGATATCCTTGAAGCATGCAGGCGGTTTTCCCATGATCTGTCAGCCGCTGGCCTGCCGCTTGAAGTTCTGCCTGGGGCAGAAATTCGTGTGAATCATGACCTGATCGAGGTCTTTGACAATGGAGATCTGCTTACGCTAAACAATGCAGGGGCATACCTTCTTATAGAACTACCCCTTCATCTTTATCTGCGGCTGAAGTTAAAAAATTATTGAGCCACGGAATTGATCTTGAGAAACTCTATGCGGAGTTCAATGTGGGTGAGGAGATGGGCGATTTCCTTAGAAACGCCATAGAAGAGATGATTCAGCCAACCTATACGGAGAATCTTTTTATCTTGCCGGCCGGCAGGGTCCCGCCAAATCCGGCAGAACTGCTGGGCTCCAAACGTACGGGGTTTCTGATGGATTACCTGAAAAATCAGTATGATTTCATAGTCATCGACACACCGCCGGTCATGCCGGCCACAGATGCCCTGCTGGTGGCCCCGCACACAGACGGTGCAATCCTGGTTATCAAATCCCGTCACGCGAACCGGAAAATCATCCAGGAGGTCCTGAAACGGTTTGAAAGCAATAATCTGCCCATCATCGGTACGATCTTGAATCGGGTCAATATGAAACAAGAAGGATATTACAAGTACTATAAAAAGTACTACACTTCTTATTATGGCAATTAGCCTGGCAAAATTAGCTAAAATCCTTCTGGTAATTGTTCTGTTTGTCATGCTGACTGTAGGGTGGACAAAAGCGCAGCGTTGCCCACCATACCGAGCTTTATTTCCCCGATTTCGATAGCAGTTTCGATTTCGAGGTGAACGGTACAGGGTATATAAGGCTTATTGGAGGTTGACTTCACCGGTAGTTGAGATTAAGAAAAATAAATTTTAATCAGCTTTGAAAATTTCTTCATATTTTAAGGAATGGGTTTTAAATAACTTACCCATTTTGTTATATCCGGGAGCGCAGGCGTCCCGCCTGCAGTAACAATGCGGGCGAGACGCCCGCGCTCCCAGGTTAAATTATTTCGCTCCCATTCCTAAGCATTGTTGTTGCTGTCATCGTTCCCTATGCAAAATAATGCTCCTATGATATCTTCAATAGTAAGAAATACTTGATGAGCAAGGAGATGCAGGACGCATCGTTAAATAACTTAGGGAATCAGAAAAAAATGATAAAATAGAATATCAAAGGTACCAGAAAGATGGAAGTTATAGAATTTAAGGCAAAAATAAGGGACGGTATAATAATGGTTCCTGAAAAGTATAGAAATAGAGTCGGTAATACTGTCAAGGTACTTGTTATGAGTGAAACCACCAGGAATCATGAGGATATGATTGATAAATTATTGGAGGATCCCATAAAAGTCGAAGATTTTGTGCCTTTTGCGAGAAATGAAATTTATGATAGATGATATTGTAAAAAAAGGTTCAATCTGCTTTGTAGATACAAATATCTGGCTTTATGCATTTATAAAAACTCAGGATCCGGAAAAAAACAGTAATTGCGAAATCTGTTCTCAAGCTACCAGAAATCGTTATAAGCACACAGATCATTAATGAAATGTGTGTGAATTTAATAAAAAAGGGGATATTTCCCGAAAAAGACATTCAGAGACTAATAAAATCCCTATATAAAAGGAACATAGTCTATGAATTATATGAAGATGTATTGATTCAGGCATCACAGATACGTGAAAAACATAATTTTTTCTACTGGGACAGTATCGTTATTGCGAGCGCTCTTGATTGTGATGCAGAGTTCCTGATAACAGAAGACATGCAGGATCGGTTTGTTCTTGAAAACAAGCTTACGATTATAAATCCGTTTACTTCCAAAGAATCAAACCTCATCAAGTAGCTCTTCCCCGCCCTCATCGGCACGGTCCTGAACCGGGTCAAAATGAAAAAAAAAGGATATTAACAAGTACTATAAAAAGTACTACGCTTCCTATTATGATAATTAGCCTGGCAAAATTAGCTAAAATCCTTCTGGTAATTGTTCTGTTTGTCATGCTGACAGCCCAAGGCCTACTTCTTTATTCCAGATACATTTATCAGCAGGGCATTGACTATACCTTGGACAATGCCTGGGATCAGGCCCTGGCATCATTTTATAAATCTGAGAGCATTATTCCGGATTGGCTATGCCAATATTATGCCGCCTGGGACCTATATCGCATCAACCTTGCAGCCGGTAAGACCTTAAACCAAATAGGACAAGCATATTTGACTGCCGAAGAGGTCGATCTACCCAAGGCATTTGATACCTACCTGTCTGCCAGGGCCCACCTTGAGCAGGCAGAACGCATTGATCCGGTCACCTATGAAGTTGCCTTTAGTCAGGCCCAGACCGAAACCTCTCTTGAAATGATTTACACAACCCTTTATCCCGAAAAGCTTCCCCCCTACGATCCGGACACCCTTTACCGGAAAGCCATCCAGCTTCGCCCCAATGGTATTATCATTTTGTACTCCTATGCCATGTTTCTGGCCTTTAGAGGAGATGAGGAAAAATTAGGCAGTGTGGTCCGGCGTATGACTGAAACCTTCCCTTCTGTTTATGGAAAACTTAAAAAGGAATATTTCTGGTCCGAAACCCTAACGAGCCAGGCAGAGGCCGGTTTGAACAGTGCCCTGGAAAAAGATATTTCCCCTCGGGAAGCCCACCAGGCCCTGGCTGATATTTATAGCCAGAGCGGGTCGTATGATCAGGCGGCTTTTGAATACCATGCGAGCTTAGATATTCGATCATTTACCAACAACTGGCGCAATTATATCCATATGGGGAGATTGCAGTACCTTGCCGGCAACATCGATGAGAGTGACTCTTGGTTTTTGAAAGGGTTACAAACCACGACCGATTTTGTATCCGCACTGAATAGCGTCTACTATTTTTTCAAATGCGAAGAACAATTACCGGAATTTATACGTTTTGCTACCGGCATCGAGCAAAAATTATCAAATTCCCCTGAAATAGACCTTGCCATTGCCCGGGCCTGGATGAATCTAAAGAACTACCCGCTGGCTGAAGCCCGTTTGCTTCGCCTCACCGCAAAGAATAAAAATGCCGAAGCCTATTACCTTTTGGCAAAAATAGCACAGCAGGAACAGGACTTGGACCAAATGGAACTTATGGCCCAGAAAGCCACTGTTCTTGATAAAGATAACAGCTCCTATTTTTATCTTTTTTCTGAAGCCTTGAGACGGCAGAGAAAATACTCCGAGGCCGAAGAAACAGCAACCAAAGCGCTTGAAAAATCACAAAAAGGAAACCCATGGTTGTTTAGCAACCGCGCTTGGACGCGTTGGGCCCAGCAAAAATATGAAACGGCTGCCCTGGATTGGAAGCGCGCCTTTGACCTGAAACCAGACAATCCGGATTTTCTTTACCGCATTGCCCAATGTTATGAACGTGTTGCCCGATTTGAGGAGGCCAAGACCTATGTTACAAAAGCCTTGGTTCTATCTCCTGATAACGCATCGTACCAAAAATTGAGACAGCGTTTAAAATGAACTTTCATACTTGTTATGCTTTAGAAAAATTGTTGAAAGCCTAGGTTGGTACAATTAACCGATGATAAACCACGACCATAATTTTAAAAATTTATTTCAAGACTTTCCCAGAGAAACGCTTCAATGGCTGTTCCCCTGTGCGGAACAAAACTGGGGAAAAATTGTTTCCATTGATTTTACGCGTCAAGAGCCCAAAAAACATCACCTCTCCGATGCGGGGCTGGCCCTTGATCTTCCGATACTGTCCCATTTTGAAAATCAGCAGTTGATGTTATGGCTGGTGGAGTTCCAAGAAGACAAGTCCAAATTTTCAATATACAAGTTGCTCCGTTATACCACAGATATGATGGAAACCTACCCAGATGTACTTGTCGTTCCGGCAGTATTGTTCACTGACAGGAAAAAATGGCGTAAATCCATACAGACCGACCTTCACACACAAATTAATGACCGGTTGTTTCTTCATTTTGAATATGTGTTTCATAAGCTGTTTGACTTAAACGCACGGGACTATTACAATTTAGAGAATCCGGTGGTTAAAATTCTCTTGCCCAAAATGAATTACGCAAAGGCAGATCGAATTGAGGTCATCCGCCAGGCATATAAGGGCTTGTTTCAACTGACCACCAGAGGACTTTTTGACAAATATGTGGATTTTATTGATGTGTATTCAGAGATAAGCGACCAGGAACAACAACAGCTTTATGAAACCATCATTCAAAATGAGGAGACCGCCATGTTAGCCCAATATATAAGAGAAAAAGGCATTCAGGAAGGCATTCAGGAAGGCATACAAAAAGGTATGCAAAAAGGCATTCAGGAAGGCATGCAAAAAGGTATGCAAAAAGGAACATATGAATCCTATTTTAAAGTCATCCAGAATATGAAAAAAAATAACATGTCAGAAGAGGATATTTCTAAATTGATTAATCTTGAACTTAACATAGTTCAAAAGATAGCCAACAATGAAATAGTTGATATCCCATTGCATTTACTGGAAACAAATGATTAATGCATGGTAAGGGTAGGTTACTAGGCTATTAAAGAACAGGTCTTAAATAATTTGTCCATTTTGTTATATCCGGGAGCGCAGACGTCCCGCCCGTATGTCCGCAAGTGTTGTATGGTTAGAAGGGTCAGATCCTGTCAGCCAGAATTACATGAGGAGACATCATGCCCCAAATTGACCGTAATCTAATCAAAATAATTGAAGCTCATAAAGATATTATAAAAGAAAAATTTTCTGTTGAGTCAATGTCAATTTTCGGTTCTATATCAAAAGGCACAGCAAAATCTGACAGTGACATTGATATATTAATCAGATTTAAAACCACACCAGGCCTTTTTGGATTCATTGATTTAAAACAATATCTGGAAGTTATTGTTGGACGTCCGGTCGATCTTGTAACAGAAAATGCCTTAAAAAAACAACTTCGAGATGATATTTTAAGGGATGCGGTGCATGTCGCATAGAAGTTGGAAATTTCGAATTGAGGACATCATCGAATCATTGGAGCGAATATTCCATTATGTGAAGGATTTAAATTACGATGGCTGGATGAAGGATTAGAAGACAATTGATGCTGTTGTTAGAAATCTTGAAATAATAGGAGAAGCTGCTGCGAATGTACCTCAGGGAATTCAGGATTTGTATGCAGATATTCCCTGGTATCAGATGGAAGGAATGTAAATATTCTTATCCATGAATATTTCGGCGTTGATAATGATGTGCTGTGGAATACCATCAAGAAAGATTTGCCCGTCTTAAAGGAAAAACTTCAAGTTCTTGAACCCTGAAAAATAAGCTCGAAACTTAGGGTAAGGATGTGGAAAAAAATAAATCCCCCCGTTTTTCTGACCTTTTTATTCCTTTTCTTCGTTGCGACTCAAAGTACATACTTTCACTACCGCAAAACCTTGATAACTCGGAAGATGGAATTCTCAAGGTATTTAGAATTATTTACCAGAATCTGACCATCAAAAAGGGCACCGGATTTAAGAGAACCTTTTTTTTGATAAAACCAAACCCGGCGGTACCCCGCGTAAACTGCTGGACGTTTTTCGAACAAAAGAACTAAAATGGCAGGCGTCCATTCCCTTTAAAATGGGAATTGGCGATACCAATTACTGGTCTCTTAAACACAACACAGCATAATTATAGTTCCGTAAACTGGTTTTTTCGAGGGTAAAAAAGGCGCTGTGGTGAGTAAACGGCAAATAAGAGAATGACCCATAGGCATCTCAACGTTTTATGAAATTATGAATTTTGAACTGGTCTTTAAGCAGGTCATTCAACCTTTTGAAGAAGAAGGCATCCAATATGGTCTTATTGGAGGATTTGCACTTGGTGTCATGGGCATTCTCCGTTCAACCATAGATATTGACTTCTTGATCCTGGTCGATGATCTTGAAAAAGCTGAGAAGGTTCTATCTTCTGCCATGTATTCATGCATTTATAAAACCGAAAACATTTCACAATATTCCTCCAGCATTAAAACGTTGGGTCATATCGATATCATTCATGCGTTCAGGCACCTTTCCAGAGAGATGCTTACCCGGGTACAAAGTTTTACGGTTTTTGACCAATATTCGGTAAAAGTACTTTCTCCTGAAGATATTATCGGCCTCAAAGTCCAAGCGATTGCCAATGAGCCGTCGCGCCACGCTGCCGATTTTCAGGATATGCGTCTGCTTCTGAAGTACAAAAAGATGAAGCAACAAAATGTTGACTGGGAACTTCTTAAAGACTATTTTGACCTTTTCAATAAACAGAACCTGTTGGTTCAGCTTAGGAATGAGTTTTCATGAAACTTTCAGAACAGGCAAAACGGGAACTCGTCGCGTTCTCCGGTTCGGTCGATTTCAGCAACATCCAAAAGATCGAAATAAGCCAAAATCCCGGAACCAAAGAGGCCACCAACCAATTTACGGATTTTATCCAGGCGCTGCATCGAATGGGCAATCACCCCACCAGAAAGCATAAGCCCATGGCGGGTCCTTTTTTTTTAATATAGTGCAGAAGATGGCGTTTCAAGATTTAACAATAATTATGATACATAAACTGGATGAGAAGATAAACATGTCGTCCAAAAGGCAGATCATTAATATGCGGAACAGAGTCATGCACGGATATTATAAAATTGATGATGTAAGCATTTGGGGAACGATTGTAAGACATTTACCGAATTTGAAGAAAGAAGTATCCTTATTGTTAGTCGAATGACGATCGTTTAATTCTCGTAACATCAGACAAATCAAACCTGGACAAGCCAAAACCAAAAAGATTTTTTCATTTTCTTGCCAAAAAACACGAAAATTAAGAAATTAGAACTAATTGCACTAACTAACGATTGACAGCAATTGACTATCGTCCCGAAGTTCCCGCTTGGGATACCAATCTTTAGACTGCCCTTTTCGAGGGTAAAAATGGCGTTTTAAGGCTAAAAAACGGTATTAAAATATTGGCTTTCATTAATAATTCAATAGGTTAGTCTGGTCCGACCCCAACCCTCAACCCCCTTGATTGGTCTGCCGGCATATTTTTAGCGACTTTGGTATAAAATTCATCACCTTCGATTTAACACTGGATACGGGCTAAATGCTTTACAATGCTGTTTTTGACCTCAAAGAATGGGGTTTAAGAGATAAACCGGGATTTTTATAATACAAATTAATTATAATAACAAAAGGTTAGCGGGGCCAGGCCCTGTGTATAAATTATGAAAAAAGCACTAATAACCGGTATAACCGGCCAGGACGGCGCCTATCTGGCGGAGTTCTTACTTGCTAAAGGATATGAGGTCCACGGTATTAAAAGAAGAGCATCTTTGTTTAATACTGACCGCATTGACCATCTTTACCAGGACCCCCATGAAGAGAATCGTAATCTGTTTCTTCATTATGGAGACCTTACCGACTCTACTAATTTAATCCGCATCCTACAGCAGGTTCAGCCGGATGAAGTATACAATCTGGCGGCGCAAAGCCATGTGGCAGTCTCCTTTGAATCCCCGGAATATACGGCTGATACGGATGCATTAGGCACCCTGAGGCTGCTTGAAGGCATTCGCCTTTTAGGCCTTGAAAATAAGTCCAGATTTTATCAGGCCTCCACATCAGAGCTTTTCGGAAAAGTCCAGGAAGTACCCCAGACCGAAAAAACTCCATTCTATCCCAGAAGCCCTTATGCAGCAGCTAAGCTCTATGCCTACTGGGTCACAGTAAACTACAGGGAAGCTTACGGCTTCTATGCCTGCAACGGCATTCTGTTCAACCATGAATCCCCCCTGCGTGGCGAAACCTTTGTCACCCGAAAGATTACCCGTGCCCTGGCCCGCATCTCCTTGGGGCTCCAGGACTGCCTCTATCTTGGAAATCTGGATGCAAAAAGGGACTGGGGCCATGCCAAAGATTACGTGCGCATGCAATGGCTCATGCTTCAGCAGGATGCCCCGGATGATTTTGTGATAGCCACAGGCAAACAATATGCGGTTCGGGACTTTGTCAATGCAGCAGCAAAAGAACTGGATCTGAATATTTCCTGGCAGGGAACCGGCATTAATGAAACAGGTCAAGATACAAAAACAGGAAAAACAATTGTTGCCGTAGATCCCCAATATTTCCGCCCCACAGAGGTGGAAACCCTGCTGGGAGATCCATCAAAAGCAATGGAAGAATTAAAGTGGAAACCCGAAATCTCCTTTGAACAGATGGTCTCTGAAATGGTTCAAAAAGACCTTGAAGGGGCTAAAAAGGATCATCTTTGCCAGACTCACGGGTTTAACACTTATGATCATAATGAATAAACGCCTGGAGATTTTTACAAATGCAAAAAATAGATAAAATATTCATAGCCGGCGCAGCCGGTCTGGTGGGTTCTGCGTTAAAAAGGCTTCTTGATCAGCAAGGATACACCAATATTTTAACGCCTGGCCGCAAAGAATTGGATCTGATGGATACCACGGCAGTGGCTGCCTGGTTTGAAAAACATAAACCGAATTACGTATTTCAAGCTGCAGCTAAAGTGGGCGGTATCCTGGCCAATAACAGATATCCTGCCGATTTTATTCACCAGAACCTGATTATCATGAATAATGTCATCCACCAGTCATACCTGAATAATGTAAAAAAACTTCTTTTTTTGGCCTCGTCCTGCATCTACCCAAAACATTGCCCCCAGCCCATGAAGGAAGAATATCTCATGACGGGACCTTTAGAGCCGACAAATTCACCATACGCTGTAGCCAAAATAGCCGGTATAGAGATGTGCTGGGCATATAATCGTCAATACGGAACAAAATTTATTCCAGTAATGCCGACCAATCTATATGGCGCCAATGACAACTTTGATATAGAAACCGCCCATGTTCTGCCAGCCTTGATCCGTAAATTTCATGAAGCCAAACTCGCCAATACGCCCTCAGTGACCATCTGGGGCACAGGCTCTCCGAAAAGAGAATTTCTCCACGTGGATGACCTGGCGAAAGGCTGCTGCTTTATAATGAATAAAGATCTCGGGGAAAGCACTTACAAAAGCAAGCTCCTTTTTAACATCGGCGCCGGCAAGGATATCACCATCAAAGACCTGGCCCTGCTTATCCAGGCAGTAACGGGGTATGAGGGCATTCTAGAATTTGACGCATCCAAGCCCGACGGCACTCCTCAAAAACTTTTGGATGTTTCCCAAATCAATGCTTTGGGCTGGAATGCATCTATCCCGCTTCACCAAGGCATTTCCGACACCTATGAATGGTACAATCAAAGCCTGACAAAAAGATCGGGGGTGATCATAAATTCAGCCACGTTGTGCTAATCTTTTAATTGATTGTAAAATAACGTTGTGATTACAGATGGTTAGTGGTGCCCCATATCTGGTCTCCACATAGGTAGCGCATTTTATGACTAAGCCTATTTTTTGAAAGCAAGCCGATCAACATGTTCGAATGGCTTGTTGAAAAAATGCCTTCGCCTGCAAGGCAGAAAAGTAATGTGAAACTGGTAAGTTAAGCCTCATGGCCGATGTTATGATCAAGCCCAAATCCGGGCTTGATCATAAGATGGGTCACATATATGGTGGCCAGATATAGGGTATGGTCAACTATTTGTAATCACAGCGTTATTTTGAAATAAATTAAAAGATTGGCACAAAGCGGCCGAAGCTATGATCAACCTCGAAAATCCTTTATCCATCTACCTTTGATTGGTTTTTCACATCTAAAGGGAACAGAGCCTTTCTTAAATTGGTTTTTTCGAGGGTAAAAAGGTTGTTTTAAAGCTAAAAAACGATGTTTAAATGATAGCTTTTATTAATAATTTAACAGGTTGTTCTGGTCCGATCCCAAATCCTATTTTATGATCTCATCCCTAAAAACTGTATTTTATAATAATCTTGATGAGCATATGGTTGAGGTAGTCCGTGGGGCTGGAATCACATTTATTATTAAGGTTCTCTCTGCTGGGTTTGCCTTTGCTTTCAACGTTTTGCTCGCACGAATAGTGGGAGCTGAAGGGGCGGGGATTTATTTTTTGTCTCTTACTATTGTCACTATTTCAGCTACTATCGGCCGTTTTGGACTTGAAAACACATTCTTGCGATTTGTCGCAGCGCATGCAGCTAAAAACGAGTGGGGGAGTGTGAAAGGTGTATTTCAAAAAGGAATGCTAATTTCCGTTGCGGTATCAACTCTCATTTCAGTGTTGCTTTTTATTCTTGCACCAATTCTGGCTCAGCAGCTTTTTCACAAGTCAGAACTTGAGATGCCTTTACGATTGATGGCTTTGGCTGTGGTGCCACTTGCTTTATATTGGTTGATTGCTGAGGCGTTAAAAGGAGTAAAGAAAATTCGAGATTCACAGTTAGTCCAAGGTTTAATTTTTCCGGTATTAACTTGCGCAGGCTTATTTTTACTATGTGATGACTCAGGGGTAGAAAGTGTTGCCAGTATCTACACTATTGGAGCTTTTATTGTACTGCTTTGTGGATTTTTTTTTTGGCGAAGAGCTGTATCTGGATTCAAGGAAAGTGTTGTTGCATACTCTTGGAAAAAGATTCTGAATAGTTGTACTCCTTTGCTTTGGATTCAATTAATGTATTTGGTGATGCAGTGGTCGTCAATTCTTCTTTTAGGGATCTGGGGTACCAAAGCTGAGGTTGGTGTGTTTGGGGTGGCATCTCGAACGGCTATGTTAACTAATTTTATTTTAGTTTCTGTGAACAGTATTGTGGCACCAAAGTTTTCCGCTTTGTATTGTCTTGGCGATATGGATGGTTTGGCAGTTATAGCACGCAAGTCGACTAAAATGATGACGGCTTTTGCAACACCTATTCTACTTGTTTTTGTTATTTTTCCAAATTTTGTAATGAGTATTTTTGGGGAGTCTTTTTCTGGTGGCGGGGTTTTTCTGATTATTTTATCTATTGGGCAGTTTGTGAATGTTGCTACCGGGTCTGTTGGATATCTGTTGATCATGACTGGAAATGAGCGACTTATGCGCAACAATACGTTAGTCGTTGGCAGTCTTTCCATTCTACTGAACGTAATTTTTATTCCACTACTTGGAGCTTTAGGCGCGACGATAGCAACATCATTTGCCATGGCCGTGTTAAATCTCGGAGCCTTTTTTCTAACCTGGAGGAAACTAGGAATTTGGACTTTGCCTTTCATGGGGAGAGGTCGGTAGTTTTATTCAACATAAGGTGTTTTTATAACGGTGATTAAGGAACCCTTTTTGTATTGGGCGAGAATGGTTTTTTTGAAATATTTGGGTGGTTTCTAAAATATAAGAGAGAGTTATGCAATTTTTTATTTCTGGTAGCATTGGCGGTGGACGGTTGTTCTCTAGAGAGTATCGGGATATAAGAGGAGAGATTCGTTTTTGTTCATTGAATAATGAGAACTTACAATGCACGGAAAAAATAATATACAAGGATCCGACAGGTTTGGCGCCTCCAAATAGACTTCGCTTAACCGGAGCCTGTGTGGTAGATAACAGCATTTATGTAACTACTTTTTCTCAGATTTTGCGGCTTGATTTAAATACAGGTGAATTTGAACAAAAGCACTCTTTTGATCGATATAATGACCTTCATGGTATAGCATTTAATGGGTATGAATTCGCGGTTGCTAATACTGGATTAGATTTAATCCACTTTTTAGATGATAATTTTAATCTGATTAGAACTCTTGATGTGGGAGCACTTTCTGGTTCATCTAAAATTTTTTCATCGGATATTGATTATCGGTTAATACCTTCTACAAAACCGCATTTTGTTCATCCAAATCATTGTTTTTGGTTTGAAAATAGTTGGTGGGTGACACGCTTTATACAGAAAGATGCGATTTGTCCAGAAACCGGTGAGAAATGGGATTTTAATCTTTATGGAGCACCTCACGATGGGATCGTGACGGATGATGGCGTTTATTTTACCACGATTCAAGGTACTGTTATTCTGGTGAAACCTAATCGAGAAATGAAAACTTGGAATTTGCGACAGTTGACCGGAAGAACACAGATTGGGTGGGGGCGCGGAATAATGATAGAAAAAAACAAGGCATATATCGGCTTTACCAAAATACGTAAAAGCGTTAGTTCTATGGCAAAGCAGATTGCGGTAAAAAATGGAAGCGTTTCTAATTTTTCCCCCAGAATACTGGAACTTGACCTTGTGTCAGGGTGTGTTACAAATGAGTTTATTTTTAGCGATAACTATTTTCGATGTTTGACAATATTTGGCCTTACAAATTATTAGAGATGTTTTATCGATGCCATATTTTTCAGTAATAATGCCAGTTTTCAATGAAGAGGGCAATCTTGCAAATACAATCTCTTCAGTGATCGAGCAAAGTTTTGGCTCTTTCGAATATATAATCGTGAATGACGGCTCAATTGATGGAACCCTTCGAGAGTTGGAGAATTATGCTTTTCAGGATAAGCGTATTAAAATTTCTTCAATTAAAAATTCTGGGATTTCAAACGCTTTGAATAATGGAATTGATGCTGCTATTGGTCAATATATAGCAAGAATTGATGCCGGTGATGTTGCCAACAGGCATTGGTTAAAAACGATGTATAAGTATTCACGGAAAAACAAATCAATTGATCTTTTTTTTGGCAGAGTACTCATAACCAATGAACGCTTTCAACCGTTTACTATTTGGCCATTGTTTCTCCCTATAAACATCAATCAAGCAATCTTGAAAAATAAAAATTTTCCTCATCCGTTTTTAATTTCAAAATTAAAAACAATTCGCGATATGGGAGGATATCCTAATTCTGATGGTTTTGAGGATAATCACCTTTGGAATAAAATGATAAAGAACGAAAGAAAACTTTATGCAACCAAAGAAATTTCAGGGCAAATAGTTAGAAATATAGGACATAATGATATTGTAGAAAAGCGTTTGAAGTTACGAGCAAAGATTACGGGGTGGTCTAAAAGGGAAAGTGATATTGTGGTTATGAACGCAATGTTATATCGTAAAATAGTCTATAATACAGGCCTTAGCCCCTTGGCGAAAACTAAACTATTTAAATTACGGAATAAATACGCCTTTAGATATATTTTCGGAGTTTTCAGGTTCTTATTAATTAAATTTTTTTCTGTAGGTTCTATTTTGTTTCACAGACGTAGGTTAGGAAAGACCGATGGCCAAAAGAGTTTTTAGGTCCGACTACATTTTTTTTATTTTGTCTTTTCTTTTGTTGCTGGAAAGGTTTTTGTCTTTTTTATTGTACCAGGCATTTCATTTTACGTTACCAAGTATGTACTTTTATATCCCTTTATCGTTTCTTATTGTGAAATACTTTGGGGGAAAATTGATTCCGATTTTGATCGGTATTTCATACTTGAGTACTATTCTATTTTATTACTATCTTCATGGTGGATTAATGAATCCTGGTGAAACATTTTCTTTCTATTCGTTTATTCTGGGACTTTTTTTGATTAATCCCCAAAAAATGATGGAAAATAGTTCACACCCCGTGACGTTGAAACAGTTAAAAATCGCTTCAATTGTATTCGTTTTATGTTATTTTTTTACAGCTATGTGGGGAGAATATTATTTTGTCACAAACATCAACGCACATAAAAATATGATTTTGGGGTTTATTTGGCCTCATGGTTTTGGGTACTTTACTGCTCTTTTAGGAATGATTTTGGTGGCGAATGGTGCACCTTTTTTTGCTTTGATGATCATGTTTTGTGGCCTATTAGTTGGCTCTAGGACCGCTTTTTTGGTCACACTATTGGGTATAATTTATCTAATAATTTATATTTTAAGGTTTGTTGATGAACCTTCTAATTTTAAGAAACGGGTTGCTTTTCGCGGGTTGCTAATACTCATTATGTCAATGGGTTCTTTTGGAATTTTTTTTTTTGTGTGGGTTCACTATGATGATATCTTTTTCCTTCAAAGAATGGTGTTGACATTTAGCTTAATTGAGTTTGATGTTGATTTTAGCTCTCCTGCTTGGGTGGAGTTGACTTCTGGACGATCAATTTTTTGGTCTCAAATTACTGAATATTTTTTTGAGAAAAATCGTATATCTGGATCGTGGATCTGGGGGCTCTCTCCTGAAATTATAAGAATTCTAAATAAAAATTCTTTTGGGTTGTCAATCTGGATGCATAACGACTGGTTGCAGGCCCTCTATGCCTTTGGCTTTCTTGGCTTTATTTTTTATGTGGTAGGAATTATCCGGTTTATTACAAGACTTAACTTCTCTTTTTTTGCTTTGTCATTTGTTTTATTCACATCTATTTTAAATGGGCTTTATCCCTATATGGGAATATCTATTTTATATCTATTGGCATTTTATCAAGCGAAATTAGAAAACAAGACGTGCGATGAATAAAAGCTGCCGTGCTTTGTCAGAACCTTCAAGGCTTTGAACTATTTTTCAAAGTTCCGTAACCCAGCGGAAAATATTAAAAGAACTTCGAACATAGATGACATGATCCAGGTATACTTGAAGCATCATGAAAATTATCCGTATCATCAGGATGATAATTTTGTGATTGAATGATTTTCAATCATAACACCCAAACTTTAGCTTGCCCCTTTCAGTCAGTTTTAGCTGAGAGGGAGACTTTCGGCCTCCATAGCATTCTATGGGCTTCCACCCCATAGTGGTTGAATTTTTCTGAGATCCTTAACAAACTGAGGCAAATGAAAATGTTTAATTTGAAATCGATCCATTGGCAATTGAAGACAATAGTTTCCAGTAATTTTTTATTTTTTAAATATTTAATAAAACCTCTTTCAAAACACAAAGAACTTTTTTTAAATAAAGGAACAAACCTGATCATTGAAGGATATCCTCGCTGCGGGAATACTTTTTGCGTAGCGGCTTTTTATTATTTTAGCGAGAATAATTTGAGTATTGCTAGGCACCGTCATGAAATCGGGCATGTAAAACATGCTCTTTTTACAGGGGTGCCAATACTTATTGTTTTTAGAGAGCCCATAGAAGCAATATCTTCATTTATTGTCAGGGAGGGGGTTAGCGAACGCTTTGCGGTTAATTTTTATATAAAATTTAATTCTTTTATCCTTAAAAATCGTGACAATCTACTATTGTTTGATTTTAATGATATTGTCAATAATATTAAAGGAGTCGTTAATTGCTTCAGTAAAAAATGTGGTTTGACTTTAATTGGATTTGATAATAAGGGGGATGTTGATGAAATAAAAAATATCGTCATAGAAATGGAAAAGAAGGACTCGGGGTCTGATAATGTTAGAAGCACCCATGTCGCATACCCTAATAAAAGTAGAGACATTCTCAAAAACAAGGTTAAATATCGCCTGATTAACCAGCACAGTACCCTTCTTGAAAAAGCAAATAATATATACAGCGAATTAATGCTCAAAAGAACTGAACTTGTGGATTAATAGTGTGTTCATGAATTTTTTGTTAAAGAAATTGGCTATTTCATTGTTTCTTATGAGCCTAAGTCTCACGACTCTTTCAGCATATGCATCTGAAATTTTTGCTGTTGGGCCTGATAAACTATATAGAACTATTGCATCGGCATTGATTAATATGAAAGATGGTGATGTTTGTATTATTAGCTCAGGAATCTATCGCGAGCAGATAGTTGAACAAAACCGCTCCGCGGAAAGAAACGCCAACCTGGCATCTTACCCATTGATGGGCCAGTCAGCCGCGACTATACAATATCCCTTTATATTTACCCTGTCTTATTCCATCATTCTCCTGAGTATCCACCCATAATTCAGGAGGAAAAGATGACACAACTTCGCCAACAATTTGATCGACACATGACTCTTCACCGGCTTTCGCCAAAAACAAATGCGGCGTATATGAATGCGGTAAAATTGCTTGCCGCGCACTACAAGCAAGCACCGGATCAACTGACCGATTCCCAGATCCAAGATTATCTCGACTATATTATTGCAGACCGACAACTGGCCTGGAGTAGCTGCAATGTACAGTTCTCAGGGATAAAGAGATTTTACAGGCATGTATTAAAACGGGAGCCCAAGATTTCCATACCGCCCCGGCCTCAGGAAAGGAAAATCTTCATGGCACTGAGCCGGGAAGAAGTGGCGCAAATACTGAATGCCTGCACCAACCCCAAGCATTATGCCCTTCTTCTGGCCACATACAGCGCAGGATTGCGGGTCAGTGAAGTTGTAAAGCTCCAACCGATACACATTGAAAGATCCCGCAAAATGATACGGATAGAGCAAGGTAAAGGCAGAAAAGACCGGTATACAGTCTTGTCAGATACCTTACTAAAGACTCTGGAAGACTACTGGCGGCTTTTTAAACCGAACGAATGGATCTTTTTCGGCAAAACCAGATCAAAACCGATGCCAGTTGAGACAGCTCAGAAAATTTATTACACGGCCAAGTTAGAAGCCGGTGTAAAACGTGGCAAAGGCATACATACCCTTCGTCACTGCTTTGCGACTCACCTTCTCGAACAGGGAACCCGGACACATGTACTTCAGCAGATGCTCGGTCATAAATCCATCAGAACCACGGCAAAGTATCTTCACATCAGCAATGAGGCCATATCCCAAGTTGTCAGCCCGGCTGACGTGGTGCTTTAATGATCGGAGAATGCTGCAATAAAAGCAGCAGACCCGAACATGACATTGCCGATATCTTCAGACACGCTGGGCAACGCTTTTTGGAAACTTTCGGAGCTTCACACGAACAGATAAAGGTCATGAATAAAATCATTACCTGCCGAACAGCTGCTTTAGGAGGCCATATAGACGCTTGCCCTGACTGCGATTTCCAAAAGAACTCCTACAACTCCTGCAGGAACCGGCACTGCCCCAAATGCCAGACCATGACCAAGGAAAAATGGTTAGATAAACGGGTGTCAGAACTATTGCCTGCCACCTATTATCATTTGGTGTTCACACTGCCCCACAACCTGAATCCTATCATCCTCTGTAATATGAAGCCGTTGCTGGACCTGCTGTTCTCCTCGGTAAATCAGACCATTAAACAATTTGCTACCGATCCCCAATGGAGACTCCAGGGGCAGGCTGGCTTTATTGCCGTATTGCATACATGGAACCAGACCATCCTGGACCATTTTCATCTGCACTGCCTTGTTCCCGGCGGTGTGCTGTCAGAAGACAAAACCCAATGGACCCCATCCAAAACGAATTTTCTATTCAAGACAGCCTCCATAGTAAAGGCGTTCAAGGGCATCTACATCAAAGGACTCAAGCAACTATACCAGGACGGGGATCTCAAGTTCCCGGGTAATACGGCCAAGTACGGCACCCGTTCTGGTTTCAACCGCCTGATCAAAATTATCCGGAAAAAGAAATGGTCCGGTTACGCCAAGGCCCCTTGTTCCGGCCCTGAAAAAGTCCTGGAATATTTAGGAAGGTATACCCATAGAGTCGCCATTTCAAATTACCGTATCAAATCCTTTGAAGACGGCAAAGTTGTGTTCACCTGGAAGGACCGGGCTCAAAATGATGCCATAAAAGAGATGACTCTTGATGCTGTGGAGTTCATCAGACGGTTCCTGCTTCATGTGCTACCCAGAGGGTTTAAAAAAATCAGGCACTTTGGTTTTCTATCCCCCCGGTACAAAGCAGTGAACATAAAACTGATCCGAAAATTGACGGGTGATAAGTTCAAAGAGCCAGCACATCCTGAAAATGAGTCAGTAGAAGAAATGATGCACAGACTGACCGGCATTGACATTAAAGCATGCCCCAAATGTGGCAAAGGCCGCCTGACAAGACTTTACGAGTTGCTGCCGGTATATATTGGCTATATTGTCCCAAATAAAAAGGTGGCTGCCTGGGATACTTCTTGACCCTAATCTTTGATCTAAAACAACTTGTGGCAAAGGCAATGGCTTCAGGCCATACCCATGAGGTGCGTCGAAAACCCGGCACAATACAAACAAGTACCGCCTATATCCGTAGAGCAGAATATATGCAGCAGTTCAAAACCGAATCGTTGAGCATTTACCATCAAAATCACACCAAATTATCCTTGCACAGTCTGCCAGCAATCGATATAAACCCCATAGTGAAAACACTCGTTACCGGCCCTGACCACCGGCTCTGTTCAACAACGTTTTATCAATAATCCCGCTCGTTGAAACAACCGGTTCAGCATTACCAAAAGATTTTGGTGGATCTAATTGTCGTGCCTTTTCTGTGGGCGGGACTATATGATAAAACGCTTTTAGATATACATCAAAGTAATGTTACACTAATCGGGCAAGGCCGCGTTGTTATTACCGGCAGTGATGAAGCAGGCTATATGCTGCCCTGCGTTGAAAATGGCCGCACCTGCCTGAAGAAATCCATTAATACTACGGTGTATGATGTTTTTATGGGTGGGCAGTATCTTCTGCCAGCACGATTTCCGGATAAAACATTTCCTATGACTTCGAATGAGGATTGGAAAGAAAGTTTTATCGGCGCGAATGGCACTATCCGCATACATGACATACAACAGAATTTTCCAGAATTATCGGATGGATATTACGTAGGCATCCATGGTGGTTTCAAGACAGATCAAAATACTAATCTTTCTAGCTGGTACTCCATCACGCTTCCTATTAAAGGCATAGATAAGCAGGGAAGTATATGTGTCAATGCAGAAAAAGCATCTTCTGGTTTTTTAGGTAAATACGGTAGAGGTAATGGTCTCGGGTATATCATCGGAGCAAAAGCGGTTCTTGATGTGCCAGGTGAGTGGTATTCAGATGGTAAGGAGGTGATCCTAATTCCTCCACGTGGTAAAAACGGTAATTACGAATTACGCACCCGGTTGTATGGAGCAGTAATAGCAGGCAACAGGGTTCGCCTTGAGAATATCCGTTTCAAGGGTGCAACAGCACTAGTGGAGGGGGATGACGTTTCTTTCGTGAAGTGCCTGTTCGAATATATTTCACCTTTTCGCCATGTCCCAAATGTCGATTCTATAAACAAGAGAGGGCAGAGCTTGGCTTCTTGTTGGGGAGAGCCGGGAAATGGGACGGCTGGTGTGTTTGTTAAGGGTGATAGATTCGTCTCGAAGAACTGTCGATTTAGTAAAAGTTGGTGGTGTGGGATGACTATTCGTGGGAATAATGCTCTTGTCGAAAATTGTCTCTTTGAGGATATCAATTGGATGGCTAAGCGATCTGCCGGGCTTTTTTCCTGGGGTAATGGGAATTTAGTTCGTCACTGCACTCTACGCAATCTTGGCGGTGCAGGAATTGAAGGAGGTAATGCTGCTTGGGTAGGCCAGTATGCGAAAGATAACATTTGGGAATATAACTATATTGAAAATGTTTGCCAATTGATAACGGATCAGGGTTTCTTTTATGTTAACCATCAAACAGGACTGAAGCGAAAAGCAAACTCTATTTGGCGCTATAACATCGGGAAGGGGGCTCGGGGACCGGCGAAGGGTAACTGGACAGGACCATCCGTTGGTTATTACATTGATAACTCCTCTTCAGGGTACCAAGTGTACAACAATATTGTAATCGACGCGAATGAGGCTATTCGCTATAATGACACTGAGGATGGCTGTAAAGCAGGCAGGGACATATGGTTTTATAATAATACATTTTACAAGTGTGATTCGATTAAGTATGCGAGTTGGAATAAAAGTGGGAAATCTAAGCGGGATGCCGAAATTATGTTAATCAATAATTTGGCGATCCTTGAGGAACGTCTCGATTTTTTTGAGCGGAAGAAAGAGTTAAGATGGCGGAACAATTTCCAGTCTCAGTTTGTTTCGGTTGTTATAAATCCTGAAAAAATGAACTTTAGTCCCACCACGAACATGCTGAAATTCGGTGGTATCCCTGTCATGGGTCAATCAATTTCGTATATAGGTGCTGTCGATCCGAAAAGAGGGATGTGGCGTTACGGAGTCGATGAGTCATTATTACCTGAATTCTAAGAAATAGGTATTGGATATGGGCGCATTCCCATTTTTCCGGTTAGCGTAGGCATATTATCCGTAAACGTTGAAATATAGCAATTGCTAAATAAGACATATAAAAACAGTTTGTTATACCGTAAAAGCAGCCTTCTAACCCCATTTTCTTGGTGCACAGAACCAAGGAAAATCAAGTGTCTCGGGCAATTTATGTTGAGATTTTTATCTGGTGAGCGCACAGTGAAAGGCCTTCGTTAAAAACAGACAATGCCTAACCTTGACGTAACTGCTTGATTCCTTAATATTTAATTGTTATTAAAAAAGTTATCCAGTCGACCGGGAAAATGGGAATGCGCTCTTGGATATCCTAAATTCATGTGACGATTTGCAGGAGTACAAATCCGCAAGGAATCTGAGTCAAGATTTGGACTAAAAAATTTGGAAAGTTTGTTTTTGAAAATAAATTACCAACAAGTGGCATGTAAATTTTATTGTTCCCATGGCTCTAAGCTTGAATATCGAATGGACTCAAACAAGAATACAAAGGTTAATTGAATGAACATTCTCATCATACACAACTATTACCAGGTGCGTGGAGGCGAGGATGCCGTAGTGGAAAATGAAAAAAAAATGCTCGAAGATAGAGGGCATTTAGTGTACACGTTTTTTATTCATAGCAAAGAAATAAAAGAATACAGATTTACAGATAAATTGCTGTTGCTTCCTAGAATTGTGTATAATGAAAAGATCCTTAAAAAAATAAAAAAAAATATTGCAGGAAAGAAGATTGACATTGTACATATTCATAATATTTGGCCGCTTGTGTCCCCTTCTGTTTTTTTTCTTTTTAATAAGCTAAATATTCCCTACCTTCAGACAATTCATAATTACCGGTACCTTACAGCTAACGCCCTCCTTTATAAGGATGATGTAAGACCACCTGGAAATCGCCTGGTAATCAAAAGGAGGAAATATAATTGTTATAAGAGTAGCTGGATCTTAACCTTTATGTATTGGTTAACAGCTCGATTAGTTCGATTTTCTCAGGTGATCAACAAAGGATGTGGCGGACTACAAGTTCTAAATCATTTTGGATATTCCGTTCACAGTCAGATCTTTAACCCTGATAGTCTATACATCAGGGGGAATTTTCTTCCAATCTCGATAGTAAACCTAATGGGAAAAAGACCTAAGGGTGACTATTACCTTTTTATAGGAAGACTCTCAGGGGAAAAAGGTATAGAGACCTTGTTTAAGGCATTTAAAGCACTTGAGACAGAATCTGTTTTAAAAATCGCTGGAACTGGTCCCTTGTCTGAAAAATTACGTTCACAATACGAAGCAGACATATCCATTGAGTTTGTTGGTTTTGTCAGTGGTACAAAAAAAAACAATATGATTGCAGCAGCAAAAGCTCTTATTATTCCTTCTGAATGGCATGAGGTGTTTCCAATCACATTATTAGAAGCTAATTTTTGTTTTACACCAGTTATAGCATCTCGTATTGGCGGTTTGCCTGATATGATCATTGAAAATAAAACAGGATTGTTATTTGAGAGTGGTGATGAGCTTGATTTGAAAAATAAACTTCAGTGGTGTGAGGAGAATCCAGAACTATTGAAGCAGATGGGGGATGCGTCAAGGAAGTATGCTGAAAAACATTTCGGTGAAGAAGAAAACTATGAACATTTGATAATGATATATAAAAAATTGATTTCTCGTTTCAAGGGATTAAGTAAATGAAAGCCAAGTATGATGAATAAAAAGTGTGACATTCTAAAAATGAGCGTTGATGTAACTTCATATTCTGAAACTATAAATCACATTTTGCTTTGGTCTAAATTAAAAGTTGGAAAGTATATATGTGTATCCAATATTCATATGTGTATGGAGACATATGATGATCCATATTTTTGTAAGAAAGTAAACGACGCTGATCTTGTCGTCCCTGACGGTAAGCCACTCGTCTGGGCTCAAAAGCTTCTTGGTAATAAAAATGCTCTGCAGGTAAGAGGTTCCGATCTGCTTCTACATGTTTGTAATATGGCTGAAATAAACGGTATTCCTATCGGCCTTTATGGCGGTACACTCAAAAGTCTTACAGATTTTAAAAATTTTTTAAAAAAGAATTTTCCAGATCTTAAAATTTCATTTTTTGCTGCTCCTCCGTTTCGAGAACTGACAAAGGATGAAGATCAAAATTATATTAAGGAAATAAATACATCGGAAGCAAGAATTTTGTTTGTCGGCATTGGATGCCCTAAGCAGGAAAACTGGATGGTTGCCCATAAAAATTCTTTAACTTGTGTAATGATCGGGGTAGGAGCGGCATTTGATTTTTTTAGTGGACAGAAAAAGCATGCGCCTCGGTGGATGCAGAAATCCGGGTTGGAATGGGTATTTAGGCTGGTAAGTGATCCCAAACGCCTTTGGAAAAGATATATGAAGCATAATCCCAGATTCATGTATTTTTTTTTATGCCAGCTTTGCCGTGAGAAATGAGTAGCTCGGAAATCCAATTAATTCTCGCGTGTGCCAGGTGCGATATTCTCGAACGGGTGGAGCCAGAGGTTTTTGATGCCGCCGGGCGGGTGAAAGACTGCTTCCCGTCGAGGTTATCCAGAGTACCAGCGATGAGGGCAAAGGACTGATTTATCATGTGACCAAAGGATTGAACGGTCATCATTCCCCAGATCTTTTCCATGTAATGTATGAAATCAGCAGGGGGACCGGAGCTCCACTCTCTGCGGTAATCCGAAAGGCCGAAAAAGAACATGAAAAAAACGTAAAAACCGTCCATGATGCACTGAAAAGCAAAGAAACGTTTGAATACCTTGATAAACGGCCCGTTGGCAAGCATCCTGACTTTGATAAAAGGATTTCCTTTTGCCAGAAAAAAAGAACAAGAAACAAGCACCTTTCTGGAACAGGCGGGACAGACCCATACGTTTATTTTTTTAATTGAAAATAAACTGCTGGAACCAAGCCCCCTATGGATAGCGACTTTTTACTGAATTTAACCTGTGCAAAAAATTTGAGGAGTAAAAGCTCATTGCGTAAAGGAATTATTTTGGCCGGAGGATCTGGAACACGGCTTTATCCGTTGACCTATTCAGTCAGTAAACAGTTAATGCCGGTGTATGATAAGCCCATGATTTATTATCCCTTGTCTACATTGATGTTGTCGGGGATCACACAGATTCTTATCATTACGACTCCTTCGGATCTTGATAGCTTTAGGCATCTTCTGGGAGACGGAAGTCAGTGGGGGATAAATCTTGAGTATGCGGTTCAGCCAAGTCCAGACGGCTTGGCCCAGGCATTTATTATTGGCGAGCAATTTGTTGGCCAGGACCCGGTTACGCTTATTCTTGGCGACAATATTTTTTACGCAGACGGTTTGTCCCGACGCCTTCAAACTATTGGTAAAAAAGATAAAGGCGCGACGGTCTTCGGTTATTATGTTAAAGATCCTGCGCGTTACGGCGTGGTGGCATTTGATAAAAACTGCGTTGTGAACAGTCTGGAAGAAAAGCCGGAATATCCTAAATCCAATTATGCCGTCACCGGTCTCTATTTTTACGACAATGAGGTCATTGAAATTGCCAAGACCATCAAACCCTCCCAAAGGGGGGAGTTGGAAATTACAGATGTCAATAATGTCTATTTGTCCAGGGGGCAGTTAAATGTGGAATTGTTTGCCAGGGGCACGGCCTGGCTGGATACCGGCACCCATGAATCATTGCTTAATGCCGGGACATTTATTAAGGTTGTGGAAGATCGGCAGGGCCTGAAAATCGCCTGCCTTGAAGAGATTGCTTTTAGAATGGGGTGGATTGACAAAGAAAAGCTTATGCAGATTGCACAACCGCTTTTAAAAAACGGTTATGGTAAATATCTGATGGATCTTTGTAAACAGGGTGCGGAAAATGAAATATACTGAGCTTGCAATACCCGATGTTGTATTGATGGAGCCTAACGTGTTCGGTGATCATCGTGGCTTTTTCATGGAAACATTTCGAGAAGATGAATTTAATGAAAAGGTGCGATCTGTCCGGTTTGTCCAGGATAACCACAGCATGTCCCGAAAAGGTATTTTAAGGGGGCTTCACTATCAGATAGAGCATCCCCAGGGCAAATTGGTTCGTGTGATTCAAGGGCAAGTGTTTGATGTAGCCGTGGATATTCGCAAATCTTCTCCTTATTTTGGTCAGTGGGTGGGTGAGATCCTGACAGAAGAGAATAATAGGATGCTGTGGGTGCCGCCGGGATTTGCCCATGGGTTTTATGTGCTTAGCGACACAGCCCAGTTTATCTATAAATGTACGGATTATTATGCGCCAAAATTTGAACGCAGTATCCTCTGGTCTGATCAGACCATTGGGATCCAATGGCCTGGAATAGAAAAACAGACACCTGTGTTATCCCAAAAAGATGAACAAGGTGTAAGGTTTCAGGATGCGGAGGTGTTTGCATGAAAATTTTATTATTCGGTTCCGGCGGGCAATTGGGATGGGAATTACAGCGGACCTGTCCTTCCCACATTCAGTTGGAATCCTTTGGTTCTCTGGATGTGGATTTCAGTAATGTTAAAGGCCTTGAAGACTGCATTGAAAAATCAGATGCCCGGTGGATTATCAATGCTGCCGCTTATACCGCTGTTGACAAGGCTGAAAAAGAAGAAAAACAGGCAGATCAGCTTAATCATCTGGCTGTAGCACAGATTGCCGAGACTGCCCGTAATACCCATAAGAAAGTGGTACATATTTCAACGGATTTTATCTTTGACGGGGTTTCGTCCATTCCCTTTGCGCCTGACAGTCCGGCAAATCCTCTATCCGTATACGGCAAAACCAAGCTTGCAGGCGAAAATGCAGTAAAACAAATTTTACAGCAGGATTGTGTGGTTATTCGCACCGCATGGCTTTATTCTTCCCATGGAAATAATTTTGTTAAAACTATGCTGAAATTAATGCGTGACCGGGATCATATCAGTGTGGTGGATGATCAGATCGGCACCCCGACCTGGGCCAAGGGCTTAGCGCTTTGTGTGTGGCGTGCCATTGATCAAGATCTATCCGGTGTCCATCATTGGACCGATGCCGGCGTTGCCTCATGGTATGATTTTGCCGTGGCCATACAGGAGATTGGTTTGGAATTAAAGCTGTTGGACAAACAGATCCCCATCTCTCCCATCCCTTGTGTCCAATACCCCACGCCGGCAAAGCGGCCTGCGTTTAGTGTGCTTGATAAGAGGTCAATATGGCAGAATTTAGAAATGACGCCGGTTCACTGGCGGGCTCAACTCAAAAAAATGTTGAAGGAGTTGATATAATGGGTGCCATGCTGGTTACCGGAGGGGCCGGATTTATCGGGACAAACTTTATTTATTACTGGCTGAAAAATCATCCTGAAGATAAAATTATTATTCTGGATGCGTTGACCTATGCCGGGAACCGGCACAGCCTCGAAGATGCGGAAAAGCAAGACAACTGCACCTTTGTTCATGGTGATATCCTGGACCAGGAATTAGTTGAAAAATTATTAATAGATCATCAAATCCAGACCATTGTTCACTTTGCTGCCGAATCCCATGTGGACAGGTCCATTTTGGGGCCGGACGCTTTTATCAATACGAATATTGTGGGAACCCATACCCTGCTTAAGGCGGCTAAAAAGATGTGGATTGACGGTAATGTCGAAAATCACCGTTTTCACCATATCTCCACGGATGAAGTGTATGGCACTTTGACGCCTGACGAACCGCCGTTCGTAGAAACCAACGCCTATCTGCCAAACTCCCCATATGCCGCAAGCAAGGCATCGTCTGATCACCTGATCCGGGCGTATCATGAAACCTATGGGCTTAAAACCACCATCAGCAACTGCTCAAATAATTATGGCCCGTTTCAGTTCCCGGAGAAATTGATTCCGTTGATTATTGTCAATATCCTGGATAATAAGCCGTTGCCCATTTACGGTGACGGATGCCAGATCCGCGATTGGCTCTATGTGGATGATCACAACTTTGGGGTGGATTTGATCCTTCACAAAGGAACGCCCGGAGAAACTTATAATATCGGCGGCAACAATGAGTGGAAAAATATTGATATTATCCGGCATGTCTGCGATTTATTGGATCAGCAGTTTAAGGGTGATGCCGGGTTAAAAAAACGCTTTCCCGATTCTCCCGCCGCAAAAGGACAGTCGTCACAAAGCCTGATTACCTTTGTTAAAGACAGGGCCGGGCACGATCGACGATATGCTATTAATCCGGCTAAAATTAGTGCTGCTATTGGTTTTTCTCCCCGGGAAACCTTTCCGAGCGGTATAGAGAAGACACTCACCTGGTTCCTGTCAAATGAAAAATGGTGGCGAAATATCATGGACAACACCTATCGCAACTGGATTTCGTCCAACTACGTTTAATCCCTGATTCAAGAATTTTTCGCTTTGTTCTTGCGGTTTTTGTCGCAAACGCCCTTTTACTTTCAAATTTTCGAGTCTATTCATATAAATACAGTCATGGGCTGATATCGTCTATCTGCATTCAGGTCTAACCCACTACAAAATATGAAAATCATTTAGGAACAAATTTTAAATAACTTGTCCTCTTTGTTATATCTGGGAGCGCGGGCGGTCTCGCCTGCATGTCCGCAAATATTGTAAAGATGCAGGTGAGACGCCCGCGCTCCCAGGCTAACCCATTTTTAAGAACGAAAAAATATTAAATCCATGAAATCAAACGGTTATATTCTGTATGGGACTGCATCATTCGCAATGCGTATCGTATTATTTAAAAAGGATGGAATTTTTTATGTTAATGGTGTAATTAAAAAGTTCCTATTTTCACTTGTTTATGAGGATAATCAATAAGTGTAGTGCCAGAAGATAATATTTATAATATCGTAACTCATTGAAATTAAATATAACACAGCATGGATATAAAAAGGTGGGTTAAGTTTTTTTGGACTTATCCCATAACAATTTTTTGGAATTTTTCTATAAAAGGTTCGCATCATGTTAAGGGAAAAAAACAGACTTCTCCTTCGTTTTCATCGGCTGATTGATCTGAGTATCACCGCAGGCTGTTTTATCGCGGCCTATTTCATAAAGAAACATATCCTTCCTATCGACTATTCTTCGCTTTCCACAGGTCCTAACTATTATCTTGTTCTGGTGCTGATTGTTATGATCTGGTCCACGTGCTTTAGCTGGGTTGGGGTATGGTAAGATTCAAAAAGTGTAACGCGTACCCCGCAGTTTCATGACGAAATAATGTAACGGGCAGATATCCCGCCGCTATATCCCGCCAATCAAATAAAAAATCATACCCCGCCTATCCCGCCGATAGACCTCGCCGCTGCTTCTTTCAAAATTTGGTACATATAATCTCCCTGATTCAAATTTTGGAGAAGAAATAATGGCAAAGAATTCACGTGGAAGACGACCTTGCTCTATTTGCCGGAAATGGTTCACCCCTGATGTAAGACAAAAAGGGCGGCAGAAAACATGTCGTTCGGCTTGCCAAAAAGAGCTTCATCGAAGGCAATGTGAAAAGTGGAACAGGAAAAACAAAGCTGTTTGCAAAAACAATTATCTGGCAAAAAAACTTGAAGAAGCTGAGGAGCAACAAACATCTGGGAACCTTCCTTCGCTTTCATATCAAAAACAGACAAAACCTGTTTTGCCAATGGAAGTCATTATAGCAGAATACGGGATCAAGCCGGCAATTATCATTCAATATCTGGTTACCCAGGTTATCAGCCATAACAATGAAAAAATACAGGGATTCCCATAAAAGACCCTCTGGCATAAACGACTAATCGAGTATAGATTTTAAGATACATGATTGGAATAACTCATTGTAATATAAAGGGATATTAACAGACTAATCGAGTTTTGATTCTAAGAGACATCATGAGGATAACCAACTGATAATACAAGTAGATATCAACAGAATAATCTCTATCTCAGTTTAAGAGGCAACTGACAGGCGACTCTAACCGGTGATATAAAAAAGCACCTGAAATTTTAAAAATAAGGAGGTGTCTTGTGAAAAACAGATTTTCATCCCGGCAATTATTTGAACTGAGAAACAATATCCCTGTAGATGTGTTGATCAGGGACCATTTACAGATTCTATCCAAGATTAGAGATGGTTATTTTCGTTTTCTATGCCCTTTGTGCAATGAATTTCAAACCGCTGTAAATCCAGCCACGAACCTGGCCAGGTGCTTCAGATGCGAAAAAAATTTTAATACCATTGACCTTGTCATGAAAATCAAGGGCTATGGATTTAGGGATAGTGTCTTGTTTTTGAAACAAATAAATACTGTACCCCAGGTTCAGGCCGCAAAATTGACGGCCCTTGCCGCTATGGTCGGCAGGCCTATGCCGGGAGGGCAGTGAGTATGGAACGGCTGCTTGAGCTTGAAACCCTGATTGGTCGAAATCAAGAATGTTTTTACAAAATCGGCCAAGCCTTGAAAGAAATTCGTGAGAATCGTTTGTACAAGCAGGCTCTGTTTGAGTCATTTGAGGCATATACCAGGGCACGGTGGGATATGGGCAAAGCCCATGCTTACCGGCTGATTCGAGCCTATGAAGTAATTTACAACCTGTCTCCAATTGGAGACAAACTGCCGGCCAACGAATCCCAGATCCGCCCCCTTACTCAAATGGATTCCATAGAACAACGCCGTATCTGGAGGGCGATTATAAACAGTGGCATGGAACTGACCGCACGAAATATCAAAAAATTTATTGAGGACCAGAAAACGGCTCCGGTAAGTAAACCGGATCTGACAGATCGAATTACCCATGAATACATGGCTGTTGTAAAGGCAATGCTTGAACAGGTCCGTGTGGCTCAGCATGATCATTGGCAGAAGACCTCCCGCCAGGCAGCATTGTTGTGGCATCGGGTCATATACGAAAAGATTGTATCAAAGGGGGCAGATAATGGATGACCTGACTATTGATGACCGCTTTCATTTACTGCTGCACAAAAAAATCATGAATAAAACCGGATCTACCAAGAGACGGTCCAAAAAATATTACAAGGACCAGTACAAGAAAACCGGAATTATCCCGGCGCCCCTTTTACTGGTTGAAAAAGGAATTATGGAAGGCCGTAAGTGCAGCGGACGGCCCAGAGCAATAGATGAGCAAACCAAAAGACGGTTTATTGAGATGGTCAAGGCGTCATGCGACCCCTCATCCCAGGGATTCATTTTTATCACCCGGAAAGCCAGAACCATTAAAAATTATCATCACTGGCTTGAACAAGAGCTGGGCAGAACCATCAGTCTTCCGGCACTTCGGCGATGTGTCAAAAGGGAAAATCTCAAATTTTACCTGGAAAAAGAGGATAAGCAGGATCAGGTCCCGGTAATGCATGCCTTCAAGTCGGTGCCGGTATTTGCTTTGATCCAGGTTGACGGCTGTAAATTTCAATATTTAAGGATCAGAGATGAACACGGTAACTGGCAAAAACCACAGGTAATTGAAATATTTGATACCGCTTCCAGGAAAATGTTTATTCTGGACTTTTATTTTACCGAAAGCAGCCTGAACTCTGTGGATCTTTTTACCCGTTTTTTGTTGAGTACCCCTTTGCCTTTGCAAAAAATTGGTATCAGACCTGACCAGGCAAAAGGATTTTTAAATCTAAAACGCCCCATCAATGCCATTAACCTGAAGCATTCTACACCGCAAGGCTTCTATTTGGCACCGGATTTTTCAAAGGCGTATTCACCCAAAGATAAGGCACATCTAGAATCTTCACACCGGAGCCTGCACAATTTTGAAATACGTATTATCAAAGCCTTTGAGGACAGGATTGTGAAAACCGTTACCGAATATGACTTCAAGCGGGGAAGAAAGGAAAAAATTACTGTAACCCTTCTTGATATAAGCCTTCAGGAACTAAGGAGCAGCACTATGCTCAGCGAATATCGTAACGAACATAATCATACACAACATTATTTTACCGAAGACGGGGTGGTCAGTGCCTGGGTGCCGGCACAGAAATTTGATGATTTTTTATCAAACCAGGCAGATACCCTGAATTTTACCCCGGACCAGGTTCAGGAATATATGAAATACGGCTACAGGAAAATCAAAGCCACCGTATCCAAAACCAGGACCATCCGCCATGACAAGCGCGATTATTATGTGACCCGTGGTGCAGATAAGTTCAGCAAACATAAAAGCACACCGGTGAAAATATCCAAATACAAGGACAAGCTTTTTATTTTTGAGCAGGGTGAAGACGGTATACTGTTGGGCGAAGCCATTGCAAAAAAGCCGTTTGACAGACCGCCGGCACCAGAACCTTCGCCTGTGCCGCCTGATGAACTTGACACCATTATCGCTCTTTTAGAAAAGCACAATATGGCCGTTGACCGGCCTGTTTTAGTCGACGTTTTTCATAAGGGCCTCACCCTGGCCCGGGCGGAACAAGTGCTTGATCATAATCAATCAAGGTACGCGGATTACACAAAAAAGATAAACCAGCCGGATGACCGTAAAAATCAGGCCCTGTTCAATGCATTTATGCTTGATTGCCAAAAATCGTTAAATACGAACCATGTAGCCATTTATGCATCCCATGGAGACATAACATGAAAGAGGATTTTATCAGTGATAAACGAAGGGTCTCATACTTGGCTGCCACTTATAACCGGATCTACAGAGGCCAAAGCGTGCTCATGGAGGGTGATTTTGGTGCAGGAAAAACTCGGTTTTTAAAATTGCTGCATCCCAAAAAGCTCCATGCTGTATGGGTTGAGTCTCTGTTCAACATACATGAAACCCTGGCCGCGATACTTAAGGAATTAAATTATGAGGCCACCGCCACCTACCGCCGAACTCCCCAGTACCTGAAAATGATCTGTAATCTCTCCAATTGTTTTATCATTATAGATGAGGCCAATGACTTGGACACCCGGGTTTGGCCATATCTTAAACGGATTATTGATGCCGGGGTTCCCATCGTATTTGCAGGACTTCCGAATGTGAGAACTTATTTGAGCCGGAACCATCCTGATATACTCAGCCGGTTGAAAACCCTGATTTTGTATCCCATAGAGGTCGAGGACTTCATTGAAAAATACAAAGATATCCAGCAGGAAGCCGTTGAACAGATTTATATGTCCGTTAAGGGCGATATGCGCAAATTTAAAGAAATCTGTACAGACTGCCGGGACAGGGCAAAGGAGTTAAACCACCAATTTGTTGATATTAATCTTGCCCTGGAATTTATATCAGATCTCCCTCCTCAATAATCCTTACCACAACTTATCTGCATTAACAGGCCATCCTTGGTATAATCCGAGGTTGGCCTGCCTGTATTTTATCCTCATATGTTTTGACGCCGATTTCTGTTTGATTCATTTTTGAAAAACGCCAAACCACAGATCATTATTGAATTTTTCTTACGCCGTTACATTATTTTGTAACTCTGCTTTTATTGGTGTTTCGCTACAACAAGTTTAAATCAAAAACAAATTTGACATTTTTGTTAGAATCTTAAATCCATAATACCGTTACATTATTTGAATCTCATCAGGGGTATATCAATCATTTCGTGAAAAACCCTTTTCATGGTTTTTTATTCATATTGTCAAGGCGTGTTTCTTCGGTATTCTCATTCTTAATGTCGTGTTGTTCGCAATGAGCGTCAAGGATATGAGCCGGATTTTGATGGGTATCTTTTTTGTGCTTAATATTTTCGGTCTGACATTGTTCAAGTGGTGTGTTGTGATGATGCTGCAGCAACTTCGGGCACAAGGGTATAATACGCGAAATGTACTGATTGTGGGAAGCCGGGACCGGGCTGTAGATGTGATTAAATCCATTGATGTGAGTCGGGAGGGGGGGTATCGAATTCTTGGCTGCTTTGATATAAATCCTGAAATCGTTGGTTCTTCGGTTGTCAATGGGCACAAAGTGGTTGGAACCATAACGGATCTTAAAGCGTATCTTGAAAACAATGTGGTGGATGAGTTGATATTTGCCATGCCCTTAAGGCTTATTGAAAACCCGGATAAATATCTGGTGTTGGCTGAGTCCATGGGGGTGCGGGTGCGTTTTATTCCGGACTGGCAAATTCACTATCTGAAATATACTCCGGCTGTGGCGCAGATCCATGTGGTTGATTTTAGCGGTATACCCACGCTGACTTTGCAAAGTACGCCTATCAATGAAGGGCTACTGTTGATGAAGTCATTTATGGACTATGGGTTGGCCCTGTTTTTTTTAATTGTCCTTTCACCGGTGTTTGCAATCATCAGTTTGGCGATTTACCTGACATCGCCTGGTCCGGTATTTTACAGCCAGGAGCGGCTGGGACAAAATGGTCGGCGGTTTAAGGTACTCAAGTTTCGGAGCATGGTTTTGGATGCGGATAAAAAATTGGAGGCATTGAAGTCGTTAAATGAAGCGGACGGGCCTGCCTTCAAGATTAAAAAAGATCCTCGGATTATTCCCTATGTGGGTACTTTTTTAAGAAAGACCAGTTTGGATGAACTGCCCCAGTTCATTAATGTTTTGATGGGTGATATGAGTCTGGTGGGGCCGCGGCCGCCTTTGCCCAGTGAGGTGTGTCAATATGAGGTTTGGCAGCGCAGGCGGCTTTCCATGAAGCCGGGGTTGACCTGTCTCTGGCAGATTGCACCAAAGCGAAATGACTTAACATTTGATGAGTGGATGAAATTGGATTTATTATATATTGATAAATGGTCGCTTCGCCTGGATTGTATGTTGATTATGAAAACAGTGGGCAGTGTTTTGACCGGAGCGGGGCGATAATGATAAAATCAACGATTTACAGTAAAACTGGACTTATCATAATATGCATTCTGGTTGCCTTTACGCCATTGGCCCGGGGGAGTGTCCATCCTTGGGCTGTGTCTGTGATTCAGCTTGGAGTCCTTTTGTCTTTTATTTTATTGGTTATCGAAAGTCTGCATTATGACAATGTGTTGATTGCTAAAACACCTTTGAACATACCGCTAGTGGTTTTGGTTGTTATGGCGGGTGTCTCTGTTTTGGTTTCTCCCCACAGGTGGCTTGCCTGGCAGGGATTTTCGCTGTTGCTGACCTATGTCGGGGTTTATCTGGTAGGACGTTCCGTGGTGCGCACGAGAACGCAGAAGCGGATGTTGGTTTACACCATTATCGGTACAGCGTTATTTTTATCTGTATTTGGTTTGTTCAAACGGTTTGGGGTGAATCCTTTTACCTTCTGGCAGTATGATGAACTGCGGTACAGCCCTGAATTTGTGTCTGCCACCTATGGCAACCATAATCATCTGGCCGGTTTTATTGAAATGGCATTGCCTTTTTTGCTGGTATTACTGTTGACGCGCAGTCGCAGTGTGGCATGGCTGATGGTGATCATTTATCTGGCCCTGGTGTTGGTGGCGGTGCAGGCGTTGACCTTGTCCCGGGGGGGCTGGGCTGCCATGGCGTGTTCCATTGCGTTTATGGTGACGATGCTTTTAAGCCAGAGACAGTTTCACAGTAAAAAACTGATTCTGGTGTTGACGGGTATTACCCTGGTTGTTTCAGCCGTTATTCTGGCAAGTTCTCCCATTGTTTCCCGGGTGATGACCTTTGCGCAAAAAGATGAAGCTGCCAGTGCAGAATCCCGGGTGACCGCATGGAAAGGCACTGTGGAGATGATAAAAGACCATGCTTTTTTGGGAACAGGGCCAGGGACCTATGCGGCGGCATTTCCGGAATATCAGCCACCAGGTTTAGGCATCATATTTAAACATACCCACAATGATTATCTTCATTTTACAGCCGATATGGGGGTGTGGGTGATTGCGGTGATGATCTGGATGTTGATTGTTTTTTTTAAGGCGGGTTTGAAAAATAGGGGGAGTCGCAGCCGGCAGACCAGCGGTTTTGCCTTGGCTGCTATGGTGTCTGTGGTGGCCATACTGGTTCACAGTATTGTGGATTTTAATTTGCATATTCCGGCCAATGCCTTTGTCTTTTGTGTTATTGTGTCTGCATTTCAGCCGTTTCATCATAAGTCCGCTCAGCATAAGCCGTCTAATTCCTGAATTTATTATTTGACATCGGTCCCATTTGAAAATAGCGCTTAGATAAAAATAAGGCGTTTATAAATATGTTGTCAGAAGTCTTGAATATTAACCTTGAAAAAAAGTCTGAACTGTTACGGAAAGGTATTCCCGTATGAGTCCAGTGGACATCATTCATCTCGGCGCTGAATATTGTGTCACCGGGTCCTGCCATCTGGTAAGGTTACGGCAGCAAACGGGTGCTGACATCAACATTCTGGTGGACTGTGGCACTGCATACGGCCATGATCCGGAGCCGGATTTTGACCAATTTCCGGTTCATCCTGAGAAAATAGATTTTTTATTTCTTACCCACGCCCACATAGATCATATCGGACGGGTGCCGGACTTAATCGAGGCGGGGTTCAAGGGTGAGATCATCTGCACCCATGCGACCAAAGCTCTGCTGATTCCAATGCTTCGGGACGCCCTGTCGTTTTCCGAACGGCCGGACCAGGAGATTCGGAATCTGGAAAAGCGCATTGACGATCTGTCCTGGGGTTTTGAACTGAACGAGGTTTTTTCCCTGGGCCGGGGCAGTCGGTTCAAGCTGGGCAATGCCGGGCATATCCTGGGGTCCTGTTTTATTCAGTTTTGGTTTCCCTGCCCGTCGTCCAGGGATTATAGGGTGACTTTTTCCGGAGATCTCGGCTGCAAAGACACGCCGATTTTACCGGACCCGGGTTTACCGGACGTCTGCGACCTGCTTATTCTGGAATCCACCTATGGTGACCGACTGCATGCTGGCCGAAAGGAACGGGTTCAGACCCTGTCAGGCTTGTTGGACAAGGCCCTTGCGGATAACGGTATTGTCTATATTCCGGCCTTTGCCCTGGGCAGAACCCAGGAACTGCTCTATGAGCTCGACCGTATCAGAACAAAAGTCCCGGTGTTTGTGGATTCGCCCCTTGGGCTTGAGATAACAAAAATATATGCCGGTCTGGAAGATTTCTGGGACCAGGCCGCAAAAGACCTGAAGGCCCGGGGCGATCACCCCATTGATTTTAAAAATCTGTACGCGGTGGAAAGATACCGGGATCATCGGGCACTTTTGGATATAAATGGGCCTGCTGTTATTATTGCCGGTTCCGGTATGTGTACAGGGGGGCGAATTCTGGATCATCTGGAAAAGGGGCTTCAGGTGCCTGAAAACGACATCTTTTTTGTCGGCTACCAGGCGAAAGGTACCTTGGGCCGCCGCATCCTTGAGGGGAAAACAAAGGTGGCCGCCGGTGTCCATGTGCTGTCCGGGTACTTGGCCCATGCAGACCAGGCCGGGCTGGTCAACTGGGTAAAGTCCATGCCGGAACCGCCCGGGAAAATCAAGCTGGTCCATGGGGAACCCCGGGCCCAAAAAGCCCTGGCAAAGGCGCTATATGTCTAAGTTGATTTAAGAACAATATCTATAAATTGAATTCGAGCGGTTTTCCCATCCGGGCAAACCGCTCGTTTTGTTTGTAAAGCGTATTGAACTCGCTTAATTTTTTATTGGGGACGCAGCAGTTGTGTTGATGAATTTTTATCTTAGTAGATTTTTTGAGCATTGAAGATTTAAACCGGATAAGGCATAAGATCAAATATAATTCAATTAGCTTGTATGGGGATGTTTGGAAAACCAAAGGAATAAATAATGCAGTCAAGTGAGGATAATACCGATTTTTATCGGCCCCGGCTGGAGATTTTTAGCGACTATATCTGACCCTGGTGCTACTTCAGTACCGGGAGTATTGATAAATTAAGGAAGACATACAATATCGAAATAAAGTGGCGGGCCTATCCGCTGCAGCCGGATGTGCCAGAACAAGGATTGCCCATAGCCCGATTGTTAGAGGAAAAAGGTCTGCTGGTGACCCCGGAACAGGTGACCGCAAATCTTAAAGCCACGGCACAAAGCTTTGGCCTGCCCTTTGGGGAGGGGAAGATGATTTATAATTCCCGTCTGGCCCAGGAAATTGGCCTTTGGGCCCAGGCGTGCGGTCGGGCCCACCAGTTTCATGATGCGGCGTTCAAAGCCTATTTTGTGGATGACAGTAATTTAGCGGACAAAACGGTGCTTCTGGATTTAGTAGCGTCGGCTGGTCTGGATGGGGCGCAGGCAAAAAAAATCATTGATTCAAGATCCTATGCCGATGCTGTGGACCGGGACTGGGAAAAGGCCCGGGAGCTTGAACTTGTGGCTGCCCCCACTTTTTTGATGAAAGGTCAAAGGCTTGTGGGTGCAAAACCTTATCCGGTTCTTGAAAAAATGGTGGCGGAGGTGGTCGGTGAGGTTCAGGCTTGCCTGTAAGCCGGCCCGGGGTGCGGAGACGAATGGTCAAAAGATGCTTTTCCATGGTTTTGCCGATATGAGGGTAGGGTGGTCAAAAACGCAGCGTTGCCTATCATTGTATGTATAATATTTTGTGCCTGACGATAAATCAGATGGGTTCAAGTTTATGGACAACTGGCATTCCTCGATAAATTCTAGTATATTATCCCACTTGTTTAAATGGTCCTGGTGGGCTTTAATGTGTAAAGGATAGAATATGATTGATGAAGAACGCCTGGGGCAGCGGTTTGCAGCCCTTGCCCGGATTGATTCCGAATCCGGTAGCGAGGCCCTGATCGCAAAGGTTCTTGAAAAGGAACTGACTGACCTTGGGGCAACCGTGGTGTTTGATGACGCCGGCGTCAAGTTTAACGGTGACTGCGGCAACCTTGTGGCCACATTTAAGGGCAATACGGATGTTGATTCTGTGATGCTTTCCGGGCATATGGATACGGTGGTGCCGGGTAAAGGGGTTAAGGTCATCTTTGAGGACGGGGTGTTTAGAAGTGACGGCACCACTATCCTGGGTTCCGACGATAAGTCCGCCCTTGCCGTCATCCTTGAGGTGATGCAGGTGATTAAAGATAATAACCTGCCGTGTCCCCCTGTTGAGGTGGTCATGACTGTATGTGAGGAGCAGGGGCTTTTAGGCGCTAAGAACCTTGACTGCTCTCTGCTTAAATCAAAATTCGGATACATTCTGGACGCTGTGGACACCGAGGGGATTGTGAATCGGGCACCTGCGGCCAATAAGATCAGTGCAAAAATTTACGGCCGTGCGGCCCATGCCGGCGGTTCTCCAGAGAACGGGGTTTCTGCCATTTATGCGGCTTCCTGTGCTGTTGCCAAACTTGAATTAGGGCGTCTCGACGAGGAAACCACCTGCAATTTGGGACTTATTTCCGGCGGTGCTGCCACCAATATTGTGCCCGAATATGTGGAAATTCACGGCGAGGCCCGGTCCCATGATCCGGCAAAACTGGATAAGGTCACACACTCCATTGTCTCCACCTTTGAAAATACCATGGCCGAACTCCAGGCCGGTGGAGACACGCTTCCCCGGGTGGAAATGATTGTGAAAAATGACTTTCCCAATACCAACATCCCCGAAGATCATGTGATGATCAAGCTTGCCCAAAAAGCAGCAGCGAACCTGGGCCGGGACATGGCCTGTAAAACAAGCGGCGGCGCGGCTGATGCCAATGTCTTTTTCGGCAAAGGCATTGCCGCAGGTGTTATCGGCACAGGTATGACGGATGTGCATACCCTTAAGGAATCCATTGCACTTAAAGATATGGTCGATTGTGCTAAACTGACCCTTGAAATTCTTCAAATCCATGCAACAGGAAAGGCGGCGAAATGATTCTTTATCTCGATATGATGGCAGGCATTGCAGGGGATATGTTTTTAGGAGCACTGGTGGATCTTGGTGTGCCTGTGGACTGGCTTAAAGGAAAACTGTCAGCCGTTCTGGACGGGTTTGATCTGCGTACGGAAGTTGTGTTCAGGAGCCATTTGCGGGCTGTTAACCTTTATGTGGATGTGACCGACCATGTCACCCATCGCCATTATACCAACATCCGGGAGATGATCGAATCTGCGGATCTGCCGGATGAGGTCCGGGCCAAAGCCCTGACCGCTTTTAAACACATTGCCCAGGCCGAAGCCCGTATCCACGGAAAGGACATTGAAACCGTCCACTTCCATGAGATAGGAGGCATTGACAGCCTGGTAGACATTATCGGCAGCTTTCTGGCCCTGGATTACCTGGGGGTTGACCAGGTGGCGGCAACGCCGGTTCCCCTGGGATCAGGGACCATTAAGTGCGCCCATGGCACCATTCCTGTGCCGGTTCCGGCCACTGTGGCCATCCTTAAAGGCCTTGAAGTGACGGGATCTGACGCCAAAACCGAGATTGTCACGCCCACAGGGGCATCCATTGTGGCAACGCTGGCTCCGCAGTTCGGTGCCATGCCGGATATGAAGATTGAAAAAGTGGGCTACGGGGCCGGCAAACGTGACACCGGTGCATCTGTTCCTAATCTGCTGCGTCTGGTGCTGGGTTCCCCTGTTGTTGCAAAAAATTGCGGGGAAAATATCCTGTCGGACCAGGTTTATGTGCTGTATACCAATGTGGATGACATGAGCCCGGAGGGCCTTGGCTTTGTGATGGACCGCCTCATGGACCAAGGCGCGCTTGATGTCAGTTTTACACCGGCATTCATGAAAAAAAACCGCCCTGCCACCCGCATTGAGGTGATTTGCCGCAGGGAGATGCTCCAGGCGCTTTCCACGGTTCTGTTATCCGAGACCACAAGCATTGGTGTTCGATACCACCTGTGCGACCGGATGATTTTAAAACGTGAATCTGTGGACGTAGAGACAAGCCTTGGTCGGGTAAATGCCAAAAAAATCACCGATCCAAACGGTCAGATCCGGATTATGCCGGAATACGATGACTGCAAACGCATTGCCCTGGAAAAAGAATTGCCTTTTTATCAGGTCTATGATCGGATTCTGGTTGAATCAAATCCCCATGACAGACAAACAAACCGGTTATAAAAGACCGTGAAAGGAGTCGGTTGATGGGGCAAAAAACCATTCTTATTATAGCCACGGGTTTTGGCCTGGGCCGAATACCTTTTGCACCCGGGACCTTTGGCACCCTTGCCGGGCTGCCGTTGATTGGGCTCATGGTGTGGCTGGCAACGGCGGGTACGCCCGGTGCTGCCGCCCTGTTTCTGGTGGGCGTGATACTTTGTGCCGTTTGGATTTCCCAGGAGGCTGAAATTCTGATTGGCGGTAAAGATCCGGGGGCTATAGTCATTGATGAAATGGCAGGGTTTTGTGTGACCATGACCCTGGTGCCGGTGACCGTGCTTACACTGGCAGCGGGCTTTATTGCTTTCAGGTGTTTTGATATATTAAAGCCTTTTCCGATTCGCTGGTTTGAGAAAACTTTTTCCGGCGGGGCCGGTATTGTACTGGATGATATAATGGCAGGGCTGCTGGCTGCTTTCCTGCTTAAGGCAATCTACCTTTCAGCCACGATTTAGGAGGAAAACGCGATGGAAAAGAATAAGGAAAAGGAAAAAGCTGTGCAGACCGCCATGAATCAGATTGAGCGCCAGTTTGGCAAAGGCTCGATTATGAAGCTGGGCGGCCGGGAAATTGTAGCCGTGCCCGTGATCCGGTCCGGTTCCCTTGCCCTGGATAAGGCTCTGGGCGTGGGCGGATACCCCAGGGGCAGGGTTATTGAAATTTACGGTCCTGAATCTTCAGGCAAGACAACCCTTGCACTTCATGCCGTGGCCGAGGCCCAGAAAAAAGGCGGTATTGCCGCATTTATCGATGCCGAGCACGCCTTGGATGTGGCTTATGCCAAGCGGCTGGGTGTGGATTGTGACGAACTTCTGGTTTCCCAGCCTGATAACGGTGAACAGGCCCTTGAAATTGCCGATATGCTGGTGCGAAGCGGCGGTGTTGACATCATGATTGTGGATTCGGTGGCCGCTCTTGTGCCCAGATCGGAAATCGAAGGCGAGATGGGCGATTCCCACATGGGGCTGCAAGCCAGATTAATGTCCCAGGCCCTTCGTAAACTGACCGGAACAATAGGAAAAACCGCCACCACCCTGATTTTTATCAACCAGATACGTATGAAGATCGGCGTGGTCTACGGCAACCCGGAAACCACCACCGGCGGTAATGCCTTGAAATTTTACGCGTCCATGCGTCTTGAGATTAGAAAGGCGGCAGCCATTAAAAGCGGCGAAGATATACTCGGATCCCGGACCAAGGTCAAGGTGGTGAAAAATAAGCTGGCCCCTCCGTTTAAAAATGTTGAATTTGACCTGATGTACGGGGAGGGTATTTCCAGGACCGGCGACCTTCTGGACATGGGGGTTGAGCTGGATATTGTGAACAAGAGCGGGTCCTGGTATTCGTTTGACGGGGAACGCATCGGCCAGGGCAGGGAAAACGTAAAGGCCTTTTTAATTGATAATCCCGATATTTTTGATGCCATTGAACTTAAAGTGAGAACCGAACTTGGAATTGCCGGACCGGAAGCAACCAAAACTGCAGCCGCCACCGGAAAGGACAGTAAACCGGAAACCTAATATAGTGCCTGAATGGAAACCCGTGTTTGGGCGAAAAGTTGCCCAGATGCAAGGCGCATAAAAATTTGCAACCGGAGCAACCTCATGGTTGTGAGGATTGCAAAGTTTTATGCAACGCCGCAGGTGGGCAACTTTTCGTTCAAACACTAAACTAACCGGTACAGTTGAGCAGGAGCTAATAATACTATGACAGGTAATGAAGCCAGGAAAATTTTCCTCGAATATTTTAAAAAACATAACCACCGCCATGTGCGCTCGTCGTCCCTGGTACCCCAGGATGATCCCACCCTGCTGTTTGTCAATGCCGGTATGGTGCAGTTTAAGCGTGTTTTTACAGGTGATGAAAAACGTGACTACTCCACCGCTGTTACCTCACAGAAATGCGTGCGGGCCGGGGGCAAACATAACGATCTTGAAAATGTGGGATACACGGCGCGCCACCACACTTTTTTTGAGATGCTGGGCAATTTCTCCTTTGGCGAGTATTTCAAGGAAAAGGCCATTGACTTTGCCTGGGACCTGCTCACCAACGGGTATGGGTTTGATGCCGAAAAACTCTATGTATCTGTTTATAAAGATGACGATCAGGCCTTTGATATCTGGAATAAGCAAATTGGTCTGCCCTCTGAACGCATCTCCCGATTAGGCGATGAGGACAATTTTTGGGCCATGGGTGACACCGGTCCCTGCGGTCCCTGTTCCGAGATCCACATTGACCGTGGTAAAGAATTTGGATGTGATGATCCCAACTGTGCGGTGGGCTGTGACTGCGACCGGTGGCTGGAGTTGTGGAATCTGGTATTCATGCAGTTTGAAAGAAGTGAAGACGGCACCATGACGCCGCTGCCCAAACCCAGTATTGACACGGGTATGGGCCTTGAGCGCATTATTTCCGTACTCCAGGATGTACCCACCAATTTTGATACCGACCTTTTTGTGCCTATCATGGACCGGGTCGGGGAACTGGCCGGCAAAAAACGGGGGGAATCCAAAGAAGTGGAAGTGGCCATGAAGGTCATTGCCGATCACTCAAGAGCCTCTGCTTTTTTGATCTGTGACGGGGTGATGCCTTCTAACGAGGGGCGCGGTTATGTGCTTCGTAGGATCATGCGCCGGGCCATCCGGTACGGTCGCAGCATCGGGTTGACCCAATCTTTTCTACACAAAACCGTTCAAACCGTATTTTCCATTATGGATGACGCTTATCCGGAACTCAAAGAGTCTGCCGCTTTTATCCTCAACGTGGTGAAAAACGAAGAGGAAAAGTTCTTAGAAACCCTTGAAACCGGCATGAAACTTTTGGAGGCAACGGTTGAGGATCTTGAAAAACGGCACGAGAAAATCATTCCCGGAGAGGTGATTTTCAAGCTTTACGATACCTTTGGATTTCCAGTGGACATTATCCAGGACCATGTCAAGGAGATGGATATTACCCTGGATCTGGATGGGTTTGATGCGGCCATGGCTGAACAGAAAGCTCGGTCCAAGTCCAAAAAGAAGTTTGCCGGTGTGGGAGATGCGTATAAACCTTTGACTTCTGCAGGTGTGAAAACCGTATTCAAAGGTTATGATGCCATTGAAATGCAAAGCGATCTGCTCATCGTGGTTAAAGATGATGCTGAAGTTGATATAGCCAATGCCGGTGACGAAATTGAAGTGGTTACTTCCCAAACCGTGTTTTATGCGGAGTCCGGGGGCCAGGCCGGGGACAAAGGGCTTTTTGAAAATGATTCTTGTGCAATTGAGATCACAGACACGGTCAAGGATCCTTCCGGGCTTTTCATCCACAAGGGTAAGGTCGTCAAGGGTGCCTGCAAAAAAGGCGATACATTTACCCTCAAGGTGGATGCAGGACTTCGTCGGGCCACGGCGGCAAACCATTCAGCTACCCATATCCTGCATGCAGCCCTTCGCAAGGTGTTAGGCGATCATGTCAAACAGTCAGGGTCCCTGGTTACGCCGGACAGACTGCGGTTTGACTTCACCCATTTCAGTGCTGCCACGCCCGAAGAGCTTGCGGCCATTGAGATCGAAGTCAATACCCGTATCATTGAGAACCATGCGGTTACCACAAAGGAGATGGACATGGATGAAGCTGTCCGGTCCGGTGCGACGGCGCTGTTTGAGGAAAAATACGGGGATGTGGTCCGGGTGGTTTCCCAGGGCGATTTTTCCCAGGAACTGTGCGGCGGCACCCATACCCGTGCCACCGGCGACATTGGGTTGTTCCGCATCCTGTCCGAGGGCGGTATTGCCTCGGGTGTGCGCCGTATTGAAGCGGTGACAGGCCTTGCAGCCCTTGAAGCAGTCCATGCAGATCAGTTAGCCATTGAAAAGGTGGCTGGGGTTTTGAAAAGTGCAAAGGACGATGTAGTGGACCGGCTGGAAAGTTTTGCCGCCGAGAAAAAGGCTGCGGAAAAGGAGTTGGCCGCACTTAAAGCTAAGATCGCATCCAAATCGGTTGAAAACATTGATGATGATATCAGGCAGATCAACGGGGTCAAGGTGCTGGCCAAACGGGTGGAAATTGAAAATCCTTCCCAGCTTCGGGATCTGGCAGACAAATTTAAGACCAAGTTGGGTTCGGGCGTGCTTCTGTTGGGTGCCGAATCCAACGGCAAGGCATTGCTTATTTCCATGGTCACCGATGATCTGACCAAAACCTTTAAAGCCGGCAATATTGTCAAAACAGCTGCCGGTATCGTGGGCGGCGGCGGTGGTGGCCGGCCGGACATGGCCCAGGCCGGTGGTACCAAGCCTGAATTTCTGGACAAGGCTCTGGAATCTGTTTTTGATACGGTATCTAAATAAGCTGCAAACGCATTACATAACGCCTGGGGGATAGGGTTTAGAATCCTGTGCCCCAGGCTATAACATTTTCGCCATACACCACAGACGTTTCAATAGGGGAGGGCGTTTTTATCCTGTGACAGCGTATTTTATCAGACGGCTCCTTTTAGTGATCCCCACCTTCATCGGCATCACCATCATGGTGTTCACCATCACCCGCTTTGTCCCGGGTGGCCCCATTGAGCGCATCATTGCTGAAACCAGGGCTATGCAGATGGGCGAGCAGGGCGGTCATTCCAGAATCCAGGCAGGCCAGGGCCAGCCTTTGTCCGACGACCAGATTAAAAAACTTGAAGCCTATTACGGATTTGATAAGCCTGTGCTCCAAAGCTATGGACTCTGGCTTTTCAAGGTACTTAAAGGCGATCTGGGCCGGTCAACCCGTTACCAGGATCCGGTGTGGGACATGATTAAAGAACGCATCCCCATCTCCCTTTATTTCGGCGTATTGAGTATGATTGTCATTTATGGCGTCTGTATTCCCTTGGGCGTAGCTAAGGCTGTGCACCACAACAGCGGGTTTGATAATATAACCTCTGGGGTTATTTTCGCAGGCTACGCCATTCCGGGCTGGGTGGCCGGTGTTATCATGCTGGTGATTTTTGCCTCCCGCATGGATCTGTTTCCCCTAGGCGGGCTCGCATCCGATTATTTTACAGATATGGCAGTTTGGGAAAAAATAAGGGATGTAGCCCGGCACACTGTATTGCCGCTTTTATCCTATGTGATCGGCTCTTTTACCGTGATGACCCTTTTGATGAAAAACACGCTTATGGATAACCTGTCTGCAGATTATGTGCGCACGGCCATTGCCAAGGGTTTAAGCTTCAAACAGGCTGTTTTTCGCCATGCCCTTCGTAACAGTCTGATCCCCATTGCCACCAGCTTTGGTAACAATGTTTCCATTCTTTTGATGGGATCATTTCTCATTGAAAAGGTGTTTAATATCGACGGTATGGGCCTTTTAGGGTATGAGTCCATCCTTGACCGGGATTACCCTGTGGTGATGGGGATTCTGGTGATTTCATCCCTGCTGTTCATGGTGGGAAATATTTTGTCTGATGTGTGTGTAGCGATCGTTGATCCCCGGGTAAGGTTCAAATAAAAGGAGCTTTTGCATGGCGGTACTAAATCCGGTGACAAAGGAACAACTCAGACGATTTTGCAGTGTCAAAAGAGGCTTTTGGTCCCTTGTGATCATTCTGATTCTGATGTTTATATCCTTTTTTGCAGAAGTGTTCATTAATTCCAGGGCCCTTGTGGTCTGTTACCGGGGAGAGTTTTATTTTCCCACCTACCAGGATATGATACCGGGAAAAACCTTTGGCTTGGGTTATTCCTATGAGACCAATTACCGGGAATTAAAACAGAAATTGGACAGGGACGGGAGGACAGGCTTTGTGATTATGCCGCCGGTGCCGTATAATCCCTATGAAAATGACCTGCGCTTTAATGAATACCCGCCGTTTCCGCCGTCATTTTCCCTTCGGCATTTTTTGGGCACGGACAACGTGGGTCGGGATGTGCTGGCCCGCCTTGTGTACGGGTTTCGTACGGCCATTCTTTTTTCCCTGGGCCTGCTGTTTTTTAATTATACGGTGGGTATATCCCTGGGCTGTGCCATGGGCTATTTCGGCGGGAAATTTGATCTGTTTTTCCAGCGGATCATTGAGATCTGGAGCAATATCCCGTTTTTGTATGTAATTATTATCGTTTCCTCCATTGTGGTGCCAAGTTTCATGATCCTGATTCTGATAATGGCTTTTTTCGGCTGGATTTCCATTACCTGGGTGATGCGCACCATGACCTACCGGGAAAAGGAGCGCGAATATATTCTTGCGGTCCGGTCCCTGGGCGCTTCACATTTCCGGATTATTTTCAGGCACATTATCCCCAACACCATTTCCGTGATCGTTACCTATGCGCCCTTTGCCATTTCCGGCGGCATTGTGGCCTTAACCTCCCTGGATTACCTCGGGTTCGGTCTGCCTGCACCTACGCCGTCTTGGGGAGAGCTTTTATCCCAGGGTTGGCAAAACATGGAAGCCTGGTGGATTTCCGCTGCCGTGGTTTCAGCCCTTGTGGTGACGCTGATGACCGTCACCTTTATCGGTGAGGGCATCAGGGAAGCCTTTGACCCTCGGCGCCATACGGTGTATGAGTAGGCCTGTATCGAGCAGGTAATTGCATGTAACTTGCTTGCATTCCAGGGGATAGAGGACGTTGGGTCCTATCCAGGTCAGAAGCCTTACACCCCGCCTATCCGAATCGGTGGTTTATAAACCGATTTGGGCAAGTTATAAGGTCAACCGATAGGTGGAACCATTGGTTTAGTGTTCATTGATGGATAAAAGTTGCAAGAATAGCCGCGTACGGACCCATACGCACGGTTTTGTGGGCAGACGGGAGCCGATATAGGCTCCCTCTGACTCGATAGACAATGTGCCGCCGGCGCAAAAGAAAAGGTTCCTATCCAATATGAGGACCGAATCCAACCTGCAGTTCAGTCCAAGGGGCGGAGAAATAGGTGTTACGCTTAAGCGTTCGGGGGAAACCGTGGTGGTTGAAATTAGGGATCAAGGGCCGGGTATCCCGGAATTTGTACGGGATAAAATTTTTGATCGGTTTTTTATTCATCCAGCGCCTGGACACGCGCAAGAAAAGTACGTATTTAGGTCTTAACTTTGTCCGGGAAATCGTTCTGTTCCACGGCGGGTCCATTGACGTAAAAAATAATCCGGATTTCGGGGTGCGGGCGGTTTTGTTTCTTCCTGCCGCTTAATTTTTCAAAACGGCAGGCAAACGATATGACGATCGCGCTGATTTTTTTATCTGCCCCCTGGCTTTTTTTTAAAAAAGCAGCTATGCAATAAGGCTTAAATTTTAAATTACATACTTGTAGCAGAAAGGATAGAGGAGATGAAAAAAGTCGGAATAGTTGGCTGGCGGGGCATGGTGGGTTCTGTTCTCATGGAAAGAATGTCTGCACAGAATGATTTTCAAAAATTCACACCATTTTTTTTCACCACGTCCCAGGCCGGACAGACTGCCCCTGATGTGGGGCAGGGTACTTCTGAACTCATTGACGCTTTTGATATTGACAGATTGATGGACATGGACATATTGGTGACCTGCCAGGGTGGTTCTTACACCGAAGCCGTGCGTCCTAAATTGACCGAGCGGGGCTGGGACGGGTACTGGATTGATGCGGCATCCACCTTAAGGATGGATGAGCAAAGCATTATTGTTCTGGATCCGGTCAATATGCCGGTCATTGAAACGGCGATATCCAAGGGAATTAAAAATTTTATCGGCGGCAACTGCACGGTATCATTGATGCTGATGGCCCTGGGCGGGCTTTTTGAGAATGACTGGGTGGAATGGCTGACCTCCATGACCTACCAGGCCGCTTCCGGTGCCGGTGCCAAAAATATGAGAGAGCTTGTGTCACAGATGAGAACCATTGGTGACAAGGCGGCCCCGATCCTGGATGATCCTGCCTCAGCGATTCTTGATCTTGATAGGACGGTTACCGACACCTTGCGGTCCGATGCATATCCTGTTGAAAACTGGGGCGTTCCCCTGGGTGCCAGCCTTATCCCGTGGATTGATCGGGCCATGGACAACGGCCAGACCCGGGAGGAGTGGAAAGGGTTTGTGGAAACCAACAAAATTTTGGGGCGCTCAGATAACCCCATCCCCATTGACGGCCAGTGCATCCGCATCGGGTCCATGCGTTGCCATTCCCAGGCCTTTACCATCAAGTTAAAAAAGGATGTCCCTTTAGACGAGATTAATGCCGCCCTGGCGGCCAATAATGACTGGGTCCGGGTCATACCCAACAATAAGGAAGATTCCATCAGGGACCTGACGCCCGCCGCAGTGACAGGTACCCTGAACGTACCTGTGGGCAGAATCCGGAAAATGAATATCGGTGAAAATTTTCTCACCGCATTTTCTGTGGGTGATCAGTTGCTCTGGGGCGCGGCCGAACCTTTGCGGCGAATTTTAAATATCATTCTTTAAGGAATGAGTCCGAAATAATTCAGGAGCGCGGGCGTCTCGCCCGCGCTGCCGGATATATCAAAGTAGGTAAGTTATTTAATCTGCGGTCCTTAAGATCCGTTCCTAAAATTATATTAGGGCAAACAAACGGTCAGGCAAATTTCCCGGCCAGTGTGTTCTGCTCGGATGGTGCCTTTGCAGCGCAGCATCTGTTTTTTTGCAATAGCCAGTCCAAGCCCTGTCCCCGATGCTTTTTGCCCGGGAATACGGAAAAACGGATTGAACAGGCGATCAAGATCCTGTTGACTCATCGGTACGCAGGTATTTGTAATTGAGAATGCAAGGCCCTTGGGAGAGACTGTTTCGGCAGACACACGGATGGTATTGCCGGGTGGTGAATATTTTATGGCATTGTCCATGAGATTGGAAAAGACCGATTTTACCAGTGCTTTATCTTGGCGGGCCTTGCCAAAGTCCCGGATGTTAAGGTCAAGAATCAGATCGTTCCGGCTTAACAGCGGATGGTATGCGTTCACCATGGATTTGATAAAATCGGAAAATCTGAAGGTCTCAGGTTCCAGGGCCGATTCCTGGTAATCAATTTTGGAAAGAGCCAGCGCTTCTTCTATCAGAGTGTCAAGATCCCCGATGTCTGATTCCATGTTGTTCAATAATCGTATGATCGCATCATCCGAAGCGCCCTTTTGCTCCAGTTTATCTAAGATCAGTTCCTTGGAAACTCTCAAGCGTGTAAGGGGCGATCGCAATTCATGGGACACATTGGCCGTCAGTTCCTTGGAATTGCGGACCAGCCGTTCCAATCGATCTGCCATCCGATTGAATGTATCCCCAAGTTTGGCAATTTCATCATGGCCTTTGATATCCGTTCGCACAGACAGATTCCCCCCGGCAAATTCAAGGGCAGACTGATTAAGTCGGTTTATCCGGCGGGTGATGTATGAAATCGCAGGGAGCAGCATCAAGGTGGCGGTAATCCCGATGACAATAACCCCCATTAAAAACAATCCTTCATGGCGATTGGTCTTCCCGGTGTCCACAAAAAGATGCAGGCGCAATCCTTGGTTTCGGTAGCTGATGGGTATGACAGCATGGTACTTGTTCCACTTAATTATATAATGATAAAGCGTAATTCCGCTGTCGTGATGGACCTGTCGGTGGGCCCTGTCGGGCAGAAAATTCACCGGCCCCTTAAAACTTTGAAATATAATATGGTTTTTGGGTTCGGTGAGCCAGAGTTTGACGTCGAACAATGCCGTGCAGGTGTCTAAAAGTTGGACAAGATCCGGGTTTTTTTCCGGCGGAAGGTCTTTATGCCGCTCCACTTCTTTTTGTACCATGACCTTGAATATTTTTAGCTTGGCAAGGGTTTCATGATCCAGGTAGGATTTATAGCAACGCCCGGCAGTCACCATGAACAGACCCATGGTCAGCAGGATGGTGATAAGAAGAATGCCCAGAAAGGCGAAAAGAATTTTCAGGTAAAGGCGCTTGATTGTCATGGTCCGAGCACCTTGGTTATGAATCAGGATTGATAAACATGTACCCCGTGCCCCATATTGTTTTGATTCGCACCGGAGAAGAGGGATGTTTTTCTATTTTTCCCCTTAGTTTGGAAACATGAATATCCACACTGCGGTCATCAGCCATAAAACTTCGGCCCTGGGCCATGTTTGTGATCTGCTCCCGACTGAGCACTGTGTTGGGGTGTTTCATCAGCACTTCCAGAACATTGAATTCTGTGGTGGATAAGGGCACGTTTTTGCCCTTCGCCAACAGGGTCCGTGTGGATCGGTTCAATTCCAGATCCCCGGCCCGGATAATTACGGTATCGGACTCGTTTACGGTCCTGTCCTGACGTCGGAGAATTGCTCGGATTCTGGCAAGAAGTTCCCTGGGGTTAAAGGGTTTGGGTAGATAATCGTCCGCACCCAGTTCCAGACCTACAATCCTGTCTGTATCATCGCCTTTGGCTGTGAGCATGATGACCGGTATTGCATGTTTGGCCCGGATTTGCTTGAGTACCTCCAGACCATCGGTATCCGGCAGCATGATATCCAGAATAACAATATCCGGCTGGTCATCCCGTATGGCATCAAGGGCGTCGGCGCCCAGCATGACGGCATGGGTACGAAATTCGTTTTCTCCAAAATACTCGGTTAAAAGATCAATGAGCTTTGCATCATCGTCTACGATTAAGACTGTCTGCGACATGATTATTTTTTCCTTTCGTTCCTTTTTATAATTGATTGTGCTGTTTTTTTACAAGCGGAGTCAATTCTTTTTATTGAATGGGGTGCAATTTTTTATGTTTTGGCGCATTTTTACTCGATCATCAAGCTTTTAGGGAATTTGTTCAAATTCAAGGTGGAAACGATTTTTAACCGGTTGAATATACGACATATTTTGAGTATTAAAATTTTTTTTTAACGCCGAAGTTGCGCAAATTAACAAAAACTTGATCAGCGAGTTTTAGGAAGAAAAGATTGACAACAATGGGTATTAAATGGTTCTTGAACCAGTTGGAAAAATACAATAAGGAGAGATCATGCCCGACCTGGAACTTTTGGCACCGGCGAAAAATATGGAATTTGGCAAGGCCGCTGTTGATCACGGTGCCGATGCCGTGTATATCGGCCCCGAGCGGTTCGGCGCAAGGGCTGCCGCAGGCAACAGTGTGGCGGATATTGAGGCGTTGTGCAATTATGCCCATCGTTATTTCGCCCGGGTGTATGTGGCCTTTAACACCCTGCTTTTCGACCATGAACTTGAGCCGGCAAGGCGTTTGATTGAACAGCTTTACCAGGCCGGGGTGGACGCCTTAATCATTCAGGATATGGGGCTTTTAGAGATGGATCTGCCCCCCATCCCCTTATTTGCCAGCACCCAGACCGATAACCGGACCCCGGAAAAGGTCAGATTTCTTGAACAGTCAGGATTTTCCCGTGTGATTCTTGCCCGGGAATTGTCTTTGTCTGCGATTAAACAGATTCGAACCGCCACGCGTGTGGATCTTGAGGCCTTTGTCCACGGGGCATTGTGCGTGTGCTATTCCGGGCAATGTTACATGAGTGCGGCCATTGGCGGCAGAAGCGCCAACCGGGGCGCCTGCGGCCAGCCCTGCCGGCTTGCCTGGAACCTTGAGGATAAAGAGGGAACGGTTCTTTGTGAAAACAGGCATCTGCTCTCTTTAAAGGACATGAACCGCGCTGAGTTTTTGGGGGATCTGGTCCGGGCCGGAGTCACCTCTTTTAAGATCGAAGGACGGCTTAAAAGTTTGGATTATGTGAAAAATATCACTGGATTTTACCGCCAGAAGCTTGATGCCCTGATAAAGACCGGTGCTTCATATACCAAAGCCTCCTCGGGCCGGGTAACGTTTTTTTTCACGCCGGAACCCTGCAAAACCTTTAACCGGGGATTTACCGATTATTTTCTTTCCGGGTCATCTGGCTCAATTGACGCCTTTGATACACCAAAATCAGTGGGCGAGCCCATAGGACAAGTGAAACAAATTAAAAACCAGGCCTTGGTACTGGATCGGCCCCATGATCTGTTGGCCGGGGATGGAATCTGTTTTCCCAAAGCACCGGGCAAGCTTAAAGGGTTTTATGTGAACCGGGTGGATGGAAACCAAAGTGTATTTCCGTCTGGAAAAATACATATTAAAAAAAATGATTTGCCTAAGGGAACCATGGTATTCAGGAACCATGACTTGAAGTTTGCACGTCTTATGGCAGGCATGACCGCCCAAAGAAAGATATCCCTGGATATGACGTTTTGTGAACACTCCCAAGGGTTTGAGCTGTCCTGCGTGGATGAGGACAATATCCAGGCCCGGGTCCTGCTTTGTGTTACGGGGGACCCGGCCCGCAACCCGGACACGGCCCGGACAGCCATTCAAAAGCAGTTGGGCAAATTGGGCAATACCTGTTTTGAATTGAATTGCCTTGAAATCCTTTCAAAACCGGTGTTTCTGCCTGCCGCCGATCTGAATCGTTTGCGGCGGGACCTGGTGGACTGCCTGGAAAAGAACCGGTTAACGGCCTATGCGCGCCTGACTGCCGGGCCCAGGCCGACGCCGGTTCATTTTTACCGTGCCGACCTGGATTTTAGGGCCAATGCAGCCAACCATCTATCTGTTCAATTTTACAAGAAAAGAGGGGTGAAATCCATTGATCCCGCCTTTGAATGTGTCCCGCCAGGACCGGGCACCCCGGTCATGACCACAAAACACTGTATCCGCCGCAGCCTTGGGTGGTGCTCCGGAAAGGCAGGGGAAAACAGAGGCAAACCTCCGCAGCCTTCTGCCGGGCCGTTGTTTCTGACCCATGGCAAACACCGATTTCAAGTGGTTTTTAACTGCCGGGAATGTGAAATGCAGATCCGAACCCTCATCCCCGGTAGTTAAATCAGGTGTTACCCGCAGCTTTTTAAATAAATTCTATCTCTTTTTCCACAACGCATGAAAATGGTGGACCGGTCCATGCCCCGAGCCGGTTTCGATATCTGCCCCGGCCTTTAATGCCTCGGTGATATAGTTTTTGGCCTCGACAACGGCAGTTTTCAGATCAAGTCCCCGGGCAAGGCCTGCGGCAATGGCCGATGACAGGGTGCACCCCGTACCGTGGCTGTTTTTTGTGTCCACCCGGTCTGCCGTATAGCGGGTTGTCTGCCCGGAGGCGGTTTCATAAAGCAGGTCAATGCCTGGTCCAGAAGTCAGATGCCCGCCTTTGACCAGGACATTGGGTGCGCCAAGATCTGCTAAGGCTGCGGCCGCTTCGCTCATTTTATCTGGGGTATCGATGATTCTGCCTAAAAGCACCGAGGCCTCGGGCAGATTTGGGGTTATTACCGTGGCCAGGGGCAGCAAGAGTTTTGTCAATGCGTCCACGGCATCGTCCTGGAGCAGATTGTCTCCGGACTTGGAGATCATCACCGGGTCCAGCACCACATTGGGGCATTGCCACTGTTTGAGTTTTTCGGCCACCATTTCAATGACTTCCGGTGAGTGCAGCATGCCGATTTTGACGGCATTGGCGCCGATATCCGACATCACGGCATCAATTTGTTCCCCGATGAATGCCGGGGGGACAGGAAAAATACCTGTGACACTGTGGGTGTTCTGGGCCGTGAGTGCCGTGATGGCGGACATGCCGAACACCCCTAAGGCACTGAAGGTTTTCAAATCTGCCTGGACACCGGCTCCGCCGCCGCTGTCAGAACCTGCGATGGTTAATGCGCGATAGTATGTTTTCATAAAATTACCTTTAGGAACGGGTCTTAAATAACTTGTCTATTTTGCTATATCTGGGAGCGCGGGCGTCTCGCCTGCATGTGTGCCAGTATTGTAACGATGCAGGCGAGGCGCCTGCGCTCCCAGGTTAAGTTATTTTGGACTCATTCTTTAAATGGGATTTTTAAATTTGGTTTCCGTCCAGAAATAAGACTTTTTGTTCAAGTGCAAGGCGGGTTCGAAGAAAAGCTCCGCTCTCAATTGGTCAAAAAGGCTATTTATGGGTGGGCACTAATCGTTGTTTTGGCTGTAAATTAGATCCTGGGGTCTGATTGTGTTCTTAATCAGTCCGTATTTCAGGGCAAAATCTATAAATGTCTGCCATTTTTCAGGGTTGCTGACCTGGCCCGGGGCTGCAAAATATTCTGCGGTCAGGGCAAAGGCTTTTGTTTCTATCTCTTTATCCACGTCGGGCAGGGCCTCAAAGTAGAGGGACAGGGCTTTGTCTGGATCCTTTTTAATGTCGGCCAGGGCCTTGTGAACAGCTATGACAAATCCGTGAACCGCAGCTTTTTTCGTTTCCAGGGTGGCGTCACCTGCCGCGAAAATCAGCTCTTCGTACTCCGGAATGCCGTATTTTTCCAGTTCAAAAAAACGGGCGGTAACTCCTTGCTGCTGCATGGTTACGGTTTCGTAGGTTTTAAAGGGTCCCATAACGGCGGCGACCTGTTTTGATGCCAGAGCGGGCAGGATGGTGAATCCCACATTCACCGGGGTGTAGTCCGTAATCCCGTTGATGTCGGCAAAGCCTTTGAGCAGCATGTCCATTAGTCCGGGCACGGTGTAACCGATTTTTTTGCCGGACAGATCCGCAGGGTTTTTTATGGACTCATCCAAAAACATCAGTGTTGTCAAGGGTTTGACCACAAGGGGAGCCACGGCTTTAACCTTGAGCCCTGCATCTGCCGCCATAATGGTCTGGGGCTGGTAGGACACGGCCAGATCCACCTTGCCTGCTGCGGCAAGTTTCAGCGCATCCGAGGTCTCTGACGGGACGATAATTTCAACTTCCAGGCCCTGGGCTGCAAAATAACCGGATTTTTGGGCAACATAAACAGGTAAATGGTCCACGTTTGGAAACCAGTCCAGCATGAGCACAAGTTTTTGCGCCGAGGCGGTGCTGCAAAGCATGAAAAAGGTCATTAGTGTCAGAACAACATGTCGTTTCATTGTTTATCCTCTCTTTTTATGAATTAATTATTTTTCCATGTTACCATTCGTTTTTCAGCAAAACTGACCAATGCCCACAGCCCAATCCCCATGCCCGAAAGCCAGAGAATGCAGGCAAATACCAGATCCGTATTCAGTCGGGCATTGGACTGGATCATCAGATAGCCAAGCCCTTTCTGGGCCCCCACCCATTCGCCGATGACCGCGCCGATGGTAGCCACGGTAACGCCCACCTTAAGCCCTGCGAAAAACTGAGGTAACGCCCAGGGCCAGTACAGCAGGCGCAGCTTCATCCAGAATCCTGCCCCCATAAGGGTAAACAGTTTGCGGAAATCAGGGTCGCAGCTTTTAAGGCCGGATAACAGGCTTACGGTAATGGGGAAAAAAATGATCACCCAGGCCATGAAAACCTTGGACCATATGCCGTATCCCAGCCAGATCACAAGCAGCGGGGCCAGGGCAAAGACCGGCACGGCCTGGGATGCCACCAGAAACGGGGAAAGGCCTTTTTCAATGCCGGGCCGGGCAAACATGAATATGGCCAAAGGAATGGATGTTCCCAAGGCCAACGTAATGCCCAGTACGATTTCCAGGGCCGTGGCCAAGGCGTGGGGCCAGATCAGGGGCGCTTTTATCACCGCACAAAGGCCGATGGCCGATGGTGGGGGCAGAATAAAAGCCGGGGTGTGCATGATTTGTACAAGGACCTCCCATAAAACCAGTATGCCCAGGGTGAGGGCGGCCGGAAAAAGCGTATCTGACCATTTCATCCCTGGATTTTCTCCTTTTCGGTCAACAACCGGGAGAGAATCCGGGCCTTGGTCTCCATGAATTCGGGCTGGGTGAACTCCCTTGGTTTGGATGCCTTGGGCTGGAATCGTTCGAGGATGGTCATGGGGGTAGGGCCTACAAGTATGATTTCATCTGCCAGGACCAGGGCCTCTTCAATGTCATGGGTGATCATGAGAACGGTCTTGCCGAATTCCTTTTGCAGCATGAGCAGCAGATTTTGCAGTTCCCGGCGGGTAATGGCGTCCAGGGCGGACAGGGGTTCGTCCAACAAGACCAGATCCCGGTCAAACATCAGGGTGCGGGCCAGGGCGCATCGCTGGCGCATACCGCCTGATACCTGGTAGGGATAATGAGCCCCAAATCCTGTAAGCCCAATTCTTTCGAAGATCCGGGCAAGTGTTTGTTTTGCCTGTTTCATATCTCTTAGCGTGCGGGGCCTTGCCTGCACCGGCAAAAGACTGTTTTCTTCCAGCGTCAGCCAAGGCAGCAGCATGTCTTTTTGCTGCATATAGGCGGCAAGGCTGCCAAGATGGGCAATGGCGTTGCCCTGCCACACAATCCGGCCCTGGTCAGGACAGACTATACCGGTCAAGCAGTCAAAAAGGGTGGACTTCCCGCACCCGGACGGGCCAACCAGTACTGTAAACCGCCCATGGGGAAGGTTCAGGTCAAAATTTTCAAAAATGGTCTGCAAACCAAATGACTTGGCCAGACCCAGGACCTCAAGCATAGGCTATGTATAGTTTTGTTTTCAATAAGTGTCTAAACAGACACCCGTGTTTGGGCGGAAAGTTTCCCAGCTGCAAGGTGCAGAAAAATTTGTAACCGGAACAACCTCATGGTTGTGAGAATTACAGATTTTTTTGCAACGCCGCAGATGGGTGACTTTACGTTCAAACACCTGTTAGGCAACGCCGCAGGGGGATGGGGGGAAGGAAAAAAAGCTTTCCTTCGCCGGTATGATCCGGATCAGGTTCCAAGGGTCAAAACAGGGGTTATCTGTTTTTTCTCAGCCGAATGCCTTTGGCTCCCCCAGCCTTCCATTGACTATGCAGTTAAAAATTACAGTAGCACTGGGTTTATACCGTGTCAAACCATGAAACTAACAAAAACAGGGCAATCTCCTGTATTTTGTCTGTAGTTTAATGTCAATTTCAAATGGATCATACGGATTCTAAAATAGAATCTTTTTTTTAAACAGTAAGGTTTTACCCCCTATCTATTGTGGTGGGTCTAAAATCATGAGCCTAAGTATTTATCGACTAATAATAGGCTGGGTTTTTAAATTCGGCATTGATGGTATTTTGTTGATGACATAGTCCTCAGTGAAAATTTTTAAATACCCTCCACAATGCTTATGTTATTGAATGCTAAATTCTAAATCGGCTCGGGTGTCCAATGATAGACATAGTCCACACTCTAACGGAAAAATCAGGAACACGGCTTTTTGTAGTCAGCATAGTAGCCGTTGGATCTGCAAAAACCCAATAAAATCGGTTGGATAACCTGCAATCGATTCTATTAATGCCAGCCGAACCGCCTTGATACCTGATTCATATGCCGCCGGGTGGTGTGGGAGGGCTCCTTAATTATGGTAGTTTTGTCCCGATTATACATATTTTTCAGTTTTTCCCGCCAATACCTTAGCAATATATTCACTAATTTGAGTCCCAATCGTATCTTCAAGCCATCCGTATTGACCATTTGGGTTAATTTCCAAAAATACATATTCACCATCATGGCGACGTATTAAATCAATAGCACCGAACTCTAGACCAAGCCCTTTAACTAATGCCAGACATTTTTCTCTTATATTGCGTGGAAGTTTATGTAGTTTATGGGGGACGTCCTGAATATTTGCTTTGCGCCAATCTATCTTAGCCCTTGAGCAATCTTGCGAATGAATTTCAACAGCGAAGACTTTATCATGGACTACTGTTACTCTTAATTCGTAATCCTTTTTTATATACTCCTGAAACAAACAAGGCGTATTTCTCACCGCACCAAATACCTTAGGATCTATCCCACTTAAAAAGGTGGCATAGATTTCACCATGTACTCGTGGCTCTTCCCAAGGCCCTTCACGTGTATAAAGAATACCATCAGAAAGTGTCTTATATATAATATTTCCATTAAAACGTTCTGCAAATTCTATTGCTTGTTTAGGTTCGTTTGTAATTAAAGTCTCTGGAATCAAAAAACCGAGGGATATTGCCATCCTTAATTGGAGAGGCTTATTACTTGATATTCGTAAATTATGAATTGAACTTATCCAGAAAGCATGATCAAGACTATTATACAAACCATAAAGTGATTGTCGACATTCATTAAGGGCATACTCCCTTTCATAATCTTTCAAATCGTTTGGAAGCTGAGGCAGGGCTGGTTTTCGGTACCAAACAGACTTTATTTTACTTGGGTCAATAATGTTACCATTTTCTAATACCCATTGATCACAATCAGGACTAATAGAGGAAAGGTGTGTACTCTGAGTTATTTTAAGTGGATATTCTGCTGGGCTAAATATTTGATGATTTATACCCCATTTATTTAAAAAATGGGTTACCCAATAGACTTGGAGGTCGGAAATATCACTAATTATTAATATCGTCATATAGTCATCCAACTTAGGTCTTTCTTGGTACATATATTGTTATGCAGCATTTTGCCTGAATATTGTACTTCAACTTTGGTATGCTTCAGAACAAAATTCTGCATACGAAGCTATTATTAAACCAAGCAAAATGCATACCTGAAAAAACCAAAGTTGGAGTACTATAATTTAAAATAAAATATTTAATGAAAAATTGATAAGCTATAGTGACATAATTAAACATCACTATAGCATCACTCTTCAGTGAAATTTTTACAACTTAGTTTCTCTAATCGCAATCAGCCCCGGCAGCATCACTTCTAGACCATGGGTCATACCGAGTTTCTCTATAAGATTGTCTCCATGTATCGCATCTTCCAGCTATAGATTCCCAGGTGGGGATATGCCCAATAGCTTTTGTCTGAATGAGTTCGTCAACTAACTTTTGCAACTCATCACGGGACATTTTATCAATTTGTGAAAGATCAATGCCTCCACCAGGAGGCGAAGCAACGGCCGAAGCGAATATAAAAGATTTAGAAACTTCTTGACCCAAGCTAATTTGCTTGAACTGCTTCTCATAAACCTCTGCATTTATACTGAGTTCATAGCTTCGTACTTTCTTGCCCTCACTCGTGTATCCTTCAACAGTCCCTTCACTTATTACGTCCGATTTTTTGAAATACAACAAACGGTCGGTTGCCAATCGAATTTCACTATCACCTGCTTTATAACCGCAATAGATTATCCCACAAAAAGGATAGTCATCGCTCATTTCCAGAATCGGCCCAAGTGACTTATCATGTGCTTTTTCGATAGGTACACCGTAAACGAAGATTGAAGTACTGGTCTCCATTTAGTTCTCCTTTCATTATCGTCGATTTATAAAAAGGTCGGGCGAATACCCTTCCAAAAAATACAATACAAACCATACAAACTTATAGTACATAACAAGTTGCTTTGTGGTTTCCGTTTATCTTTTGTATTCAACTATATTAACGGGATAACATCTGAAAATGAAAAGTAAGAATAAACAGATCAGTATAACTATTTGAAACAAAATATGGATAAATCTCACTATCATTGTTTGAAAAGATTTGCAAGGTCTTTTTTCTTTAATTTGCCACATAACATAGTTAACTAAGCACGGTATAAAAGCGGACTGCCAATGATTTTAGAAAGGTGAGAAATGGCAGAAGTAGTCAACGCCTTTATTCACAATGTTCTCGGCGACATATAATAGACAGATTGTGGAGTCGACTTTTCCTCAAAATGAGGCACTTTTTGATTAGAAAATATCATCAAATGTAATCGGTCTGATTTATAAATTTATCACCGGAATCTGCTATATGAAGAAAAGGGGCTTGTAATCTCAACCAAAATCAATTTAATCTCCAATTAAATTGAGTTATCTCATATTTTTCTAATAATTATCTGCGATGTTAATCCCCTATCGTTATTGTATAAATGTTTTTTATAACAGCCAAGGGCTGACCTGATTCTTCACCAAGGTTTAGCCCACAACGAAAGTTGAAAGATCTGTGTAGGTTACACAGACTTTCATATAAAAAAATAGGGGATAAAGTTACTATGCCAAAAAAAAATATACTTTTTGTTTGTGAAATGAATACTTGTCGTAGTCAGATGGCTGAGGGGTGGGCTCATAATCTCCATCCTGACGAACTCAATGCTTTTTCGGCAGGTATTATTACAGGGTCACTTGATCCCCTTGCAGTTAAAGTTATGAAAGAGGAGAATATTGACATTTCTGGTCATGAAACGCATACGGTTAAAGACTTCCTCCAAGAGGATATTGACTGGGTCATAACGGTTTGCGATACAGCCGCTCAGCAGTGCCCCCGTTTTCCGCCCGAGGTAAATATCATTTGTCAATCGTTTGATAATCCACCTGAATTAGCCCGTAATTTAGAAAATGAAGAGGATAAACTTGCTATTTATAGACGGGTCAGGGACGAGATAAGAACTTTTATTAAAGAATTGCCAAAAAAATTATAGGATAACCCACATTGAGCAGGTAGCCTTATTCTGCGGGATGTCCTGGCTTAAACCGGTAACCACACTTTCTATTCTATATTTTCTTCTCAGTGAATGAAAGATTTCTCAGCAAAGAGTCAACTCTTCCATTACTGATTACCCACTTCAAGTGGGTGGATGTGAGGTGTGTGGGGTTGGGCCATACTAATATCTTGATATTTAAGGGAAATACTTGAAACAATGGCTCGTTGTGATGCTTAAACATAAATTTTCAGGTATGAAATGGTATGTTTAAGAAACATGCCCCTGATACTTTCTCTTAAACAGTTAATTTTGATAGCAAAAATAGGTGCTTAATTATTAATATTGCCCGTTTCCACCGGTTTATTCCCCGGGGGTGCTGTTTTGACTTTTTTCTTGAACTTGATCACCGTCTTTGCCTTCTTTGCGCTCACCCTGGGTTAGAACCCAGTTTCTGGCAGTTTCAAGATCTTGTAACGTATTAACATTAAGTGCAAACCGCATGTCCTGGTCCAGGTATTCCAGCACCCGGGGCGGGATTTGTATACTTTTTTTCGGCCTTAAAATTTTTTTGATCTTAAATACCTGTTTTTCCAGGTTTGTTTCAACCCGGGGAAGGCAGGACTTATGATAGAGCGCGGACAGCATTTCAAGGCCTCCCCTGGTTTTGGGGATGATAATTTGTTTGCCATAGTCCCGCTGCGCCAAAAGATACCGGATAATTTTCTCACTGACAAAGGGAGTGTCGCAGGCCGTGACATAACTCCAATCAAAATCGGCGTAAAAAAGACCTGCGTGAAGCCCTGCAAGGGCACACTGGGACGGGTCAATATCCGTAACAACCAACGCATCCAGACCCAGAAAATCCCTGGGATCATTGACCACCAGAATCACCTGGGGGAAAAGCTTTGAAAACACGCTGATAATTCGTTCGATGATGGTCTTTGATCCTATCTTGTGAAATGTTTTTTTTATGCCGGGAAGTCTGCTATTGCAACCGCCGGCCAGGATTACGCCCGTGCAGTCAAATTTTTCCAATGCTGTATTTTCTCTCTCTTTTTAAATAGTGTCTGAACGAAACCCCAAGTATCTGGTTATCAAACATCCCGGCTCACATATTTTGAATCCGCTGGGAGTGTGAAAACAGTGTAAACCGATCGGGCCGGGCATAACCGACTACCGTGATACCTGCTTTTTGGGCCATGAGGATTGTTTCGCGGGTGGGAGCACCCCGTGAAGCCAGGACAGGAATTCCAAATGTTGCCGCCTTCTGGAGAACCTCAATGGAAATTCGGCCGGACACTAACAATACCATATTCTCAGGCGGGGTGTTGTCCATGAGCAGGGTGCCTATGACCTTGTCCACAGCGTTGTGACGGCTGATGTCGTCAATGTGGAATCCGGGCATGGCATTGGCAATGCTCACGGCTGCAGTGTGAACCCCGCCGGTCTGCCGGTGGAGCACAGAGCACTGCAGCAGCCACTCCATATTTTTGATCAAACCCTCAGGATCAACGCCTGAATGGGGGGCGATGGGCAAAAGGCCCGGATGATTTTCACGGACTTCATGGGTGACATCTTTGCCGACGCCGGAGGGGTATACTGGCTTTCCTTGGCCTTCAGAACCTGAAACGGTTTTTACCCTGACCCGGACTATCTGCTCATGTTTCTCCAAATCAAGCGATTCAATATCTTCAGCACGCTGGATCACCCCGGTGGAAAATAGAAATCCCCGGGCCAAAGCCTCTATGTGGGAGGGTGTGCACAGCAGTGAAGCTATTTCAAATCCATTAACCTCAACAATCAGGGTAATGTCCACTGACACATGACAGGTTTCCTTGTGAAATCGCCCCTGACTGTATCGACGAACATCGAATTGGGTTGACTCGTTTTCTATCACCATAAAAACATTGCTCTATCTGGTTATGATTATCGTTCTTTCCAGCTTTTCAGGCGGAAAAAAAGAGCCCCGGCATCGGACCGGGGCTCAAGAAAAGGTCTGAAGAATTATAAAAAAGACCGCCCGCTGATCCAATTGGATCAGCGAATACCTTCAGAGTGACAGGCTGAAGCGTTACATCCGGTCATATCCTTGTCATCCTTACCCATCTCGTCGGTATGACACCCCAGACATGAGCGGTTTTGGGCCTGCGTAAAACTGATCTGGTGCATCGCCTTAAAATAGCTTTTGTCGCCCTCGAGATTATCGGGGCTGAAGTTATTGTGACAGGCGGCGCAGCTTCGGGGAGAGGCTTCTCCTTTGAGCTCTTCCATCTTGTGGTGACAGTCAATACACTCAAAACTTTCATGGCTTGAGTGGTTGAAGGTTACCGACAAATTCTTGCTGCTGTGTCCTTTTATATAGTTAATTTCCAGGTCGTCTTCAGGTGCTTCAAAGGTCTTTTGCATGCCTTCGTCAGCCTGAACATGCAGGCAGAGCCCCAAAGTTATAAGGGCTGCAGTCAGAAGTATATATATTTTATTTTTCATCATCTATCTCCTTATATCCTTGGGTTATCCACGATTATTGCCAAATTTGAACTGTCCTGTGAGAAATTGCCGCCGGGTCTGCTCAGCAGGCCGGACCTGGGCCCAAATAGCCTGTTTATGCGCTGCCTGTGCCACAACATGGGAGGCATAATCATCGGCATCTGATTGGCAAAGATAGATCACCCGTACATCTTCCGGATCTGCCAGAAATGCGTTGGGATGGGTCTTTTTAACCGCTTCTAAACGTTTTCCGGCCATTTCCAGCATGGCATCCCGGTCACCAAAATTCATGGTGCCCGTGGGGCAGGCCGTCACACATGCCGGCTTCAAGCCTTGCTGAACCCGATCAATGCACATGTCGCATTTGGTCCACTGCCCGGTCTCTTCATTTTTCCGGGGGACATTGTAAGGGCATAACTGATCCGGTGCCAGATCCACACTCTTGCTCAACGTGACCGATTCGTTGTAGACCACAGCACCGGTTTTAGAATCATGGGTCACAGCATTGGACTTGTACATATTAAGCATATATTTGCAGGGCGGTTCAATGCAGTGCCGGCACTGTTCCGGGAAAAAATTCCATCTAAGCTCTCCTTTTTTATCCCGAACCTCTTTAAACCGGACCAGTTTCAGGGTATGAGCAGACAGATCCTGAGGATTTTGGTGGGAGCCGACATTGCGCGTCTGTTCAGCAGGCAGGTCTTTCCACTGCTTGCAGGCCACCTGGCATCCCCGGCATGCGGTGCACAGGGTTAAATCTACGAAAAAACTTTTACCATTCATAATTTATCTCCCTCTTTCCACTTGCGCAGGTTAACCATAAAGGCCTTATACTCGGGAATACCTGTATTGGGATCACCCACGTTAGGGGTCACAATATTGGCTGAATCACCGCCATTCAAGGGGGCAATCCATCCATAATGCCAGGGCATGCCCACCATGTGGATTTCATTACCGTCAATGTTGAAAGGCTGAATACGCTCGGTCACCATGGCTATGGCCCATAAAGAACCGCGAACACTTTCAACCATGGCCCGATCCCCATTTTTAATACCCCGGAGCTTGGCCAACTGGGGGCTGATCTCCACAAACATCTGGGGTTCCGCTTCCACAAGCCATGACATCCACCGGGTCATGGAGCCGGTCTGCCAGTGTTCAGTTACCCGGTAGGTACTGGCCACAAAGGGGAACCTTGCATCGCATGCGGCCTTTTTCTCATTGCCCACCTCTATGGAGACGGGATTGTTGAGCTGAGAAGAGAAGGGATGGCTATGAACAGGACACTCAAGGGGTTCATAATGTTCCGGCAAAGGTCCATCCGCACGCCCAGGTCCAAACAGCTGTCCAAAACCGTTTTTGCGCATGATAAAGGGATGCCGTGTACCCGGCGCCCATCCACCGTCCGGGACATCGCCCTTCCAGGTCTCTCCATCCCATGCAATAACAGCCTTTTCCTTGTTCCAGGGCTTTCCTTGAAGATCAACAGACGCGCGGTTGTATAAGATTCTTCGGTTAACCGGCCAGCACCAGGTCCAATTGGGATAAAGACCGATGCGAGCCTGATCTTCTGTCTGGGAAGGATCGCGTCTCTGGGCCATATTCCCGGCATCCGTGTAAGAGTTGCAATAGAGCCAGTTACCCGATGTGGTGGAGCCGTCATCCATCAGATAAGCAAAAGAGGGAACCTGCTGTCCTTTTTTAAAGGATTTCCCTTTTATGGTCACATCCCGGGTAAACCAGCCGTTGGCCAGCTTTGCAGTCTGATCGGCACTGAAATGGTAATGACCGTGGGCGTCCTTTTTACACATATTGTTGAAGCTTAAACGGGTAATGGGCTCAGGAAATGCCCCGCCCTCCTTCTCGTAAAGTTTGGCAACCTCTTCCCACAACTCATGGAAGTAGTGCCCATCCGAGAGAATCCCTTTGGGCGCCTCGGGCCCTTGATACCGCCACTGACACCATCGGCCGGAGTTGGAGACCGATCCGTCCTTTTCAATGGCTGAAGCGCAGGGGATATAAAACGTCTCTGTTTTGATTTCTTCAGGATTCATTCCCGGCCCTTTCCAGAAATCGCTAGTTTCACACTGGAAAAGGTTTACATTGACCATCCAGTCAAGTTTACTGATGGCCTCACGGGTTTTCACAGAATCAGGACCTGAACAGGCGGGATTCATTCCCCATATCAACGCCCCTGAAAATTTGCCTTCCCACATGCGATGAATCAGGGGAATCCAGGAGTATTTATCCGAAGAGAGGCTGTCTAACTTGGGAAGATACCGGTAAGCTTCCTCGATCTTATCATCCGAATACATGGCCTTGATCAAACTGGCCGAGTATTTCGGGTAATTCTGCCACCAGTTGGCACTTTCAGGGTCATTGTTTTTCGGCGTAAAGGCATTGTTATAGGCCTCCAGGGTATCCAGGCCGGCCACCGGTGTTTTGATATAACCGGGCAGAATATGGAAAAGCAGGGCATAGTCCGTGGAACCTTGCACATTACATTCACCGCGTAACGCATTAACACCGCCGCCGGCAACGCCAATGTTACCCAAAAGCAGCTGGATCATGGCCATGGCCCGAATATTCTGAACGCCTACAGAATGCTGGGTCCAGCCCATGGCGTACATGATAGTGCCTGCTTTTCCACGTTTACCGGTAGCCGCATAGGTTTGATAAAAATAAAGCAGATCCTTTTTGGACAGGCCTGATATGGCAGATACCTTATCAAGGGTGTACCGGTGATAGTGTTCTTTCATTATATTCAACACACACCGGGGATGATTCAGTGTTTTATCCCGCTTGGGGAGACCGTTCTCATCTTTTTCAAATGTCCATGTGGCTTTGTCATAGATCCTTGTCTTTTCGTTGAAACCGCTGAAAAGACCATCTTTAAACTCATAATCCTCACCCAGGATAAAAGAGGCATTTGTATATTCGGTTACATAGGGAAGAAAATAGTTCTCATTTTCAAGAATATAACGAATCAAGCCGCCCAGAACGGCAATATCGGTTCCGGAACGTAGGGCCATATATTTATCGGCCTTGGCTGAAGTTCTTGTGAATCGGGGATCCACATGGATAATTTTAGCCCCTTTCTGCTGGGCCTTCAGGGCCCATTTAAAGGAGATAGGATGATTTTCGGCAGCATTGCTGCCCATAATTAAAATACAGTCACTGTTTTTTAAATCAATCCAGTGATTGGTCATAGCACCGCGTCCAAACGTCTCTCCCAGAGCCGCTACAGTTGCACTATGTCAGATCCTGGCCTGGTGTTCAATATAGACAAGTCCCAAAGACCGGGTAAAGCTGTGCATGGCCAGACACTCTTCGTTGTCAATGGCAGCAGAGCCCATGGAGGCAATTCCCATTGTCCGGTTGACTTCTTGGCCTTTATCGTTTTTAGCCTCAAAGGATTTATCCCGGGAATCTTTGATCAGACGGGCAATTCGTTTTTTGCACCAATCCCAGTCCTTGGGGATAAACGCTTTTCCATAGGGTTCCCGGTAGAGGCAGGTCAGGGTCCGTTTGGGGTTTTCCGTCATCTGGATGGTGGCCGCACCTTTGGCACATAATGCGCCCTGGTTGATGGGATGATCAGGGTCCCCTTCAACGTTGACGGCCCGCTTTGTCCCAAGGTCCGTGTTTACCAGAAGACCGCATCCCACAGAGCAAAAAGCACAGATGGATGTGGTCTGTTTCGTCCATTTGGGATTCAGTTGTTTGGCATGCGTTGCAGACTTTGAAACTGCAGAGCAACCCAGGCCGGTAAATGCCGGCATCGCTGTAATTCCTGCAACTGTGGCAGAGGCCATTTTCACAAAATTTCTACGGGTTAAGTCCATTACTTCTCCTTTGCATGGGGTTAAAAGGGACTGTATCGTTAGATGCACCATGCCGAAAAAGCCATGCGCTTATAGCCGTAATTTGCGGCAAGCATGTCCAGGGGCAAGGATTCAAGGTCATTAAGTGGGGCGAAAGCTTCTCGGTCAAGTTCCCGAAAATCAATTGTTTTTATATAGGTATTGCACTCGGCGCAGGTCTCCACCTGAAATCCGGATTCGCCTTCTGCCGTAAAATTGCTTAATTGATCCGCCTTGTCAATGTTGCAACAGGCACAGGCCAGCCGTCTGATTCGGTAGATAAACCTGCAAAAGGAGCAGTGGGCAAATCTTTGCCCTTCTTTTCCCCGAAGTTCCAGCATATATGGCGGGCTGCCACACACGGGACAGGCACCACCGGCATGGATCTGTTCAGGGTCAATTCCTTTGGCCTCAGCCATGGCACGCCCTGCTGCTTGAATGCTTGGCGCAGCAGCGGCCATGACAAGAAAGGGTAGTGCAGATGGTGCGTCAGGGATTTGCTCTTCCCATTTTTTTAAAACAGGCCCTGAAAAATCACCGCCGGCAAAACGGGTCTGGATCTCGTTCCAGGCTTGTTCAAAAGAAAGGCCTTTTTTTTCAACCACCCCTTGAAACTGAACTACCGCATCAACCATAGAAGCGGGCATGACGTCTCTTTCGTCAAGGATAGCCTCCATGATCCGGGCAGTCAGGACTTTAAAATTTTTCATATCCAGGGAGAAATTCAAGGGAGAACAGACCGGGACTTGTGAAAGAGGGATACCTGACAAATCAAGCTGAAGGCCGCCTGTGTTTTCTGCCTGAAGCAGGGCTGTTTTCCCCAAAAGTGCTGAAAGATCAGCAGGCAGATGCTCCCGGGAATCCAATCGTTCCATAGTGCTGAGAATGATTCTTGTTTGGCTTAAAGTTTCCATTTTTTAATATAGTTAAATTTCCCCTTGTGATTCGTACAAATTCATTACCTTTGCCTGATACCTGGGTTTCTTTTTACAGTATCTGGAAAGATTTAATACCGTCCAGACATGTTAAAAAAAGGTTTAAAATTATATTTTGGGAGCCAAAAATCAAGTTTTTATTTGTTAAAAAATTTAATGGAATTGTAAAATTTGTAAGCTTTTAATTTTCAAAAAATAATAAACAATAAAGCTTGTACATTAAATTAAGGGTCTCATGAGAGGACAGCTTGATGATCAAAACTATTTAATAATAGTCGTGGCTTTTAAATTCGATATTGATGGTATTTTGTTTATGACATAGTCCTCAATGAAAAATTTTTAATACCCTCCACAATGCTTATGTTATTGAATGCTGATTCTAAATCGGTTCGGGTGTCCAATGATAGACATATTGTGGACCCAATTCCTATTTTCAAAAATCCTGAAAATCAGAAAAATTGGACTGGGCAATTTAAATACAAAGGCACGCTCCTGGGTTTTGCAAACCACTGAGCACTGGAAAAACAAGCCAACGCATTTCCTGGCGAGGCTCTTAGCCCAGAATTATAGACATAGTCTATCGCATGTGATTCGCCGGAATTTTAAGATGGAATGAAAAATTTTTTATAGGATCTCATCAACTTACTAAAAAAACTTGATTTTTATTCAACGGCAATGTTATACAGCATTTTTTAAAATTGGAGAATTAATTTGCAACACCACATTGCTGCCAAACAGACCTATTATTATTACGGGTATTACATATCTGGCTGCCGTGGTGTTTCTTGATCTGATTTAAAAACAAACGAAAATTCAATGCTACAGGCCGGAAGTGTCTGTAGCATTTTTTATTTTAAAGGGCTGCAACACATTTCCGGGTTGCAGCCCTTTTTTTATTTTTAATTACATAGGATTATCGAAAAATGAATGTACTGGACATCCTGAAAGAACGTGGATTTATTGACAATCAAACCCATGCAGCAGAGCTGGAATCCTACCTGAACAAAGAGGGGGGAAGCTGCTATATCGGTTTCGACCCGACTGCGGACAGTCTCCATGTCGGTCATCTGATTCCAATCATGTCCCTATCCCATATGCAACAAAACGGCCACCGTCCCATTGCCTTGGTAGGTGGGGGAACAGGCATGATCGGAGACCCCAGCGGCAAGACTGAAATGAGGCAGATGATGACCCTGGATACCATTGACAAAAATGTTATGGGTATCAAAAATCAATTGTCAAAATTTATCGATTTTAAGGACAACAAGGCACTTTTAGCAAACAATGCTGACTGGCTTGCCACCCTTGACTATGTCCCCTTTCTGCGGGATATCGGTAGGCATTTCAGCATCAACCGGATGATTAAGGCGGAAAGCTACCGTCAGCGCATTGAATCCGAAGAGGGGCTCAGCTTTATCGAATTCAACTATATGCTCCTCCAGGCCTATGATTTTCTCAAACTTTTTGACCGCCACCACTGCATGCTCCAGATGGGGGGCAGTGACCAGTGGGGAAATATCTTGGCTGGTGTAGACCTGGTTCGAAAGACCAGGCAGGAAAACGTATTTGGAATCACTTTCAAACTAATTACCAAAAGCGACGGCAGTAAAATGGGGAAAACAGCTAGTGGTGCTGTCTGGCTCGATCCCGAAAAAACCTCTCCTTATGACTATTATCAATTCTGGGTGAATACTGATGACCGGGATGTGGTTCGGTTTCTCTCTCTTTTCACCTTTCTGCCAATGGCTGAAATCGATCACATCACCTCACTTTCAGACGCGAGACTAAACCAGGCCAAGGAGGTTCTCGCATTTGAAGCCACTTGCCTGGCCCATAGTAGAGAAGAGGCTTTAAAGGCAAAGGCCGCAGCAGCGGCAGCCTTTGGTAACCGCGAAATTTTTGATGAGATATTACCATCCTCAACCATACCGAGACAGGGGACGGCTGTTTCCCCAAGCACTCTTCCCACCACCCAGGTCTCCATGGGAGAACTGGATGATGGAATCCCGGCTTATCAGCTCTTTCATCGAACAGGTCTTTCCAAAACAGCTGGAGAGGCCCGGCGCCTGATAAGCCAGGGCGGGGCATATATAAATGGAGACAATGTGACGGTTTTTGATCTGCCGGTCTGTGCCGATCATCTTATAAACCATGAAATTATCCTGAGAGCTGGCAAAAAAAGGTATCACAGAATTAAGATTTAAAACGATAATCGAATTTTAAATAGAATCAGCTTTGCTTTTAAAAAAGCTTTGCTGATTCTGTAAAAATATAGAGTTACTCACTGAGCAAATTATTAAATCTTACAACAATTGTATGGATGCTTCTCATTAAACCCTATCTATGATGGTGAGTAATGATAGAGCACCAGAGAAAAAACAAGGAATATTTTCAATTTTTTTTTGAGACGTACCATTCCTGTCCGATACGATCGGTTTTTTAATGATACCAATAAGATCAATTGTATCCCAATGTCATCAATTCTAAAAATTTAGCGTTACTGGTGGAAGACCATGCCCTATAAATCCAAAATTTGGCATACTGGTGTAACAAGATATCTCGGCATAATTTCCGAGGATCAGAGCACCTTTGAGCCATAATGAAAATATTGGAGCGGACATGGTGGACATTCTATTATTAGCCGTCAATGAGATATGTTAACCAGATCCAATGCGACAGTATAAATGAAGCCATCCCGTCCGCAAAAATCGTTAAAATTCTGATCCGAGACAACAATCTGAACCTATATTTTATTTACAAACTCAATTTTATGCCATAAAGCTCCTGTATCATGTTGCGCCATTGCCCTAAGGGCATTTTTTTATCGAATGCAATATCTAACATCCTGACCCTTCTCCATTTATCCATGAGTAACGGCCAAGCTTCTTGATAATAACGGGCTCGTTCTTTCATCAGGCACTGTTGGCTTCTTAAGTGCTTTGGCAGATAAGCTTGGTGTGTTCGCATCAGACACATTGCCATTCTAAGAAATCTTCTTGCCATCCCAAAATCAGCATGCTGATCTCGGGCTTCTCTTCGTTTATAGTCGGCAATTAATTCGTCGGGGCCATGAATCCCCATATGCATGCCGCACTGGACGACATAATTTTTTAAAATACGATTACACCGCTTACCAACTCTAATAACCTGAGTTTTGCCTTGTTCCCCTCCGGTCTGCTTTATTTGCGGAATTATACCGGCATAAGACACCAGGTTTGTCAAAGATCTCTGCTTGCTGGGATCTCCAATTTCAGCACTTACACCGGCAGCTAAAATTAAGCCGATTCCTCGAATTGTGGTTAAGAATGCTCCTGGGATCTGCGCTAAATGTGCCGCGATATCTCGTTGTAATTGGTCAGTGCTTTCTTGGAGGCATAGAATTAATCTGACTTGCTGTTTCAATGACAGTTGCAATGTAACAATATGATCTTTTTGGGGTTTGAGGACCTGACCTGCATAGCGTTGAAGCTTTTCGGCACGACCCTCTGGATTCGGCAGCCCTTGTTTAGCAATAATTTTCACTAATGCAGTTGGTCTTCGGCGCCGGATCTGATGCACACTGAATCGGTCTTCCATCAATATTAATGACGCGGGTGAAAATGGAGGAATTCCACTTTTGGATTCATTTAAAAAGCCTGGAAAAATCTGATCTACAATCGTGTGAACCCTGTTTTTCACACCGCTTTTCGTGACCACCAATTTCTGTCTTTCTCGACAAAGCGTTCTTAAATTCCAATAGATTCCGGATTGAGCCGGAGAACAATTTCCCCTGCAGTTGAGAAGCATTTTACTGATACCCAATAGATCTAACCGGTCCGTGCTCGCTTGGACATTTTCCCTATGTCTTTTGGCATCAAGAGCATTTACCCCCGCCACCAGCCAATTTTCAGAACGTAGGGCTTCAATGAAGTTATTCGCATATGTCCCACAATCCTCACCTCCGAAAAAAGTGTGTTTAATATCAATGCCATGATGATGACAAGATCTGGTTACTTGATCAATTAAATATTCTACTCCTTCAGGTGTATTTTTTATGGAAAAGGGCTTTCGAAGAATTTTTCCATTCCCATTGCAAAACATGGCCATATGGTCTTTTTTGGCATAGTCCATAGGGATGCACATAACCTTGGACCTGTCTTTTGCCATTTCAAAAAGGGTCAGGATTTCTTGACTTTGATTCTGAAAAATGTTTCTTTTTTTCATAGTGAAGCTCCTTATAACATTCAACTGCCTCATTGCAGATTGATCTTTAAAATATCACCATTTATGGATGGTAATTTTTGTTTATGAGGAGTTTCACAATTTGAGGGGCAAAAACTATAAATTCAGAGGAAAAGCGAAACTATCACCTCAAAATGATTGAGTCGTGATTCTGTGTGAGACTGAATGAAATTCTCTCACAAATTCACGCCATCAATCATTTTGTAATGTATCGGTATTTAAGGACGCCTAAGCCCTTATTGAAGTGGTGTTGACTACGTTTGTTATTGGTGACCTATATCGAAAATCTGGCAGATCAAGTCAAGGGTCTGAGGTGAAGACTACCTTTCGGCCAGGCTCCGTTTTAAGGTAAATGAGAGCCCCCAGACTTACCTTCTGATGAAAGATATAATGATCAAAAAAACAACATGTTATCTTTTCAATATTTGAGCTATCTGTTCATCACGTTCTTCTTTTGAGATGTATAGTTTGATTCTGACGTCAAAGATTTTTGCTTTCCGTTCATTTCTTCTGGAAACAGCCTGTTCTGCTTTTGAAATGAGTTGGTTTATATTGCAAGGTTTTGTCAGGTAATCAAAAGCATCTAATTTAATTGCTTCAACAGCATAGTGAATTGTAGAGTGGCCTGTGAGCATGATCACTTCCACAGTTGGGTGCTTTTCTTTGAGTCTTTTAATGGTTTCAATACCATCCATGCCGGGCATTATTACATCAAGAACTACCACCTCAATGGTGTCGTCGTTATCAAGTTGGTTTAATGCTTCCATTCCGGAAAAGGCACAGATCACAGCAAATCCTCTTTGGCGAAGGCGCTGTGCGAGGGTATCAATAAAAGGTTTTTCATCATCGACAAGTAAAAAATTAATTGGGGTCATATGCCCTCCTACCCCGATAGTCTCACCACAAAAATATACGGTCGATCGTTTCCGATTTTTAAACCGTAACCTCAAGAAAAAACGAAAAATATTGATAATGTTTTCCTCATTAAGCCCCACAGAATCAATTATCATCATTGTTTAATAAAAAGCAAAAAAATTCAAAGAGAACTTTTTACTTTAACCTTTTGATGTATAATCTTTTATTAAATATAGTTTTCTGACACCGCCTGTCAGATTAAATCCAGACGTTTACAATCATGAAGGAATTCACCATGAAGTACGCTCACACCAACATCGCAGCCCGGGACTGGAAGGCCCTGGCTGCATTTTACTGCACTGTTTTCAACTGTCGAATTAAACAGCCGGAACGAAGCTATTCCGGTGAATGGCTTGACCGGGGCACGGGGCTGTCCGAAGCACGCCTTGAAGGCGCGCATCTCCTTTTGCCCGGCTTCGACGATAACGGGCCTACCCTGGAGATCTTTACATATGCCGAGATGGTGGAGACCGCCGATTCTATGGCCAATCACCGTGGATATACCCATATCGCCTTTGAGGTGGATGATGTAAGAACGGTGTATGACAAGGCCCTGAAAGAGGGAGGCATCCCCCTTGGCAAGGTAACGGAAAAACCAGTGCCAGGAATCGGAACCCTAATCTTTGTCTATTTTAAGGACCCCGAGGGCAATATCATTGAGATTCTCTCCTGGAACAGGGAATAAAAACAGGCGCCGATCAGGAGGGGCAGTGACTAAGGACCGCAGATTAAATAACTTGAACGAAATAGCTTGCCTTTTGGCCCATCTACTTCGTTGCATCAAAGGTCCAATAGGCCTGCTATTCAACCTTTGATGCGCCTTGTTGATGAACCAAACTTCGGCGTTATTTCTGCCCAACTTATTTAATCTGCGGTCCTAATCATTGTTGATCAATTATCCTGATTTTTTTAAATTTGTATTTTCCCATTCACCTGTTTATGGAGTTGCAGTGAACAAATTAATTATATTCGACTTTGACGGAACTTTGGCAGACACACGGACTGATATTGGGCGTGCTGTTAATTCGGTTCGCACCTCATACGGACTTCCTGAATTTCCCATGGATAAAATTGTAGGGTATGTTGGCGGCGGGCGCACCCAGTTGATGGAAAAATCACTCCATGACCAGCCTGAAAAAGATATAACCGAAGCGTGCAATCGATTTACCGAATATTATGTAAGGAATCTTGTTGTGGATACCCGGCTTTATGATGGCGTCTCAGAAACGATAAAGGCTCTCTGGAGTAAAGGATATTTTCTGGCAGTTTTGTCCAACAAGCCCGGCGATATGTGTCGCAAAATTACCGCCTTTTTTGGACTGAATCAATATCTGATTACAACCTTGGGTGGCGGTGACGTTTCTACCGTAAAGCCTGAGCCAGAGGGCTTTTATGAAGTGTTACGAGTTGCCAGAGAAAAAGGCTTCAACGGAAAAAAAGAAAACACCTGGATGGTCGGCGATCATCATACCGATTTACAGCTTGCGCTGAATGTTGGGATCAACAGTATTTTTTGCAAGTTCGGTTTTGGAAGCAGGCTGGAAATGAACCCTGATTTTGAGATTGAAAGGTTCAACGAAATAAAATCAATCATAATCTGAGAATTTTTTAGGCGTCACAAAATTCACAGTGAAACTCTATATTGAAAAGGCTGATTTTGACGGGCTAAAAATATTTCCTAAAGAGCAGACGACCTCCAAAACAAGGTCCGTTTTTCAGGCAAATGACTCCCCCCCAGAATTTCCCTGTAAATCCTAACGTTTGAGTTGTCAACGTGAATGCTTTTTGCATGCTAAGGACCGCAGATTAAATAACTTGAACGAAATAGCTTGCCTTTTGGCCCATCTACTTCGTTGCATCAAAGGCCCAATAGGCCTGCTATTCGACCTTTAATACGCCTTGTAGATGAACCAAAATTCGGCGTTATTTCTGCCCAACTTATTTAATCCGCGGTCCTAATTGACCCGTTTCAGGTGGGCGCACCGTGATGATTGAACGCCTTGCAGTAAATTATCCGGCCACCATATATTGTACCTGCTTTCAAAAGCCAAGAATCAATTATATTGGCGGGTAACCGTATTTTTTCCCATGGGATTGCCCCGCGAACAAAAAGTAATTTTTAAATCTCTGAAACCGGTTATTTACCAGCAACCTCAGCCATGGTAAATAGTTGATTAAAAACATGCCGCATGGCCGCCATGCTTTCGGTTATTCACCCTCGTTTAATTTAAGGAAAAGTCCATGTCATCAGATAGCAATGAGGTCGTTACCGGCCGGTTAGGTACGTTTTCCGGTGTTTTTACACCGAGTGTTTTGACCATTCTCGGGATCATTCTTTTCCTGCGTTTAGGGTATGTGGTGGGTGCTGCCGGACTTGGAAAAGCGTTGATTATCATTGCCGTGGCCAATCTGATTTCCGTTCTGACCAGTTTTTCTTTGGCTGCTGTTTCCACCAATATGAAGGTTGGCGGCGGCGGTGACTATTACCTGATTTCAAGGACCCTTGGCATAGAGTTCGGCGGGGCCATCGGCATTGTGTTGTTTATAGCCCAGTCCGTATCCATTGCCTTTTACTGCATTGGTTTCGGGGAGGCCCTGACAGCCATCCTTGGCCTGAACGGCCATGTTACGGTACAGCTTATTGCAGGTACGGCGTTGCTGTTTCTTTTTATGCTTGCATGGATCGGCGCGGATCTGGCCACCAAGTTCCAGTATGTGGTCATGGTGTTTTTGATTCTGGCGCTACTATCCTTTTACATTGGCGGTCTCCGGCAGTGGAACACCGGACTTTTGATGGAAAACTGGGTCGCGGGGGAAGGCACGGCTTCTTTCTGGATTCTTTTTGCCCTGTTTTTTCCGGCGGTGACCGGGTTTACCCAAGGGGTGAGCATGTCCGGCGATCTTAAAGACCCGGGTAAAAGTCTGCCCACAGGCACGTTTGCCGCAGTTTTTATCTCCATACTGGTCTATTTTTCCGTGGCTGTGGTGTTTGCCGCTTCCACACCTTTGCAAACCCTGGCCGGTGACTACGGGGCCATGCAACAAATTTCCATGTATGGCTGGCTGATCAATGCCGGTGTTATTGCCGCCACCCTGTCTTCGGCCATGGCCTCGTTTCTTGGAGCGCCCAGAATTTTAAAGTCCCTGGCCTCGGATAAAATATTTCCCATTCTTAACCCCTTTGCCAAGGGCTATGGGCCGTCCGACAATCCCCGTCGGGCTGTGCTGCTCTCTTTTGGTATTGCTGTGTTCACTGTTTTTATGGGGCAGCTGGACCTGATTGCAGGGGTGGTCTCCATGTTTTTCCTGATCTCCTACGGCTTGCTCAATTATGCCACCTATTTTGAGGCCTCTGCCGAGACCCCGTCTTTCAGGCCACGGTTTAAATGGTACAATAAAAAAATCAGCCTTGTGGGCGCGTTGATTTGCCTGGGCGTGATGCTGGCCATTGATTTTAAGACCGGGATTGCTGCCGTGGCCATTTTGTTTGCTATTTTTCAATATCTCAAACGGGTATCTGGCCCTGCAAGGTGGGCGGACAGCCGGCGATCTTACCATCTTAAACTGGTCAGGGACAATCTGCTGGGCGCACAAAAGGTTCACGCGCATGCAAGGGACTGGCGACCCTATCTCCTTGTATTGTCCAATGACGAAGAACAGATGAAGCAGTTGCTGGATTTTTCTTCTCTGGTCGAGGGGAAAAGCGGTATTACAACAGCCGTACGGATACTCCAGGCACGGGGATACCGTGCTGTAAAACTTAAGGCAGAGGCGGAAAAGGATCTGGCCCGGATCATTTCCGAAAAAGAAAGTTCAGCATTTTCCCTTGTGCTCTCTTCAGAGTATGCGGCCAACGGCCTGGCAGTGCTGTGCCAGAGTTTTGGACTTGGGCCGGTCAAGGCGAATACCGTGCTTTTGAGTTGGAATGAGCCGTATGCCAAGAATGATGACCCAGTCCAGTTCCACAATTACCGGGAGTTGATAAGGCCGGCAATTCAGTCCGGGTGCAATATCATTCTCTGGGATCAAAAAGATTTGCCTGAATCTGATGAAAGCATCGGGAAAGACAAAACCATTGATGTCTGGTGGCAGGATGACGACACCAGCCGGCTCATGCTTCTTCTTGCCTATCTGATTACAAGAGACGATCATTGGGAAGACGCCAAAATCAGGCTTTTAGCCTGCTATCTGGACCGGGATAACGAGCAGATCATGCAGATGCTTTCCGACACCCTGGATGAGTTTCGTATCCAGGCCGAGCCCAAGATTGTCCTTGGAGTCAATGAAAAGGTGTTTTTTGACATATCAGCAGAGACCGATTTGGTTTTTCTTCCTGTGTCCCTGAAAAAAGATGATGCCCTGATGTTTGGAGACTTGCCGGCAGACCAGCTTCTGCCGGGCCTGAAAACGGTTGCCATGGTCATGGCAGTACAGAAAATCGAACTGGATTCATCCCCGGAAGAGGGCCGGGCCGGTGAGTTGGCGCATCTGTTTGATGAGCTCAAACATGCTGAAAAAAGGGTGGATGCCGCAAAGAAAATAGCCCAGCAGGCCGCAAGATCCGCCACGGACTTTATCAAAGATGCCGATGACATGCAGTTCAATGACCCGGACCTGTTAACGCATATTAAAGAGAAGCTTGCATTGCAGGAAAAATCCGAAGAAGCCAATAAAAAGGTGCTTAAAGAACAGGTGAAACTGATGGAAGTCTCCCAACGGGCCAAGGATGAGGGACTTGCTGTGGATAACGAAGCCCCATGATTTTTTCATGGTCCCGGTAGAGAGTACCGGTCGATGGGAAAAATTTATTCCTGTTCTATTTTCTTATTTTTATTGCATACCTGCTGGAAGGTATGTATAGTACGCGCCATTAAGGAACGGGTCTTAAATAACTTACCCATTTTGTTATATCCGGGACGCCCGCGTTCCCAGGTTCAGTTATTTCGGACTCATTTCTAAACTAAGGAAAATCTATGGCAAGAAAAACAAAAAAAGAGGCGGAGAAGACACGGCAGCAGATTCTGGATGCCGCGCTGAAGCTCTGTTCGGAAAAAGGCTATTCTAAAACCACGTTCGTGGATATTGCCAACGAGATCGGGCTGACGAAGGGCGCGGTTTATTGGCATTTCAAAACAAAACCTGAACTTTTGGCTGCTATGATCTCATACGGAGAAGAAAAGCAGTGTAAACGTTTTGAAAATATGGAGCCGAAAAGCGTGGCGGATCTGCGTGAGGGAATAGTCGAGTTTGCCAATACAATTGTGAGTGATGAGGAGGTCTGGAAGTTTGAGTTTTTCTGCGGTTTCCAGATTGAGTGGTCAACCGAGCTGATGGCACAAGTGCATGAAAAACTGGCGGAACTGCGCGTCGATCCGATGAAAGATTTTGAAAAAAAACTTGTGCGGCTGCAGGAAAAAGGTGCGTTGAGTAACGAAAAGGACGCGCGGACGCTTGCACTTTGTTTTGCTTCATCTTGGATTGGTGCAATGCATTTGGCGATGTACGGCGAATATGATCGGAATAAATTTGTGGAAGTGATACTGGAAAGTTTTGACCTGCTGTTCAGCAGTCTTTCCAACTGAGCCGGAGAACTTCAAATAAGGAGGGGTCGAATGGTAAAGGCAATCGGAAAAGTGGTTATCGCGATAGTTCTGATCGGCGTGGGCTATTTTATCAGTCTGTTTATTCCGTCAGGCGGACCGCCGCCGGGCATGATGGGTATGGGTGAAATGCCGCCACCCGCGGTGATCGCCGTTGAGCTGAAGGAACGGCCGCTGGATGTGCTCGACGACCATATTGCAACGGTCGAGCCGGTGCAGGAGGTCATGGTCCGTTCGGAAGTTGCGGGCTACATTGACGATGTCCATTTCACGGAAGGTTCTTTTGTGGAAGCGGGTGACCTGCTCTTCACCATCGATCAGAAACAATATCAGGCCATGGTTGAAGTGCGCGAGGCCGAGCTGGCCCGTGCCAAAGCCGAACTGGACCGCGCCGAAAAATTCCTCAAACGTATGCGTGAGGCGAATAAACGCAGCGTTTCACAGTCGGATCTCGACACTGCGGAAAGCGACCAATTGCAGGCCGTGGCCAACCTGAAACAGGCGGCGGCCAACCTGAACCTGGCCAGGATTGACTTGGGTTATGCAAAAGTGCGCGCGCCGATCAGCGGCCGCATCGGCATGGCCAAAGTGACCAAGGGCAATTATGTCACTTCCGCCTCCGGCGAACTTGCCCGCATAGTACAGACCAGTCCGATCCGTGTGGTCTTTTCGATGACCGACCGCGATTATTTGGACTTCCGTGCTCGGGAGTTAGCAGGCACCGCCGACGGCCTGGTTGCCCACATTCGTCTGCCGAACGGAACGCAGCTTCCGCTAGTCGGCAAGAAGGAGTTCGACGATAACGTTATGAATTCCGAAACCGGCACCATGGCGGTCCGCTACTTGTTCGATAATCCCGACGGGCGACTGGTCCCCGGCGGTTACGTCAACATTCTGCTCGGTTTGCGGCAACGCCCCATGGGCATCCGTATTCCCCAACGGGCACGGCTGCTTGATCCGCAGGGATCCTATGTGCTGACGGTTAACGGGGAGGGACAGGTCGGTACCGCCCGCATTGAAATCGGTGAATCAGTTGAAGGCGACTTTGTGGTGCTTTCCGGACTGAAGGCCGGCGACCGTATCGTGGTTGACGGTGTACAAAAAGCCCGGCCGGGTATGACTGCCCAGGTTACTTTGCAGGAGGCCGGAAAATGATTTCACGGGTATTCATTGAGCGCCCGCGTCTGGCGGGTGTGGTTTCCATTGTTCTTATGCTGGCGGGGATTCTTTCGATCACCTCCCTGCCGATTACCCAGTACCCCCAGGTCACACCGCCGCAGATCGTGGTGCGTGCAAGCTACCCCGGTGCGAGCGCCGAAGTCATGGCCGACATCGTGGCCGGACCCATTGAAGATGCCGTGAACGGCGTGCAGGACATGATTTACATGTCATCGACCTCCGACAATTCGGGAAGCTACTCACTCACCGTAACCTTCGCCGTCGGTACCGATCCGGACATGGCGCAGGTAAAGGTCCAGAACCGTGTGTCCCAGGCCGAACCGATGCTGCCGACCGAAGTGGTGCAGCAGGGCGTGACGGTTGAAACCGAATCAGCCGACATGCTCGGTTTTGTGATTGTCCGCTCGCCCGACCACAGTATTGATGAACAGTTAATGAGCGACTACACCTATAAAATCATCCAGCCGACCATTGAACGTATCCCCGGCATCAGCCGCGCACAGGTTTATGGCCCCAAATACAGCATGCGCGTCTGGCTGGATTCCGACCGCATCTCCGCACTGGGAATCGGCGTTGACGAAGTAACGTCGGCCATCCGTAACCAGAACCTACAGGCCTCCATCGGGTCCATCGGCTCTACGCCGGACGACGGCTCCGGACAGGTTGTCTTTACCTTGACCGCGGAAGGACGATTGAATGATACTGAATCCTTCGGCAACATCGTGGTGCGTACTGGGGACGACGGCGCTGTGGTCTACCTTAAGGATGTCGCACGCATAGAGAAGGGATCGGACAGCTATCTTTTTTCCGCCAAATACAACGGCGCCCCCTGTGTGGCGCTGGGTCTGAGCCGTACGCCGGGCTCCAACGCGCTCGACACCATGGATGTGCTGCAGACGGAACTGACGCGGCTCGAAAAGGATTATCCCGAAGGCCTTGAAACCATACTGCCCTACGACGCCTCCGAATTTGTCCGCACCAGCATCCGGGAAATTGTGTTGACGCTTGGGCTAACCTTCCTGCTCGTGGTCGTCGTCTGCTATGTCTTTTTGCAGAACTGGCGTGCCACGCTGATACCATCAATCACCATCCCGGTCTCTCTCTGCGCCACCTTCATGGTGCTTGCAGCCCTTGGCTACAGCATCAACACGCTGACGCTCTTCGGCCTGGTGCTGGCTATCGGCCTGGTGGTGGACGACGCCATTGTGGTGGTTGAACGGGTCATGGAGCTGATGGAAAGCGAAGGGCTCGACCAAAAAAGTGCGGCCATCAAAGCGATGCAGCAAGTCAGCGGAGCGGTTATCGCCACCACGCTGGTACTGTTGTCCATTTTTGTTCCCATCGGATTTATGGCAGGAATTACCGGCAAGATTTACCAACAGTTCGCGGTGTCAATTTCAGCAGCGGTCTTCTTTTCCACGCTCAACGCCCTCACACTCAGTCCTGCACTCTGCGCAACCTTTCTTCAGGTGGTTAAACCCAAAGAACAGGGCCCAAAACACTGGTTCAATACCGCGCTCAACCGCATACGGGGCGGATATGTTTCCGGCAGTACATATATTGCCCGCAAACTGGTCTTCACCACCATGATTTTGCTTGGTGTCTTCGGCGGTGTGTATTTCCTGTTCAACATGAGTTCGACAGCTTTCCTGCCCGATGAAGACCAAGGCGTCATTTTCGGGATGGCACAACTGCCCGAAGGGGCCACACGCGCTCGCACCGAGGCCCTGCTGGAGCATGTGTTGACGCCGCTGCAGAATGAACCGGGGATCGACTACACCGTTCAGGTAGTTGGTTTCAGCATGATGGGCGGTACTTCCGAAAACATGGCCTTCTTCATGTTCGGCCTTGATCACTGGAGCAGACGTGAATCTCCCGAGCTGAGCATTACGGCCATCCAACAAAAGCTGCAGGCGCGGCTGGCCACAGAGCCGGGCGCGCAGCTCAACCTATTTGTGCCACCCGCCATCATGGGCCTGGGCAACAGCGGCGGCCTGGATATTCGCCTGCAGGCCACCGCCGACAACGATCCCCAGCAGCTTCAGTCCGTCATGAATAATTTTTTGATGCAACTTAACATGGCGCCGGAAATCATGTTCGGCTTCAGTTCCTATTCCGCTTCAACGCCTCATCTCTATCTGGATGTGGACCGCACCAAGGCTGCTTTGATGCAGGTTGAGGTCAGCAGTATTTTCAGCGCGCTGCAGAACTATCTGGGCTCGCTCTATGTAAATGATGTCAACTTTGACGGACAGGTGAACAAGGCCATTGTCCAGGCTGACTGGCCGCACCGGAAGAATCTTGAGGCCCTCAACAATATCCATGTAAAGAACCGCAACGGCGCCATGGTGCCCCTGGGCAGCCTGGTTACGACGAAAACCACCCTGGCGCCGAGAATGATCGAACGCTACAACAAATTTTCAGCGGCCGGCATCACCGCTTTTACGGCTCCGATGATCAGCAGTGGAGATTCAATGATCAAGGTCTCCAAAATTGCTGAAACAGCACTCCCGGAAGGCTATTCCTTTGATTGGTCGGGACTCAGCTATCAGGAAGCCACCATCGCAGGATCGGCTACCCTGATCTTCATAATGGCCATTATCTTTGCCTATCTTTTTCTCGTGGCCCAGTATGAAAGTTGGACCACGCCGCTACCAGTAATCCTTTCAACTGCGGTAGCCGTGCTTGGCGCCCTGGCAGGCCTGATGGTCATCAAATTGCCGCTGAGTATCTATGCCCAGCTCGGCGTGATTTTGCTGGTCGGCCTGGCCAGTAAAAACGCGATCCTTATCGTTGAATTTTCCAAAGCCCGGCGTGAAAGAGGCCTTTCGATCATTGAGGCGGCTGCCGATGGAGCAAAACAGCGGTTCCGTGCGGTATTGATGACCGCCTTTACCTTCATCCTTGGTGTATTGCCCATGGTGTTCGCAAGCGGTGCCGGCTCTGCCAGCCGCCGGGTCATCGGCACCACTGTGTTCTCCGGGATGCTGGCCGCCACCTTGTTTGGGATTGTACTGGTCCCGGCACTCTTTGTGCTGTTTCAGACGTTCCGGGAAAAGATGTACGTCATCCGTAACCGTTCCGCAGCGAAGCACCTGTCCATGTTGCTGTTGTTATTGCCGATGCTGATGGTCGGTTGCATGTCGGTGGGGCCGGACTACCAGCGGCCCAGTCTGCCGGACATCCCCGATGCGCGGAATCTCGAGGTGGATGTGGCCGAATGGTGGAATCAATTCGACGATCCGGTGCTGACCGATATGGTCCAACGGGCGCTGAGCAACAACCATGACCTCAAGATGGCCGTGGCTCGGGTCCGTCAAGCCCGCGCCCAACTGGCCCGGACCAAGGCCGCCTATGGGCCGACCGTCGATCTAAGCGGCAGTGTCGATCGCTCCGATTCTTCGACAAACGGTCTGTCGGACACCGGTTCCACCACCCTCTACAGCACCGCATTCGATGCCGTCTGGGAAATCGATATTTTTGGCGGAACCAGACGGTCCGTTGAAGCAGCCGTTGCGGATTGGGAAGCAATCGGGGTCGGGCTGGATGACGTCCGGGTCAGCGTGGCCTCGGAGACTGCCATCGCCTATCTCAGCGTCCGCACCTACCAGCACCGCCTGACCGTATCACGGGCCAACCTGGAAGTTCAGCAGGATACCTATGAGATCCTTGCCGACAGGTTTAACATCGGCTTGGGCAATGGACTGGCCGTGCAACAAGCGCGTTACAATCTCGAAAGCACGCGGGCCGAAATCCCCTCCCTTGAGGCCGGGCTGGAGAGCGCCCGAAATGCCCTCTCGGTATTGGCAGGTGAGATGCCGGGCAGTCTGCAAATTCCGAATATTGACCGGATACCGCAATCTGATCTGGTGCTTGAGGGCATTCCGGCGGACCTGTTGCGCCGCCGCCCGGATGTCCAACGCGCCGAGCGTGAGCTGGCCGCACAGACGGCGCGAATCGGTGTAGCCGTGGCCGATCTTTATCCCAAATTTACGCTGACCGGCTCCATCGGGCTGGAGTCTTTGGAATCGTCTACGCTTTTCGAGTCAGACAGTGGGAAATACAGCATTATACCCGGAATTCGCTGGCCGATATTTTACTCCGGTTCTATCCGTAACAATATCAAAATTCAGGAAGCGGTCCAGGAACAGTACCTGTATGCATATGAATCCGCGGTCCTGAATGGTGTGCAGGAAGTGCGTGATACTTTGATGGATTACCGCAAGGAAAAAAAGCGTCGCGCTTCGCTTAGGATCGCTGTCGAAGCTGCACGTGCCGCGGAAGAGCTGGCCCAGGATCAATACAGCAATGGCCTTTCCGACTTCAACAATGTGCTTGATGCGCAGCGTTCGTTGCTCAGCTTCCAGGAAAAGCTCGTCGTAAGCGAAGGCACGGTAAGCCAGAACGCTGTTCGACTCTACAAGGCACTGGGCGGCGGGTGGCGTATTTTTGAAGAGTAGTTTATCCATTTCCAACGGCATGTTACCAAAAATAATGCTGTATTAGGGGGGTTGAAGTCCAACGGAACAAAAAGTTGCGCTAAGGATTCCGTAGTTTTTTTTATATGAAAGTTCCAATAAGTTACTGAATTACTTTCATGCTTTGTTGTGGGTTGAGCCTCGGTATTTATAGACCAAGTCAGCCTATGGCTGTTTATATGAAAGTCTGTGTAACTTCCATAGATCTTTCAATTTTTGTGTGGGTTGAGTCTGGGTGTTATTTAAAAGGAGAAATAGGGAAAGAAACATTTCTTTCTTGCGTAGGGATCCCAGTTCCCTATCCATTTTCTGGAGCTCAGCCGCTTTACCACAATTTGACCGGTAATGCGTATAATGCTTTCGTAAGATCCGATACCGGCTAAGAAGGCAGTTAATAAGGCTCCACGTAACCAGACTGCCGTGAACAAGATAATTCACCGGTTTATCCGGTGAATTATCTTGTTGGAAAAAGTGGAAATTTTGGTCTGTCTTCGGCTTGCAATTTTACTTGAAACCCCTCACCTGTTTTCGAGATATGGGTCGTAATGTCAAAATGACACTGTATTCCCTAAGCCACTAGTTCAGCGTGACGGGTATTTATTTTTCTTTAATTATTGTCGTACGCCGAAACTCATCTTCAGGGAACACTCTTCCTGACTGCAAGGTGTCAAAAATGTGGTCAAAGACTAATCCTGGCTGTCCGCTCTTTCTTCCTGATCTGAAGTAAGAATGCCCCTTTGGCTTGTCATAAGCATTATTCACGTCATCACAATCGACGGAATAAACATTTGCGGGTGTCATCTGCATATCTTCAGGACCGGTATGTCCAAGACGGCGAGATGCAATTTTATTTTTGAGATTTGAAGCCTTGCTAGCGCGGAGCGCTAAATCATCAGACGCATGATATACAATAACATTTCGCGACGAATGGCATATCAATTCACCCCGCTCGTTTTTGTGAAGTGACTCATTAACTATGTCTGCAGCGACCAGGAATGTGCTGCGGAAAATTAGTGGTACTCCATCAGAAAGGTCGTATCTATTCCAAGCGGCTAATGTTTCTCTCAGTACTCTGTTTCCCATTGAATGAGCCAGAACATTAATCCTCTTGAAGCAAGGGTCAGATTGAGGGTTGTAATTTTCCGAACTTCGCCAAGCTAAAAATTTTTCTAAAATCCGGGAAAACGAATAGGCGCTTGAATCAGCTGCTTTTTGATCATCCCAATAATCTTTAACAATTCCCAAATTATTGTCACAGGGCCATATCAATGGAACAACCAAGATCTCTCTCTTTTTTTTTATATCGCATAACCCTTGAAACTCTTCTGCGGCTTTAAAGACATTCTTGGGGAGGTTTGAGAAACCGTGAATGTAGATGAGAATTTGCCGATAGGGGGCTTCTTTGAGCTGAGAAAGAAAATTTATACTCCCCAGTTCTATATAGGAATCTTCACCTGTTTTTTCGCAAAAAAAGACAGAATTACTGGGAGCATTATTATCCAAATCAAAATCAAACTTTCGTCCTCTACGTGATCTAATGCTCTGTCTTGGAAACCGATTCGTAATAAATAGCATTTTATCCTCCTGGTAAATGTTATTATTCAAGCCAACGAAATGATCACTGCATAGTCCTGCAGGTTATGAAGGTGCAAAACGCCTAAAATCAGTGGGTGTGTTAACGCTTCACTGCATTTTGTTTGTGCTGTGCCGGGTACGGCACATGTTCTTAAAAGTGAGTTAAATGTATAGAATTCCAATGCATTTGGCAAGTTTTAGACCCAGCCTGATGGAGGCGAAGGGTGCAGTGGTATGGCAACGGGCCATCGGTGACGGTGGTTCGAGAGGAAGCAATTCCAGATCAATTTAAGGTTTTTCAGCCAGGCAGTTCATCCATGCCCCGTCTCGTCCCAGGCCATCCTCGGAAATCATAGTTCGGACAATATGCAGGTTGCATTTCAGGCATAAATCTGTCCATCCCTCCGGTGATAATGCTGTGAATTGACGCCCTTTAGAATCAAACTCATTTGTCATGACATCATCCCGCCGGGCCGGGACTGAAAATATAAACCGCCCCTTTGCTGTCAGAAGAGAATTAACGGTAGATATTGTGCTTTCGATGTCCTGTACGGATAGATGCATCAGAACGGCAACGGCGTATATGCCGTGAAAGACTCCTAACGCATTTAACAGCCCATCCGGCAGTTTTAAGTGAACCATATGCTCCGCAAGTTCGGGGTGATGTTGTTTTGCCTGTTCAATCATTGATGCCGAGCCATCAGTTGCAAGTACCTTGAACCCCTGGCTGACCATAAAGGCGGCATCCCTGCCGGAGCCGCACCCAAGCTCCAGAAGTCTGCCGCCTGGTTTCAGGCTGGATGAAAGAAAGTCATGCAGTTGTGTGACGTCGGCAGATTCATATCTCTCAGCCACTTTCAAGGCATTTTGATTGTAATAATCTAACGTTGAATGATCCATGAACCATTATTTTTTGGCGGTCATTCCCTGGAGAATATCCTTGACCTGGTTGCCGTCAGCAAGTTTTCCAAAATGTTTCATCACACTCCCCATGGCCTGCATGGGGCTTTTGATGGTAGATAAATCTATATTGGTTTTTATCCAGACTTCAATCTCTTCTGTGGTCGCCATTTTGGGCAGATAAGATTCTAAAAGTGACAGATAATCAGAAGAGGTCTCTTTTTTAATTTCCAGCACGGTTTTTTCAGATTTGACAAATTTTCGGATGATGTTCTGGATATCTTCATCCGTGATTTCCTCCGGCGTTTTTGTTCGGGTGGATTTTTTTCCGCTCTCAAGGGTGATGGGAACAGTTAGTTCAGGAAACGCGCCCATAATAAGACGCATGGTATCCCTTACAGCTGTATCTTTTTTTAGCATGGCGGCTTTCATATCCTGCCGGATTTTATCATAAAGGGAAATTTCCATTGATGCATCCCATCCATATTGGGCTGTGTGCTCTGCCATTACCTGTATTCTCCTTTAAGGGTTCGATGTTATTGTTACCGCCAATATTTACCACTATCCTGGAGAAATAAACAGAGTGACGATTCAATTCAAAAATGGGTATCATGAGGTAACGCGAAGATTGGTTATTCAACATTGTTATATTTCATGGTCCAGTATACACTTATGACTTAAATGTAGACGTTCTTTAGTTCCGGCTTGTCCAGGTTAGGGAGAAGGGCTTGGATTAATGATTACCGATGAAAGGCGTTTAAACCATGGAATCCTTTGATCAGATTATTAAAACCATATCATTGAGTATGGGGGCGGCATGGGCCGCCGGGATAAATTTGTATGCCACGGTATTTATATTGGGCATTCTGGGTGCCACCGGCAATCTGGTACTGCCCCAGAATCTTGAAATATTATCCGACCCTGTGGTGCTGTGGGCGTCCGGTTTCATGTATTTTGTGGAATTTTTTGCAGATAAAACCCCCCGGGGTGGATACGGGGTGGGATGCCATTCACACCTTTATCCGGATTCCTGCCGGCGTGATGATTGCCGCAGGTGCTGTGGGTGATGTCAATCCTTCTTTGGCCCTTGCTGCCGGAATTCTGGGCGGAGGTCTTGCCACGGGCAGCCATCTGACGAAATCGGGTTCCAGGCTATTGATCAACGCGTCTCCTGAACCCTTTTCCAACTGGGCCGCTTCGGTGCTTGAAGATGTGGCCGTAATCGGTGGCATTCTGATCGCGCTTCATAATCCCATTTTGTTTTTGATTTTTCTGATTGGCTTTATTTGCTTGATTGTATGGCTGCTGCCTAAAATATGGCGGGGTATTAAAATGCTTTTTGCAAAAATTAAAAGTTTTTTCAACAAGGATGCACCCCGGCAGCTTTCGTGATTGCTGATGCCTGAACAGGCTATGTGTGCCGCCCGCATCTTTACTGCAGGCGGGACGCCCGCGCTCCCGGATATAGCAAAATGAGTAAGTTATTTAAGACCCGTTCCTTCGTAGTTGAGATTCATCCTTGCCATCCAGGCGGCAGTCAGGATATTCTCTAATACAATTGATTTTTGGCGTTTCAATGTCGATATAATCTCTGGTGGTTTGATAGTTTTCTGAAAAAAGTTCAATCATATCATGAAGGATTGCTTCCAATCTGCGGTCCTTAAGATAAAAATTGTCTAAGAATATCGTTTAAATTTGGTTTCATAAACCCTATCGAAAACCCTATTGAATGAATTATGGAGCGGTAAAATGCGATACAGGATTTTATTTCTTACTGTATTAATCCTATTAATACTGAGTTTGCAAATTGAAGCGACTGAAAATACGTTCGCTGAAACCTTTCAGACTTTTCCTGAGCCGTTGTCAATCGCTATTGATACAGATTATGCACCTCTGACCCGGATGGATGTTGATGGTAAACCCGCAGGGCTTTTCATCGATATCTGGAAACTATGGTCCAAGAAAACCGGAAAAGAGATTGTCTTTATTCCCGGCAAGTGGAAAGAGACGCTGAGTTATCTGAAAAACGGGCAGGCACGTATTCATTCGGGATTGTTTCACAGTGATTCGCGGTCACAATGGATGTCGTTTTCCCAACCCCTTTTCGGCGTAGGCGCATATTTTTTTTATCCTTTCAATTCAACTAAAATTGACATCAGCGATAAATTGTCAGGAATAAAAATCGGCGTGACAAAAGGTTCCTTCCAAGAAGAATATATTAAAATAAGATATCCTGAAGCCGTCGTGGTCCCATTTACAAACCGGGAAACAATGATTCGGTCTGTGTTATCCCAAAAAACAGATTGTTTTCTAGCAGAAGGCCCTGCCATGGCATCCATTATCAATCGTTTTGGGATGTCTGGACATTTCACGCTCAGCCCGCAGGTTTTTAACCGGACATTTCATGCCGGTGTTTTGAAACAGAATACGCAACTGCTTAGGATCGTAGACAATGGTTTTAACGCCATTTCCAATAGTGAGCTTGCGGAGATTGAGAAACGCTGGATATCTGATCCTGAAAAGCAATATTACAGAAACGATGCCGGCAAAATACGGCTGACCGATATTGAAACGGCATGGATTTCAGATCACCCAAAGATTCGTGTTGGGTTTCCGTCTGATTTTCCACCTTTTTTCTATAACGAAGATGGTGTCCTCAAAGGGATCAGTCCAGACCATCTTAAACTGATCAGTACCTATTCCGGTTTGAAATTTGACTTTATTACCATCCCGGCAAAAAAGCTGTACACTCTTTTACGGAACGGCGCAATTGACATGTCCGTCGGCTTTGAAATTTCAGGGAGTGAGAACGTCACGTTGAATACTTTATCGAGCATGAAAATTAGTTTTGTCGTTGTCGGCCGAAACGATATGCCTGTTGTCAGTGGAATTTCGGCGATGAAAGGTAAAACAATTGCAATCGTTCAGGGGATAGAGATCTATAATAAAATATTAAAAGAGTATCCCACCCTTCAGACCTATCCGGTAAATTCATTCAAAGAAGCGATAGACGCTGTGGTGTCGAAAAAAGCAGATGCGTTGATGGGGGGGCTGCTGATGGTTGGTCATCTCCTGCACAAGTATCCCTCTTTGAAAATTTTAGGTCCTGTCGACATGCCTCCAGAACCGTATGGTTATCTGGTAGGCAACGCGTTGCCGGAACTGGTCAGTATAATGGATAAAACGATTAGCATAATTCCCAAAGAAGATGTGGATGCCATCATACAAAAATGGTTCACGGTTCAGATTGAGCAAAAAATAAACTGGACTGTTATTCTGAAATGGGTCGGCACACTCAGCATCGTCTTTACCATAATCATATTGTTACTTTACCATTGGAACAAAAAACTCACGCTTGAAATTAAAGAACGAAGGCAAGCCGAAAACGCTCTGAAAATAAGCGAATCCAGGTTGAAAAATATTATTGAACACAGTACCAACCTTTTTTATTCACACACATCAGATCACAAAGCAACATTCGTCAGTCCTCAAGTCAGCCAGTACCTTGGCTATGAACCGGAAGAAGTAAGGAACCTCTGGACCGATTTAATTACGGATCATCCCATGAACGCAAAGGCAATTGAATTGACCCAGGAAGCGATTCGAACTGGAAAACGACAGCCCACGTATGAACTTGAGATGCGGCATAAAAACGGCAGGAAAATTATTGTTGAAGTTAGGGAGGCCCCATTAGTTGAGAATGGTTCAGTTACAGCCATCGTCGGTTCGCTTGTGGACATTACCGAACGTAAACAGGCGGAGGATGCACTTAGAGCATCCCATGAGAGATTCTTGACTGTTTTAGACAGTATCGATGCCACGATTTATGTCGCTGACATGGATACATATGAAATATTATTTATGAATAAATACATGGTCAACAGCTTTGGCAGGGATTTCACTGGAGAAACGTGCTGGAAAGTGTTTAGAGGGGAAACGCAACCCTGTTCTTTTTGTACCAATGATAAATTGGTTGATGAAAATGGTAGACCGGATGATGTTTGTGTATGGCAGGATAGAAATCCTTTAACCGGCAAATGGTATATCAACCATGATCGTGCAATAGAATGGACAGATGGAAGACTGGTCAGGATTCAAATTGCTACAGATATTACAGAACTCAAAGAAATGGAGAAAAAATACCAGCAATCTCAAAAAATGGAATCGATCGGACAATTGGCCGGGGGCATTGCACACGATTTTAATAACATACTTTACCCCATTATTGGATTCACCCAATTATCACAGGATGAACTACCCAAAGATCATCCTGTACAGGAAAATTTAACAGATATTTTGGATGGTGCAAAACGTGCCGGAGATTTGGTTAAACGCATTCTCCACTTTTCAAGGCAAAAGGAACCGGAATTGAAGCCAACAATCCTTCAGCCCGTGATTAAAGAAACACTGAAATTGCTAAGAGCCACTATTCCGGCGAATATTAATTTAACGAGCGATCTTTATGATGATCAGGACGCTGTCTTGTGTGATGATTCTGAAATTCATGAAATCCTTTTAAACCTTTGTACGAACGCCTATCATGCAATAACAGAAGATCAAGGTGAGATAATTATTGGTTTGGAAAAACGCAATCCTCCCCACGAATTCGACCTGCCTAAAGGAGAATACCTATGTTTAAGTGTCAAAGATAACGGCATTGGTATTCCCGAAAGTATAAAAGATAAAATTTTTGAACCATACGTCACCACAAAAGAAGTTGGAAAGGGTTCCGGACTGGGGTTGTCGGTTGTATATGGCATTGTTCAAAATTTTAATGGTGGGATAAGTGTTGAAAGCGGACATAAAACCGGAACAATTTTTAAAATTTACTTGCCGATTACCGATCAAGCTTTTGACATTGAAAAAAAGGATTCAATTCGTCTTTCAAGGAAAGCCGGCAATGAACATATTCTATTGGTAGATGATGAAGAATCAATTGTCAAATTGGGAGTGCAAGCGCTTAAAAATAATGGCTATCGTGTAACTGGTCTCCAAGACAGTACCGAAGCATTGAATTTATTCAAAGTTAATCCAGACGATTTCGATCTGGTGATTACTGATATGGCAATGCCCAAAATGATAGGTACTGAACTTTCACAAAAAATATTAGAAATTCGTCCTGACATACCTATTATTATTTGTTCCGGTTACAGTGAAAATTTAAACAAGGAGAAAGCAAAGGACCTCAAGGTTTCAAAATTTCTCGATAAGCCACTTTTACTGACGGATTTAGTAAAAAATGTAAATGAATTACTTGAAAAACAAAAGACATCAATTAAGCCCATGATCGGAATAAAACATTCCAAAATATGATTTAGAATTTTCGTTCGTATTCAAGGCGTGGCAATGGGAGCATATTAATATATGTACCCATTGACACAACGAAGAAGACGGATGAAAAGGCAAACCATAATCATCTGCTCGGGGTATAGTGAACACCTGGAAAAATTTATGAAAGAAGAAAGCCGGGTCAACGTTTTAAAAAAGGATTATAATTCGTATGGGCAACTAAGGCCCATGGTCAAAACCACAGGCAAGTTACATGCGATTGTCTTGTCCTCTCCCCAAAGTACGCTTGACAGGGGAATCTTATTACGCAATCATACATTTTGTGTTGAGGTGCCCGTTTGGGCCTAACAGGGAATCCCGTGAGAATCGGGAGCGGTCCCGCCGCTGTAACCGGGGACAAAACCTGCACATTGCCACTGTTCGTTTTTTTCAAGGCGTATGGGAAGGCGCAGGTATTTGGATGATCCGGGAGCCAGAAGACCTGCCTGAGCTGATGATGTGCGTTATGCGGAGGGAGCTGCTGACGCAGACATAAATATTACAGGGCCAAGAAAACTGGGTGCAGCCCTTCAAGTCATCAAAGGCTTGAAGGGCTGTTTTGTTTTTTGGGGCCGGCCTATATGCGGGATCGCTTCTTTGGGGAGTATGGCGGCAGGAATGTTTGGGCAAATATATTCCTGGCGGTTTTTGTTTTTAACCCGGAGCAGGTGCTGGATGGATTGCCTGCGTTCTTTTAACATCAGGATAATAAGGAGAAGTGGTATGAGAAAGTTGATTTCCGCAGCAGTTATTTTGACCATGGTTTTGTGTGCAGCAAATGCATATGCCCACAAAGAAGTAAGAGATATGAAAAAAGGCATTTTGCTGGTGGCGTTTGGTACCAGTGAAGCGTCTGCAAAGGTTTCTTTTCAAAACATTGAGGCAAAAGTGAAAAAGGCGTTTCCCGGCGTTGATGTGGTGTGGGCTTATACTTCCCATATTATCCGGCATAAACTGACCAAACAGGGTGAGGTTCTTCTTTCCCCGGCCCAGGCCCTGGCCAAAATGATGGATGACGGATATACCCATGTGGCAGTGCAGTCCCTTCACACCATTCCAGGCGAAGAGTACCATGAGCTGACCATGACCGTGAATGGTTTCAGGGCCATGCCCGGTGGTTTTGACAGGCTCATTTTAGGCTTTCCCATGCTGGGTGCCCAGGACACGGTTGGCAAAGCGGTTGATGCGATCATTACCACGCTGCCCAAGGCGCGTAAGGCAAAAGAAGCTGTTGTGCTCATGGGGCATGGCACCCACCATCCGGGAAATATTTATTACTCTGCGATGAACTGGCAGCTTCAGCAAAAAGACCCCAACATTATTATGGGCACCGTGGAAGGGTATCCTGAACTTGGGGATGTCATTGCCTGGCTTAAGGCAAAAAAGGTTAAACAAGTCTGGGTCATGCCCTTTATGTCTGTCGCCGGTGACCATGCCAAAAATGATATGGCCGGCGACGAAGACGATTCCTGGAAGTCCCAGCTTACCAAGGCGGGATTCTCTTGTCAGACCGTACTTAAGGGTACTGCTGAATATGATGCGTTTGCCGACATTTGGGTGGGTCAGTTAGCAAAGGTAATGGCTCACTTTAATTAATCGAAGTTAAAAGGAAACTATTTTTATATGCCGACTGTAACAGGCATAAAAAGTTCTCCCGCCCGGGTGCTGATGGGTCTTGGCTTGCTGCTGGGCGGGGTCATTGTTGTGTCTGCGGCAATGGGCGTGGTTCGCCTGCCCTTTGTGCAGGTGTTGACCGTGATCTGGGAAAAGATTTGCGGCCGGGGCCCTGTGGATGCGCTGGCTTCGGCCATTATCTGGGATGTGCGCCTTCCCAGAATCTTGACGGCCGCCATTGTGGGCGCTGGGCTTTCCATTTCCGGTGTGGTGTTCCAGGGGATTTTGAGAAATCCCCTGGCTGATCCCTATACCCTTGGCATTTCAGCCGGTGCCGCCTTTGGGGCCTGTGTGGCCTTTTTTTTCAACATGAGTTACTTTCAGGGGTTAAGTGTGGGGCTGTGCGCCTTTGCCGGTGCGCTTCTCACTTTGGCTGTGGTGCTCTACCTGTCCGGCGGCACTGCCGGCGGGTATTCATCCAACAACCTGATTCTTTCGGGTATTATCGTTGCCGCCATTCTTTCGGCCGGGATCAGTTTCTTAAAATATGCGGCGGATGAACGGGTATCCGTGATCATTTTCTGGCTCATGGGCAGTTTTTCCGCCAAAACCTGGATGGATGTGGGGCTTTCTCTTTCCTTTGTAAGCATCGGCGTTTTGGTGTGTCTGTGTTTTGGCAGGGACTTGAATCTTATGTCCCTGGGCGACCGGGCTGCTGCTTCCCTTGGCGTGGACGTGAAAAAATCACGCCTAATTCTTTTGGCCGCCGCGTCGCTCATGGCCGCCGTGTGTGTGTCCGTATCCGGTATTATCGGGTTTGTGGGGCTTTTGGTGCCCCATATGATGCGCGGTATCGTGGGGGCGGACAATCAGTGGCTGATGCCGGTCTCTCTTCTGGCCGGGGCGGTGCTGCTGCTGTGCGCGGATACCTTTACCCGTGCCGTATTGACCTCAGAATTGCCCATTGGGGTGCTCACCGCATTGATCGGGGGGCCGTTTTTCTGTTATGTGTTTAAACGGCAGTTTTTCGGAAAACAAAAGTTTTAAGGCCCATGGGATATGCATTAAAGGATGTCTATTTTTCCTATGAAACCCGGGCCATATTTTCAGGGATCAGCCTGGAAATGCAGTCCGGGTGCTTCCATGGTATACTCGGTCCCAACGGCAGTGGGAAAACCACCTTGCTTGACTTGATCGCAGGACATCTGAAACCGGAAAACGGTGATATTCTGCTGGACGGCAGGTGTCTGGATGATTTCAACGCCAATGAACTGGCAAAAAAATGTGCGCTGGTGCCCCAGGATTTCCGGGTGAACTTTCCCTTTAGCGTGGATCAGGTGGTGATGATGGGCCGGTATCCCCATCTGGGGCGGTTCAGTGCGCCTGGAGAAAAAGACCGGGAACTTGTGGACCAGGCCATGGCTGCCACGGGGGTTCTCGATTTTTCTCGTCGGCATGTCACGGCGCTGTCCGGCGGAGAACGCCAGCGTGTGGTGTTTGCCAGGGCCCTGGCCCAAAATCCCTCCTGCCTGATCCTGGACGAGGCGACCTCCAACCTGGATATTCGTCATACCCTGGCGCTTATGACCCTGGCTGCAGACAGGGTGAAAAATAAGGGCCTGACGGTGATCAGTGTGATGCAGGATCTAAACCTGGCTGCCCGGTTCTGCCAATCCCTGCTTTTTTTAAAAAAAGGGCGGGCCGTCGCCCATGGGCCGGTGGACCAGGTGTTCACCGAATCGGTGATCAAAGAGGTGTTTGACGTGTCGTCCAGGGTCTATTTCGATGAAGCCATCCATTGCAAACAGGTGGTGTTTTTAAATTGAAACCGTTAAAGTATATATCAGTCGTTATTTTTGTGGCCCTTTTGTTTTGGGCTATGCCGGTGCAAAGTCATGCCGACAATGTTGTTAGGGATACTGCCGGTCGCAGCATTCGGGTGGATGCGCCCTTTACCCGGATTATCAGCCTGTACGGTGCCCATACCCGGAACTTAAAAAATCTGGGGCTGGATGATGAAATCATCGGGATTTGTCCCATGGACGTATGGGCGGGTAAACGAACATTTTCCTACCATGACGGGCTTGAAAAATTTCTGGCTGCCCGGCCGGACCTGGTGTTGATCCGGCCCATGATCGACCTGGCCTATACCGCCCTGGTAAAGGGGATGGAAAAAGCAGGTATTATTGTTGTTTCCCTTCAACCCGGCAGTGTGGATGAGATGTTTGACTATTGGATAGCCTTGGGCGTCCTGACCGGTAAAGTTAATCAAGCACGGCAGATGGTCTGCTCATTCAAAAATGAAATTGCTGGGATTCAGGCAGTGACCCAGGCGATTGCGGATAAAAAACAGGTCTATTTTGAAGCCATTCATTCCCGGATGAAAACCTTTACACCCGGTGCCATGGCCATCTTTGCTTTGGAAACAGCGGGCGGTGTAAACCTTGCCCAGGACGCGCCGTCCGTGAGAGGCACCAATATCGCCTTTTACGGCAAGGAGCGAATTTTATCCCATGCCCATGAGATTGATGTTTTTTTAGCCCAGAAAGGCGCCATGAACCAGCCCACAATCGAAATGATTAAAAATGAACCCGGCTTTGATGTGATCCGGGCGGTAAAGGAAAATCAGATTTTTATTGTGGATGAAAAGATCGTATCTCGGCCCACCATGGATCTGCTCAAAGGCATTCACACCATTGCGGATATGCTATATCCCGGAATGCTTGAAAAGGGCGGTGTCCAATGAAGGGGCTTGTGGTTGCCGGTGTTCATTCCGGGTGCGGTAAGACCACTATCACCCTGGGGTTGATGGCGGCATTCAAGCGCCGTGGAGTGCGTGTTGCTCCCTTTAAGGCGGGGCCTGATTTCATTGATCCGGGGCACCACACCGCCATCACAGGTATTGCCGGTCGTAATCTGGACGGTTGGATGCTAAAAAAATCGACCAATTTGGACATTTTCAGGCAACACACCGGACAGGCCGACCTTGCCGTGGTGGAAGGGGTGATGGGACTGTTTGACGGGTATGACGGCAGGAGCGAGGCCGGTTCGACAGCCCAGCTGGCCAAATGGCTGGATTTGCCCGTGCTTCTGGTGGTGGATGCCCGGAGCATGGCCCGCAGTGCCGGGGCCCTGGTCCAGGGATTTGAAAATTTTGACCCGGACCTTAAATTCACCGGAGTGTTGTTCAACAAGGTGGGTAGTGCCATCCATCTGGACTATCTGACCCAGGCTTTGGAAGGTAATGTGAAAATGCCGTGTCTTGGCGGGGTGGGTCGGAATTCGGACATTGAAATTCCTTCCCGGCATTTAGGCCTTGTCACCAGTGACGACCATGGCCTTGGCGATCAGATGCAAGATGCCCTGGCCGATCTGGTAGAAAATTGCATGGATCTTGATGCGCTGCTGGAGTCACTGCCTTGGGTTCCTGTGGATTCGCCGACGCCCCTGGAACAGAAACCGGCATTTGTGCGTATCGCGGTGGCCCGGGATGCGGCATTCTGTTTCTATTATCCTGAAAATATAGAGCTGCTGGAACAGGCCGGGGCACAGATTATTTATTTCTCGCCACTTTTCGAACCCAATCTGCCGGACAACATAGACGGCCTATATCTTGGCGGCGGATACCCGGAACTGCACGCCGCAACCCTTACGCAAAATACTGGATTCAGGCAGGCTGTTTCCCTGGCCTGCAAAAACAATATGCCCATTTATGCCGAGTGCGGCGGGTTCATGACCCTTTGCCGTACCCTGGAAGATTTAGACGGGCAACACCACGACATGGTCGGATGTTTTGGGTTTACCTGTCGTATGTCCAAACGGTTGCGGGCCCTTGGATATCGGGAAATTAGGTTGAACCGAGACACGATTCTTGGGCCAACAGGCGTTACCGCCCGGGGACATGAGTTCCATTACTCCAGCCTGGATGACCATGGGGAAAAAAGTGTGTATGATGCCTGTGACCGTACCGGCGGTACTCGAGTCGTGCCGGGTTTTGAAAAGAACCGGACCCTTGGCAGCTACCTGCACCTGCATTTTAAAAGCAACCCGGACGTGCCGCAACATTTTGTGCAGGCGTGTTTTCAATATCAGAAAGAAAGGAAAAATTTTTGTAAATGAAGCCCCATGAAATTGAAGCAAAAAGCTTTGCCATCATTGACGCGGAGGCCGGTCCCCACAATTTTGCCCCGGATGCGTGGAACATTGTGCGGCGCATGATTCATACCACAGCGGATTTTGAATATATGCAGATGGTCAGGATCTCCAACGGCGCTGTAGCGGCCGGGATCAAAGCCATCCGGAACGGCTGCACCGTGGTCACGGACACCAATATGGCCAAAACCGGTATCCGCAAAGACCTTTTAGCAAGTTTCGGCGGCAGGTGTGAATGCCTCATGGCGGATCCCCAGGTGGCGACCCAGGCAAAGGAAAGGGGCGTGACCCGGGCCCGTGTGGCGGTGGAAAAGGCCGCCCACATGATGGAAAACGGTATTTATGTGGTGGGTAATGCGCCCACGGCTTTGCTTCATCTGCTGGACATGATAAAAAACAAAGAGGCAGGGCCTGCCCTTGTTGTGGGGCTTCCCGTGGGGTTCGTCAATGCGGCGGAATCCAAGGCAGCCTTGATGGAAACCAACATTCCTTATATCTCCAATGTGGGCCGCAAAGGCGGCTCCAATGTGGCGGCAAGTGTGATTAATGCGTTGGCACTAATTGCAGGAGATAAGATTACTGGTGAAAGGACGTAAATTGACCCAAGGCATTTTGTACGGCATTGGTGTGGGCCCCGGCGATCCGGATTTCATCACCTTGAAAGCCGTTAGCATTTTAAGCCGAGTGGACATGGTGTTTGCCGCGTCCTCTGCAAAAAATTCCCACAGCCAGGCGGCTGAGATCGCCAAATCCCATTTAAAGGCGTCTGTGCCCATTCAAATACTCCCTTTTCCCATGACCCGGAACAAGCAGGCCATGGAAACCGTGTGGCAGGATAATGCCGGAACCGTCATCGAGGTGCTGGAGCAGGGCAAAAATGCCGCCTTTATCACCCTTGGCGATTGCATGACCTACTCCACTTACGGATATCTGCTTAAGTCTATCCGGAAGTTGGCCCCGCACATTGAGATCTGTTCCATTCCGGGCATCACCTCCTACCAGGCGGCAGCGGCTCGCATCAACACGCCCCTGGTGGAAGGCGAGGAGTCCATGACCCTTTTATCCGGTGTCATGGGCGGGGACAAGTTCCGGGAAATCAGCGACCATGCGGACAATGTGGTTTTTCTTAAAGCGTATAAAAATGCCGGTGACATTGCAAAGGCCCTGGATGAGGCAGGCATGGCGGAAAACAGTGTGGGTATCGTCAAATGCGGGCTTGAAGATGAGCAGATTGTCCGAAATGTTAATGTGTTTCAGGAGAAGAAACCCGATTACTGGACCCTGATCATATCCAAGAAAAGCGGGCATTTCATTGAATCCTAAGAAAAAAAAGGATAATGGCCCGGCGCTTTTAATCGGGCTGTTGATCACAGGAACCGTGCTTGCCGCGGGTCTTGCCTGGGTGGATGGCATTACCTTGGCAACGCTGCCCGGCCGCCTGTTTTTGCCGCTTTCCCGGATGCTGGCCTTTGTCTGCATTGGCCTTGTGGCAGCGCAGGCCATTGATGACACGGGCTGGACCCGTAAACTGGGTGCCCTGGCCGCACCGGTCTTTCGGTTTGCCAACCTGGGACATCGGTGTTCTGCGGCATTTACCGCAGCCTTTTTTTCAGGGGTGTCGGCCAATGCCATGCTTCTGGATTTTTATAAGGAAAAGCAGATCACCCGGCGTCAGCTTTTTTTGACCAACTTCATCAATCAGTTCCCGGCTTTTTTTTTGCATCTGCCCATGACTTTTTTTATTGTGGTGCCCTTAACGCGTACGGCAGGGTTGCTTTATTTCCTTTTAACTTTTCTGGCCACCTGTGTTCGTACGTTTTTGTTCGTTTTATTCGGGCGCTTTTTTGTGGCGGCCCAAAACCCGGGGCTTGTTGTGGGTGACGATGCTCAGGCCGGGGAAGCCCAGGACATTTCAAAAAAGAAAAAGCCGTTGATGCAGTCTTTAAAAGAAAAGTTTCCCGCCCGGTTTTCCCGGGTGATGGCCTTTGTGGTTCCGGTCTACACCGTGGTTTACGTGCTGACCGCAGTCGGTGCCTTTGATGCCGTTGAGGTCTTTATGACCCGGTTTGCCGTGCAAAAGTTTGTCCCGGCCCAGTCCCTAAGCGTGGTGGTCTTAAGTTTTGCCTCGGAATTCACTGCAGGATTTGCCGCAGCAGGCGCTTTGATGGATGCCGGCACCATCACCGTGAAACAGACCGTGATTGCGCTGCTTTTGGGCAATATCATCGCGTTTCCCATCCGGGCCATCCGGCATCAGCTGCCCCGGTATATGGGTATTTTTTCACCGGGCATGGGACTTTCCATGTTATTGATGGGCCAGGGGTTCCGGATAGTCAGTATTGTTTTTGTGGGACTGGGATATTGGTTTGTCGGATAGAGAGAAGAAAAATTTACGCCAGGGATTTACCACGGGCACGGCGGCCGCGGCGGCGGTAAAAGCGGCCCTGGTGTACCTGTTTACAAAGCAGATTCCCGGATCGGTAAACATCAACCTGCTCAACGGTCAGAGACTTGAGATCCCAGTTGATTCGGTATCCCCATACAATGGCTTTGTCCGGGCCGTGGTCGTCAAGGATGCCGGGGATGACCCGGATATTACCCACCGGGCCAGGATCGGTGCCGTGGTTGGCCTGACAGATGACCCCGGGACGGTGCAGATCACCGGCGGCAAAGGCGTGGGCATGGTCACCAAGCCCGGCCTTGAGGTTCTGCCGGGAGAACCTGCCATCAATCCCGGTCCCCGGAAGATGATCCGTGAATCCGCCTTGCAAATGCTTACCCGGTATTACAACCATGCCGGGGTGAGCGCTGAAATTTTTGTGGAGAACGGCGAAGTTCTGGCCGAAAGAACTTTGAACCGCCGGCTGGGCATAGAAGGGGGCTTGTCCATTCTGGGCACCACAGGACTTGTAAAGCCGTTGTCCCACGAGGCTTACACCGCCACCATCCGGTCGGCCATGTCCGTGGCCCGGGCGTGTGGGTGCGACCATGTGGTTTTGACCACAGGACGGCGATCCGAACGTTTTTCCCAAATCTTTTTTACCGATTTGTACAATTTACACCCAGAGGCCTTTATACAGATTGGGGATTTTTTCGGTATGTCCATGGAAAGCCTTGCTGAAAATAAAATTCCCAATGCCACCCTGGCCGTATTTTTCGGCAAAGCCCTGAAAATAGCCCAGGGGTTTGTCCATACCCATGCCGCGAAGGCGGATCTAACCATGGACTGGCTGGCGGATGTGGTCAGCGACGAAACCGGCAACAAGACCCTGGCCCGGGAGGTTGCAAGCGCCAACACGGCCCGGCATGCCTTTGGAATGCTCTGGCCCGGTTACCCGGATGTGCTGGAAAAAGTAGGGGCAGCCATGATCCGGTCTGCCGAAAAATTTTGCCCTGCACCGTGCCGGTTCAGGGTCGTTATTTATGATTTCGAAGGAACCATTGCCTTTGATTCTCATAGGATGAAAAAAAGTCGTTAATGAATATAACTCAAATTAAGGAAATGCCATGGAGACACAGGAAAATTGGGAAGAAAAGCCCCCTAAGCAAATTCATCCAACCTCGGAATTAATGAAAAAAGTCAGGTTGCCAAAGTCCAATTTTAAAATTCCGCGCACCATTAAGATCCTTATGGTCCTGGTGATACTTGTCGGTCTGGCATATGGATCGTTTCTGGAATATATCCGGCCCTATGAATACGGCATAAAGGTCAATAAAATCGGTTTTCACCGTGGCGTGCAAAAAAAGGTCTATGAAACAGGCCTTTACCTGGTGCTTCCCTTTGGTATTCAGGAAATGCATAAACTGCCAAGGGCATTGCAGGTTCTGGAGTTGACCAACTCTACCCAGTCAGCCGCCTATGATACCAGAATAGAAAAGGCTGCCCATATCCAGACCTCTGACGGATTTTTTGTGGATATGGATGTCTCCATAATTTATCGCATCAGTGACCCCTACAAGGTGTTTACCGACATTGGTCCTGGCCGGCTGTTTGAAGACAACGGCATTATCCCGAAGACAGAGCCTGCCCTTAAAAACAATATGGGAAAGCTGACCACCGAAGAGTTTTTTAACAGCCCCATGAGAGTTGAAAAGGCCCTGGCGGCAAAACAGGAGTTAAATGAAGAACTCAAAGATAAGGGTATTTTTGTCGAGCATGTCCTGGTTCGTTATTTTCAGTACAGTGATGAAATTCAGAAAAATATTGAAGAAAAAAAACTTAAAGATCAGCTTGTTTTTAAGAATCAGGCAGAGGCCAGGGCGGCCATTGAGGGCGCTAAACTGACCAAAATTGAACAGGAAGGCAAGGTGCGTGTCTCTGTTGAGATTGAAAAGGGAAAAGCCTATGTCACCAGAAAACAGGCTGAAAAAGATTTGTATTACAGAAAGAAAGTGGCAGAAGCGGATCTTCTTGTAAAACTGGCGGAAGCGGAACAAATCCGTTTGAAAAATGAAGCACTGCAGGGGAAAGGGGCTGAACGGATGGTCGGGCTGAAAATGGCCGAGGTGTATAAAGGAATAGATGTTGTCATTCTTCCCAGTGACGGCCCCTCCGGGGTCAACCCCCTTGACTTGAATAATGCCCTGGAACTTTTTGATGTCCGCAGTAAAGGAGGTGACAGATGAAGAAATTGATTCTTTTGCTGGCCGTTATGGTTATGCTGGCCGGTTGCGTTCCCCATTCAACAGACAGCACAGAGGTGGGTGTCAGAACAATAAAGTTCTCATTTTTGGGAAAAAAAGGGGTAGAAGAAAAATATTATGCCCCGGGTTCCACCTACTTTTTTATGCCCTTTATCAATGACTGGCATACCTTTGATACCAAGCTTCAAAACCTTGAAATGACCTATGACGCCAATAAAGATGACAGAAGAAACCGAGACGACCTGCTGTTTAAAACCATCGACGGCAACGACATCAGTCTTGATGTCATTATTGTATATAAAATTGATCCTGCAAAGGCCCCCTATATCCTGCAGAATGTGGCAAAAGACGACATGGATCTTCGACAAAGAATCGTGCGCACGATTGCCCGAAGCAAACCCCGGGACATTTTCGGTGAACTGACAACAGAAGAATTTTACGTTGCGGCAAGCAGGGGTGACCAGGCCAGGAAAACAAAAGAATATCTGCAAAAGATGTTCAACCCCATGGGCATTGTTATTGAAAAGGTGCTGACTAAGGATTACCGCTTTAATCCCAAATACCAGAAAGCCATTGAGGATAAAAAGGTGGCTGACCAGCTGGTTGAAAAGAACAAGTCTGCCCAGCATGCAGCCCAGGAAGAGTACATCCGTAAACTCGAAGAGGCCCGGGGTGAAGTTAACGGGATGATCGCCGATGTGGACGGAGAGTTCATGAAATCCAAAATTGAGGCAGATGTCTATCATGAAAAACAGCAGTTGCTTGCCCAGGCCATTAAGGCGGAAGGGGAGGCCCAAGCCAAGGGTATTCAAGAAATGAACAACGCCATGGCCAGTGCCGGGGGGGAAGCTTTGGTCAAATTGAAAATTGCCGAAGCCCTCCAGGGCAAAAAATTGATTCTGCTACCGGTGTCCGAAGGTGGAATGAATTTGAAAACAACCAATATTAATGAACTTATCCGAACAATGGGGGTTAAAAAGCTGGCAGAATAGCCGGACGGTATTTTTGGGGTGACTCCTTGGTGGTGGGTCAGGGGTGCGACATTCAATAGATTATAGCCGGCTTTTTTTGTATACTGCCTTAATTGCCATTTTTTTAAACGGACTCATAAATGATTAAATTGAATATTGTATTATTGGAGCCTGAAATACCTCAGAACACCGGAAATATTGGTAGAACTTGCAATGCCATGGGCGCTTGCCTGCACCTGATAGAACCATTGGGGTTCTCCATTGAGGATAAATATTTAAAGCGTGCCGGACTTGATTATTGGAAAGAACTCAATGTTAAATCATACATAAACTATACTGATTTTCTTGTCCGAAATCCCCAGGGACAGAAAGTATTTCTTTCAAAGAAAGCAACAATACCATGTGACCGGTTCTGTTATTCAGATAATATTTATCTTATTTTTGGAAAAGAGTCCGTGGGGTTACCTGAAAAAATGCTAAAGGAGAATGTGAATTCCTGCGTCAGGGTACCCATGTCTTCCGGCTCCAGGTCTTTAAATATAGCCAACACTGTTGCCATCATCAGTTATGAGGTAATGCGACAGCACTCTTTTTTGGGATTAGACGTCGGAGTCGTAGACGCATCTTAATTATTGGGGGCGATGATGATCCGGATTATTCTCCGGATCATTCTATTGATGAAAAAAGATTTTTACTTTTAGGACCGCAGATTAAATAAGTTGGGCAGAAATAACGCCGAATTTTGGTTCATCTACAAGGTGCATTAAAGCTTGAATAGCAGGCCTATTGGACCTTTGATGCAACAAAGTAGATGGGCCAAAAGGCAAGCTATTTCGTTCAAGTTATTTAATCTGTGGTCCTTAGGTTGCAGCCAGAGACTCAAAGTTCTGCCGAAAAATTTTGCCCGGTACCGTGTCGGTTCAGAGCCGTTATTTATGATTTAGAAAGGTACATTGCCTTTGATTTCGATGAGAGGAAAAAAGCCATGAATAAACCGGTTCATGTAATCGGCATGGGCCTTAGCCCCAAGGATCTTACCGCATCCCACCTGGCGCTCATTGAAAGGGCCGCTGTTTTGGTGGGGGGAAAGCGGCATCTGTCCTATTTTGGGGATGTGATGGCCTTAAAAAAAGAGATTTCAAGCCCTGTGTCAGGGGTGCTGGATTTCATCGAAGCGCATATGGCTGACGGGCTTGTGGTGGTGCTGGCCTCGGGTGATCCGCTTTTCTTCGGTATCGGCAAAACGTTGATTGGGCGCCTGGGGCCGGATCAGGTCATCATTCATCCCAATGTCACCAGCATGGCTGCTGCCTTTGCCCGGCTTAAATTGCCCTGGCAGGATGCGGCCTGGGTGAGTCTGCACGGTCGGGACAATATGTCGGCCCTGGCAAAGGCAATGGATGACAAGGACCTGCTGTGTGTGCTCACCGATCCTGAAAACGATCCCTGGGCCGTTAAAAAACAGGTGAATATTCATGATTATGCCTGGCAGATGTGGGTGCTGGAAAACCTGGGCGCCCTGGAAGAAAAAATTTTTTTCATGGATGAACACACAGATACCCAAACCGTTTTTTCCCAGCCCAATGTGGTGGTGCTTCAAAAAGGTGAACCGGCAGCCCCTTCCGGCCCCTTACGTTCGGGGACCCCGGATAACTGGTTTGTCCATGAAAAGGGCCTGATTACCAAAGCGCCGGTTCGCGTTCTGTCTTTGGCCGCCCTGGAACTTGCCCCGGACAATATTTTGTGGGATCTGGGGGCAGGTTCGGGGTCTGTGGGGATTGAAGCTACCTTGTTTTTACCGGATGGGTTTGTTTATGCCGTGGAAAAGAATCAGAGCCGTGTCGCCCAAATCAAGGCCAATGTTGAGCGATTCAAAGTTAAAAATCTGTCTTTCTCCCTGGCACAACTTCCCCATGGATTGGCGGATTTGCCAAGGCCCGACCGGGTTTTTATCGGTGGTTCCGGTAAAAATCTAGACCAGGTGCTGGACGTGGTGACAACGGTTTTGAGGCCTTTGGGCAGAATCGTTATAAATACCGTACTGATGGAGACCCTGCACCTGGCGGTATCGGTGCTGGAAGAAAAGGGCTTTGGGGTGAGCCTGACCCAGGCCCAGATCAGCAAATCCAGGAACATGCCTTGGGGACGGCGTATGGAAGCGTTGAACCCCGTGTGGATCATTGCCGCACAAAAAGGAAAACCATGATGAACATGATGAAAAAATATCCGATTATATTTACCGGGGCAGGGCCGGGTGCTCCAGACCTGATAACGGTCAGGGGCATGAAAGCCCTGGAAGAGGCTGATTATATCCTCTACGCAGGGTCTCTGGTGCCCGAAGCCGTGCTGACCTGGGCGGGTGACGCGGCTAAAAAAAAGTCCAGTGCCGGTCTACACCTGGACGAGATGGTGGATATCATGGCCGATGGCTGGGACAAGGGGCTTCGGGTCGTACGACTGCACACCGGAGATCCGTCCCTTTACGGGGCCATTGCCGAACAGATGATGCTGCTGGATCAACGGGAGATCCCCTACGAGGTGATTCCGGGCGTCACCGCCGCCTTTGCCGCAGCGGCTGCACTCAAGGTGGAATACACCGTGCCGGAACAATCCCAGACCCTGATATTCACTCGGATTTCAGGCCGGACCCCGGTCCCGGAAAAAGAGTCTTTGGAACGCCTTGCTGCCCATAATGCGTCCATGGCCATTTATTTAAGCGCCGGCATGGCCGAACAAGTGCAAAAAGTTCTGGCCGCAACCTATGGACCCAAAGCCCCTGTGGCCGTGGCCTATCGGGTAAGTCATCCCGAAGAGCGAATTATTGTTACCATTGTGGAGCGGCTGGCCCAAATTATGGCGGAAAATGAAATCAACCGCCTGGCTCTTATCATTGTAGGACCTTTTCTGGAAACGGAAGCGGACGCCAGATCTCTGCTGTACGACCGGACTTTTGCTCACGGATACCGGGACAAGGTGTGATCGATCAAAAGCCCGGGCATACTGGCTGCCCGGGCTCTGAATGGTTTATGGTGTTTTGGGGGTGATCAGCTTATTTTCTGTTCATCACAGCTGGTATCTTTTGCCAGCATCGGACAGAGGCCGAGGTTTTCCTTTCGAAGTTCTTCAACAATGGTTTCATTCCCTTTTGATGGATCAAGTCCGATCCAGGCATGAACCGCGTCTACGGAAAAGCCCTGCATTCTTTCATCTTCCACACGAAGCAGAGGCCGTTTGATGAGAATGGGATTTTTTAACATTAAGTCAAGGGCCTCTTCACGGTTGACAGATTCCGGGATCACTGTTTTGGATTTCACCAGCGGCGCGGTTCTGTTAAACCAGTCCGCCACAGGTTTGTTTCCAAAATAAAGAAGCAGTTTTTCCCGGGTCCACTGGGTTTCCAAAATGTTTTTTTCGGTTACAACATGGCCCGCAGCTGCGAGCCATTTTTTTTGTTTGGTGTTGTTTATGCAACCGGGTTTTTCGTAAAATGTAACCTGGGCCACAAGCTCTCCTTTTTGTTGTGGGCTGAGCCTGGGTGTTGATAAGCCAGGTCAGCCCATAGCTGTTATTGTGTCTTGTTTGCAATGGTTCTTACAGATACGATATTTTCCCAGTCATAATAGGTATTGATCATTTGCCCTTTTTCTTCTTCCGTAATGCGGACGAATTCTTCTCCAAGAAAAAAAGTGGCCCCATCATATACCTTGCCGTCGTTTACCTGGCAGTGGATATCCTTTCTCAGTTTCCGTGATAACGTACCGTGAACAGGCATTGATGCATATTCAAAAATTTTTTCCAGTGTTGCTTTTTTCATGATTACTCCTTTGAACTGTGACAGTTATGTTTCAATATAACTCAAGTTTAGTTTCAACTTGAGTTGGTGGTTAATCTCTGAATACTTCCCTGCTTGTTTTTGTCGTTCTGTTATGTGTTCCGTTATGTGTGTACAATCAAAAATGATGCCGGAGTGTTAAAAAAGAGAGTTGCAATGGGCTATGCGTGACAACTAACTATAATTACTGTTTTAATCAGACCTCTTTTTTTGAATATTTAAAATCGATAGGACAGTTGCTTTGTGTCAAAAATACAATAACGCAAATTTGTATTGTTGTTATTACAGTATTGTGTTTATTCGGAGGGGTTATATATTTGCTATGACTCTGCAGACGGTATATTGAGTTTTATTCCTAAAATCTGTAAGAATAATAAATAATTTTTGATTTAATCGAAGTGCCGTAATGTGATTTTGAATTGTACAAAAGGACCTAAGAAGGTCGCCTGCCGGTACCGGAAAAGGGAATCAACCGCCTGGCACTCATCATTGTGGGATTATCTCTAAAGAAGGGAAAAGATGCAAATTTATTGCTGTGCGACCGGGTCTTTGAGCCAGGACATCGGGATAAGGCATGATTGACTGGGCTGAAAAAAAGCTTGGGGTATGGGTGCTGACACCCCATGGGATGACACTGGCAAACCAGGTGAAACAGGCGTTGCCCCATACAGACCTGTTTGCGTCGAAAAAACTTGTGCCGGGTGAATTCTATACCGCATTCTCCTCTTTGGCCAAGGCCCTGGCACCGGTCTGGGATCATTATGATGCCCATTACTTTATTATGGCCACGGGTATTGTGGTGCGCACCATTGCGCCTTTAATCCAGGATAAAATAAAAGATCCTGCCGTGGTGTGCGGTGATGAGGCCGGTAGTTTTGTGATCAGTCTGGTCTCAGGCCATATCGGCGGGGCCAATGAACTGGCCGTCAGGCTTTCGACGATACTGGGGGCAACCCCTGTGATCACAACCGCCACGGATGTCAACCAGGTGCCTGCCATTGATGTGATTGCCCGGGACCAGGGACTTTATATCGAAAATAAAACAGCCATAAAACATGTGAGCATGGCCTTTATCAAGGGGGAACCCCTGCCGGTTCATGACCCCTTTCATCTGGTGTCACCGCACTTGCCCCCGGCGCTCATGGAAGATCCTTCTTTATTTACTTCTGAAAAATCCGGAATATGGGTGGATTGCACGATCCGTGATCTTCCGGAAAAAGTGTTGGTGCTTCGTCCTAAAATGCTGGTGGCCGGCATGGGGTGTCGAAAAGGTGTGCCCCGGCAGGAACTTGAAGATCATTTACGGCACGTCTTTCAGACCCATGGATTCAGCGTGAACAGCCTGTCCAAAATCGTGTCCGTGGATCTTAAAGCCGAGGAACCCGGGCTTCTGGCGCTTGCCCGAACCTTAAACGTGCCCATTGAATTTTATACAAGAGACGAATTGGACCAGGTGAAGACAGTTCCCAATCCCTCTTTCCTGGTGAATAAACATATAGGAGTAAGGAGCGTATGCGAAGCAGCAGCCATGCTGGCAACGGGTCGGACGCATTTGTTAATACCGAAAACGTCCGGTAAAAGAGTAACCTTTGCCCTGGCGGTAATGCCCGTCACATCGTAGAAGCTCAGGCTTCTGTGCTGAAGTCAACTTCATAACATGGGATATTGAAAATCTGAAAATGGCTGCATAGGCCAAGGCTTTGGTCGTTCTCACTGCCGACTTAGACCATGACGGGGATAGGTAATATTGTGTCTGCTCGAAATATGGAAAACCTGCGTAATACCTGCTGGATTCTTCAAAAATAAAGGATCCGAGTTTCTGTTTAAACCCTTAAAATACAAGGCAAAAAAAAGTATGTTTAAATTCATCGTCAAAAGTTTTTTTTTGTTATTTGTTCTTGCGGTGGTGGCCTGTCCGTTTCTTTTTTTATTTGCTGTGATTGATAAAACGCCTGCCGTGGGCAAACCACCTGAACTGTCATTTGATCAGGTCAAGCGCATGGAACAGCTGGTTCGCCTTTACAAGCCCGATTCTATGTCGGTCAGGCAAACCCGGCAGGTGGAACTTTTTGAACAGGATTTAAATTTAATGGCCGCTTACGTTGCCTCCGAGTTTGTTGACCAGGTTGCGATTTTTCCCCAGATCCGTTTGTCTGATCCTTTTATAAATATAAGTACTGCAGTGAAGATCCCCCAGACCCCTTTGGGCGAATATATCAACACGGCATGTGTCCTGAAAATAGAGAACGGCAGACCCCGGGTCCATTCCATGAGTGCTGGTTTTTTTACATTGCCCGGTAGCCTGATCACTGCGGCTTTGTCCTATCTGGGACAGGCTCTGCTTGCACCTGATGAGTATAAATTGGTTTTGCAGAACCTGGATGCCCTGCAATCGGTTGCAATAAATCGACAGCAGTTAAGTTTTACCTATGACTGGAACCCGGATGCCTTAAACCGGTTGCATGAAAGTCAGAAGTCAATGCTTATTGCTCCGGAACACCAGGATCGTCTGATTCTATACACCAATGCGTTAGCCAAAATGTGCAGTACATTTAAAAAATATGACGTTAATAAAGTATGCGTAGTCCGGGTGATCCGGCCGTTGTTTAAACTGGCCTTGGAGCAAAGTAACGTGTCAAAAAATCCGGTTGAGGAAAACAGGGCAGTGTTGCAAACCATCTCTTTATTTTGCCTTGGCCGTGGGCTGGAACATCTTGTGACCGAGGAAAGAGCCGCAAATCTTATCTCGCCTGAAAGTATCGCTCTCACCCTTTGGGACAGGGAAGACTTGGTCAAGCATTTTTTTGTTTCTGCCGGAATCGCTGTGTCCGGAGGCAGCAAGCTGAGCAACTTTGCCGGGCTTTCCAAAGAGGTGGCTGATTCAGGTGGCGGAAGCGGATTCAGCTTTGCTGATTTGGCCGCAGACAGGGCCGGAGTCCGGCTTGGGGAACTTGCCACAGGCTCCGCCCAAAAGGCATCCGAAATACAGCAGAAAATGGCAGCCGCTAAAACTGAAGGTCAGTTTATGCCCCGGATTGATAATTTGCCCGAAGGGATTATGGAACTGCAGTTTAAAAAACGGTATTCTGATTTTGATTCAAACGCCTACACCCTGGTTGAAAATGAAATTACTCAGCGCATTAACGCCTGCTTGGTCTATCAATAGGTAAGGGGAATGCCCATATTTTCCTCCGGTTTCAGGCCTTTTTATCTGTAAAAAGATTGCATTTAAGAACGATAAGGACAATCATGCGCTACAAAGTCCGGATCAGTGATATGCTGCCGGGTTTGTGTTATTTTTTGAACATAAAAGTTATCCGGACAGGTTGATCCATCTTTTCTGGTGAACAAACATATAGGAGTAAAAAGCGTATGCGAAGCAGCAGCCATGCCGGTAACGGGCAGGACTTGTCTGTTAATCCCGAAAAATCCCGCTCGGATAGTAGTCACTCTTGCCCTGGCGGCAATACCCTTTACATCCTAGGCACAGGACCCGGAAGGGCCGAACATATGTCCGGCCGGGCACGCCAGGTGTTGGAAGCCTGCGATATTGTGGTGGGGTACAAAACCTATCTTGAACTGATCAAAGATGTGATCAAGGATAAGAAGACCCTGACCACAGGCATGACCAAGGAGGTGGACCGGGTTCAGGCCGCCATTGATGCCGCCCTTGACGGCTACGCGTGCGCCCTGGTATCCGGGGGGGATGCCGGCATCTACGCCATGGCAGGCCTGGTTTTGGAAATGCTGGCGCTTAAAAAAATTGCCTGCAATACCGGCGAAAAAGGCAGCCTGTGTGTTGAGGTGGTGCCGGGTATCCCCGCGCTTGCTGCCGGTGCTGCGCTTTTAGGCGCGCCCTTGACCCATGATTTTGCAACCGTCAGCCTCAGCGATCTGCTCACCCCCTGGCAGATGATTGAAAAGCGCCTGGATGCAGCAGCCTCTGCTGATTTTGTTATCAATATTTACAACCCCAAAAGCAAAAAGCGTGACTGGCAGCTCAGCCGGGCCATGGAGATTATTTTAAAATACCGGGCCGGCACCACCCCGGTGGGTATTGTTACAGGGGCCATGCGTGACAACCAGACGGTGGTGTTGTGTGCCCTTAAGGATTTGGACAAGGCCGACGTGGGGATGCAGAGCATCGTGATTGTGGGAAACAGTTCCACTTTTATTTATAATGATTTGATGATCACCCCCCGGGGGTACAGCAAGAAATATGAGATATGAGTGAAAATTTAAAAAAAGCAAAATGTATCGCCGCCCTGGGTACAGGGTCTGATGTGGGAAAAAGCGTGATTGCCACAGCTCTTTGCCGGATTTTTTCCGATCGTGGGTATAAAGTGGCACCTTACAAGGCACAGAATATGTCCAATAACTCTGGGGTTACCCCGGAAGGTCTTGAAATGGGCCGGGCTCAGATTGTCCAGGCCGAAGCCGCCCGCATTGCTCCCCATGTGGACATGAACCCGGTGCTGCTCAAGCCCGTGACCCAGGTCGGCTCCCAGGTGGTGCTGCTGGGAAAGGTGCATAAAGATCTGTCCGCTGCTGAATATCACCGAGAAAAGGCAAAGCTCTGGGATACGGCCTGCGGCGCCCTGGACCGCCTTCGCGCCGCCAATGATGTGGTGGTGCTGGAAGGAGCCGGCTCCTGCGCTGAAGTCAATCTCATGGCACGGGATATCGTAAATCTGAAAATGGCCGCCTATGCCAAGGCCCCGGTGATTCTCACCGCTGACATTGACCGGGGCGGGGTGTTTGCCCAGATCGTGGGGACCCTGGCTTGTTTGAACAAGGCCGAACAGGACCAGATCGCAGGTTTTATCATCAATCGGTTCCGGGGCGATATTGCTTTGTTTAAAGAGGGCGTGGACTGGATTGAAAAAAAGACCGGCAAACCGGTTTTCGGCGTATTGCCCTGGGTGAACCATCATATCCCCAATGAAGATTCCGTGGTGATCGAACACGCCGTGGCTAAAACTGATCCTGCCCAAACCCCAACAGTACTGGTGGTGCGTACCCCCCATATTTCTAATTTTACCGATTTTGATGCCCTGTTTCAGGTGGAAGGATTGGGCGTGAATTTTGTTGAACATCCAAGAGACCTGTCCGCCTATAAAGCCGTAATCCTGGCCGGTTCCAAGAGCACCCGCAGCGACCTGAACTGGCTTGCCAAAACCGGATGGACCCCCAAAATTAAGGCTTATGTTAAAAATGGCGGCCATGTCCTGGGCATATGCGGCGGCTATCAGATGCTGGGCACAAAAGTCCATGACCCCAACGGCCTTGAAGGTATCCCGGGCGACACCGATGGGTTGGGGCTTCTCCCCCTTGAAACGGTTCTCAAAGCTCCCAAAACCACCACCATCTCCCGGTTTGAATGGGACAGCACCCCGGGTCTTGGTTACGAAATCCACATGGGCCGGACAGCTTCTGCCGACCGGATTGCTTCGAGCAAAGCGGCAGACAACGGCCTGTTAAACGTAAAAGAGAGAAACCAACAGACCTGCACCGATTTTGACGGGACCATGGCCGACTCAGGCCGGGTCATGGGTACCTACATGCACGGTTTTTTTGATTCTGCACCCATTCTGAAAAAATGGCTGGGCCTTCTGGGCTTAAACAAACTTGAACCCCCGGAATCCTGCGGCCTGCAGGGCAGGAACAGGCAGTATGATATGCTGGCCCGGCATTTTGAAACGCATGTGGATGTACCCGCTATTGTAAATGCCATGGAGTAGGAAAATTATTTGTTGCCATTCAAATTTTTATCACATTTTTATTTTTTATCATAGCAGAGCATATCCATGCCGGATAGTTTCTCAATCGCCACCAACCGACAGGGAGGTTCCGCTTATAAGGACCGCAGATTAAATAAGTTGGGCAGAAATAACGCCGGATTTTGGTTCATCTACACGGCGCATGAAAGGTCGAATAGCAGGCCTATTAGGCCTTTCATGCAACGAAGTAGATGGCCCAAAAGGCAAGCTATTTCGTTCAAGTTATTTAATCGGCGGTCCTAAGTCGTGCATCCGCAGGGACCACATCCCCGATCCGGATTCGGATAATATCTCCGGGAACCAGGTTTCGAGAGGGCAGGGCAGTCCATTTTCCGGCTCACTTTACCCAGGCCTTGAGTGCCAATTGGGCCTTAAGCGCAGAAATATCATTGCCGGCCTGGAACTCCTCCCAGAACCCGATCACTGCATTGGCCACCAGCAGGACGACAATAATGAATGTCTATTCTGTCGGCTACCAACATAACACGGGATAGTTTGACCCGGTGATTCCTGAGAAGCCTTATTTTAAAGGGTGTCCCGGCTTAAGTCGTACTATGATCTACCGCTGCGGCATCACTAAGCGCCGGGCAGCGGTATTGACTTATTCATAGCGCTTATACTCCAGTTCTCTTTTGACCAGGAACATGGAACAGGGCATTTTTTGAATCAGTTCCCGAATGTCATGACCCATCATCAGATGTTCAAGATAACCCTGCTCATGGGCCGTCATAACCATCAGGTCAATATTTTTTTCTGAAATGAATTCTGTGATTTCCTGCACAGGCTCCCCTTGGATGACGCTTTCCTGGATGGTCAGCCCTTCGGAATCTTCCGCCTTGATATAATCCTGAAGGTCCTTATGAGCATCCTCAAGTATTTTTGCGAACTCGTCCTTTAGAATCTTGGCTGAGGATATGGGTAGACTCCAGCCTTTCAGCCCAAAGGGGTTGTGCACGATATGGGTGACAAAAAGTTCTGCCCCGTAATTACGGGCGAAAGACATTCCCCACTGAACGGCTTCAAGGGCCTGTTTCGTACCCATGGATACAACGAGAATACGTTCCGGATGTTTCATGTTTGATCTCCTTTATTTTAAGGTTTTGTATATTAGGAGGAATCTGTAACTGCCGATTCCCTTATTCATTCCGCTTGCCGGTAAATACATGAATCGACCGGTCTTTTTCTTTACCGATTGCCGGATCATTCGGGGCGTTTTCATCCCAGGAAACCAGGGCTTCCGGATCCGTTACGACGATCACCGGACATCCGGCGCGGAAGGCGGTCCGTTCCACGGCACTGCCGGCATACCATTTTGTGCCTTTTTTCTTTGTGTGGGATCCCAGAATGATTACGTCTGCATTGTTTTTTTCTGCACATTTAACGAGTTCTATATGGGGCAACGCCCCGCCCCAGATCTGATAGGCGTAATCGGTATCTTGAATCAAATTTTGGCAGAATTCTTCCAGGCGGTTTTCAGTATTTTTTCGATCTGCTTCATAATCTTTTTTGGTATACTTGGGATACGGTGGCACAGGAATCATGTGAAAGGGAAAGATTTTTGACCCGAATTTTTCTGCAGTTTTCCGGGCAAAGAACAAGGCGCATTCACAAGATACGGAAAAATCCACTCCCACCACAATTTTTTTGAATGCCGCCGAGGACAAGCGAACTGCGGGATTGATAATCGTCACCGGACAATTTTCCCGCATTACCACACCTTCCACAGTGCTCCCGATTTTCCCGGCCACCCGGACGGTCCCCCTTTCAACGGCACGTTCGGAATGGGGGCCGAGGACGATCATGCCCGCGTTAATATGTCTGGATTGACGAACAATCTCTTCCCAGGGGAATCCGCAAACAACCGTGACATCAAAATCCATGCCCTGCGGCAATATTGCTTTATAAAAATCGAAGAGTTTTTTCTGAACAAGTTCTTGATACGCCGACGAAAAATTGATCTCCTCGTTTGTTTTAAAATCCTTAACCAGATGTCGGCTGTTTTCATGAGAGGACTCCGCTACATGGAGAATGTTAAGCTTGGCTTGATGGGTCTCGGCGATTACAGCAGCGCTTGTCACCACCGGGTCCTTAACTCCCACAAGGTCTGTTGCTGCTAAAATATGCTTAAACATGGCTCCTCCTTTTTGATTGATTGGTTGATTGATTGATACATCAGACCCTGTGCCTGTTGCTTAAGTGCTTTAATTTTTCGAAGCATCCTTTTTAAAGCATCCGGGGCAAAATCTTTGAAAGACACGCATCCATGGATGCTTCGGTATTTACTTTTAAATGACGGTCCGCCTCTATTTTCTGGATCGGTTCAAACCGATTTTTAAATGATTGAAAATGGGAAATCCGCGCATCAGATATTGTGTTTCGGCCATTTCTCATGATCAACCTTTCTTGCAGAACAGGGTCCGATACCGTACATTCGATAAACACGATGCCGGCACCTAATTTTTCAGCCAGGGAAATCACTTGTTTTCGATATTTTTCCCGGCTAAAGGAGGCATCTATCGTCACGGAGTTGCCTTTTAAAACCTCTTTTTTTGCCAAAACCAAAAGCGTGTCATATGTCTTGCTGGTCGCGGTTTCGGAATACATTCCTTTTTCAAAGGGCATGTTTTCAGGGTCGGTTGGTGGGGCTGGGAATATTTTTTTTCGGACCACATCCGAATTGATGGACCGGATATTAAGCGCCAGGGAAAGGGCTTGTGCCAAGGTACTTTTTCCAGACGCCGGCATGCCGCAGGTCACCCAGATCCTGGGCCTGGAGAAGCGATCTGCATACCGGTCTGAAAGGGCAAGGTATTTTTTTGTCTGTTCCAAAAGTTTATTGCGTTCCTCTCCGGAAACATCATGCGCCTGCAGGCGGATGCAATTAACCTTAAAACGCACCATGGCCCGGTAGCATTTATAAAAATTTATCAGTACGTATACTTCCGGGTCATGACTATAGCCTGCATAAGCTAAAAGAAACTTTTCAGCCAAGGCTGAAAATTCCAGAAATTCCATATCCATGGCCAGAAAGGCAAGGTCCGCACCCACGTCGATATACCGGAAACGGTCATTGAATTCAATACAGTCAATGATCTGAATCCCGGTATCTGTAAAATAAATATGACCGGTTCTTAAATCTCCATGGCAGTCCCGGAACCATTTATTTTCCATGCGCCGAAAAAACAGGGATTTTTGCCTGTCTAAAAAAGTACTTGTTCTGGACCATACCGACTGAAAACAATCGCCGTCAAACAAGGACCCGAGCAAAGGTTGGGTCTGTTTAAAGTTTTCATCGCAGTTTTGCCGGATTGTTTCAAAGGCCGCTTCCATATTTGGCGGTTTGTCGGACGTATCGGAATCGTAAAATTCATACAGCTTCATTGCCAGCCGGTTAATATCCTTATCACCGATCTTTCCGGATCGAAGCAACTGTTTCATGGAATCGGTCTCAGACAGTTTTTGCATCCTTACGGCATATTCCACAACCGTCCCGTCGCCGCCTAAATAAAACTGGTCCCCTTTTTGTGTAATTTTTGTCACATCCAGGTAGACGTTATTTGTCAGCCGGCAATTTAATGCCACCTCACGGGTGCAAAAATGTCTGCGTTTTTCAAGGGTGGTGAAATCAAGGAACTTCAGGTCCACGGATTTTTTAATTTTATAAACAAAGTCACCTGCCAGGAACACCATGGAAATATGGGTTTCACAGACCGTTACGCCGGGAACAGGATGGGGATAAAATTCCGGGGTCCGCATTTGTTTAAACAGAGCTTCCTGACGAGCTGATTCTCTCATTTTCAATAGTCTGTTCCCCGTTTAGAAGATTTCAGATAATGTTGACTATAACATAAATAGAATCAAAAACAATGTTATCATGTTTTCGATAACTGACTGGACAAATGTATGTGATCTTAAGTATGATGGTCGCGTAAAAAGTAGAAAATGCCAAAATAGGTATTAATAATTTCAGTATGTTATAGCTGGAAAATTGCTAAAATCGGACTTTTTACAGGACCATCAAGTATATTAAAAGAATTGCCCGTACCATGGAAATAATAGATTTTAAAATAGACTGAAAAATATGAGAAATCAGGATATCAAAAAATTCATCAACAAATTATTGAAACTTGCCGGTATCACCGTTAACGGAAACAATCCCTACGACATTCAGATTAAAAATGACCGGTTTTACCAGCGGGTAATCCATGAACCTGCTCTGGGTCTTGGTGAAGCCTATATGGATAACTGGTGGGAGTGCCGCGCCCTGGATCAGTTCATGTCAAAAGTGTTGTGCGCAAATCTTGCGGAAGTATTAAAAAAAGAGTGGCAGATTACCTGGAATATCTTAAAACCAAAGCTTCTTAACCAACAGTCTTCCAGGCGTGCGTTCATGGTGGGTCAAACCCATTATGATATCGGTAATGAGCTTTATCAGGGCATGCTGGACAAACACATGCAATATACCTGCGGATACTGGAAAGATGCCACCACCCTTGATCAAGCCCAGGAGGCGAAACTTGAGTTGGTCTGCCGGAAATTAAAACTTGAGCCCGGCATGAAAGTACTTGAACTGGGATGCGGTTTTGGTGGGTTTGCCCACTATGCGGCAACAAATTACGGCGTTGAAGTGACCGGATACACCGTCTCCAAAGAGCAGGCTAAATTTGGGAAAGAGCTGTGCCGGGGGCTTCCCGTTGACATCCGGCTGGCAGATTACAGAACCGCCACCGGAGAATATGATCGGGTGGTCTCGATAGGTTTAATGGAGCATGTGGGGTATAAAAATTATGGCACTTACATGAAATTGACCAACCGGTTGCTGAAGGATGACGGTATTGCACTGGTTCATACCATCGGTAGTAATGCCAGTTGTTCTGCTTGTAACTCATGGACGGCAAAATATATTTTCCCCAATGGTATGCTTCCCTCCATTGCCCAGCTGGGAAAAGCCATGGAAAAACAATTTGTCATGGAGGACTGGCATAACTTTGGAGAGGACTACGATAAAACATTAATGGCATGGCACGAAAATTTCAAACAGGCGTGGCCCAATCTTAAAGATAGATACAACGATCGGTTTTATCGCATGTGGGAGTATTATTTATTAAGCTGTGCCGGAGGATTCCGATCACGATCCATGCAGTTATGGCAGATTGTGATGACTAAACAGGGGACTTCAGCGCCCTGCTGCCGCCTTATATAGTGCGGCAAAACCAAGGAGTGGCATGATTGAGGAGAAGATCATTATCGTCGGAGGCGGTCCTGCCGGTGCCGCCTGTGCCTGGAAACTTAAGCAAAGGGGCATCACGCCCCTGGTGCTGGATAAATATTCTTTTCCCCGTCCCAAGGTTTGTGCGGGATGGGTGCCCCCTGACGTATTTAGGCTCCTTGAATTTCAAGGTGATGATTATCCCTACACCTTCAGTCAATTTGACCGAATTAATTTTCATATGTTTGGTATAAAAATTCCTGCCCCCACCCGTCAATATGCTGTCAGACGATATGAATTTGATGCCTGGATGATCTCCCGCGCCCGTGTTCCGGTTCACACCCATTGCGTAAGAAAGATCACCAGGGAGAACGGCTTTTATATCATTGATGACCAGTATCGATGCAAGTATCTCATCGGTGCCGGCGGTACCCATTGCCCGGTTTACAAGACGTTTTTCACTCAAAAGCGTTCTCGTCCTCCAAAGTCCCTCATTGTTGCCGTTGAAAAGGAATATCCATATGATATTCTTCATAATCAATGCCATCTATGGTTTTTTGATCATGGGCTGCCTGGGTATGCCTGGTATCTTCCCAAGGGGAATAACTGGTTAAACATCGGCATTGGCGGAAAATTTCACAGAATGAAACAGCGGGGACAGAACATTATGGAACAGTGGCATCATTTTACAAAGGCCCTTCAAAAAAAGGGATTCATAGGGGAAAACCCATCCAGCCCCAAAGGTCACAGCTACTATTTCCAGCATGGTCCGAAAAAATATCAACAGGACAATGCCTTCATCATCGGAGACGCGGCAGGACTCTCCACCCTGGATATGGGGGAGGGGATTCATGGCGCTGTTTTAAGCGGTATCCGTGTGGCAGATGCCATCGTAGAAAACAAACCATTTGCTTTGCCACACCTGGCGAGGTTCAGCCTGCCGAAAATATTGCTGCCTAACTGATATTTTTGTGAACCCTTTTGGAAAAAATCAATCCTGTAAATTCCGGCTATGTCAGATGCTTTTCCCAAAAGCGCAGTTGGGAAACCGGCAGGTCGGGCAGTTCAGGCACAGCCCGCCGTGGCAAAGGCTTGCCAGTTCCCTTTTTCCAGGACGCTCTCCGGCCATGACCCGGGGAAGAATCAGGTCAAATATGGTGGTGCGGTGATACAACCCGCAGGCCGGCAGCCCCATGATAGCGGTATCAGAGGTATAGCCCAAAAGAAACATGGCGCCGGGCAGCACTGCCGATGAGTAGTGGACTTCATCAAAACCGACAGCCTCAATAGATTCCCGGGTGACATCATCGGGGTCCACGGACATGCCACCGGTGGTGATGATCAGATCGGTCTCTTTTTTCATGTAATCCTGGATTTGGGCGGTGATGCGCTCCCGGTCATCGGGCAGGATATTTATCTCAAGCACATGGGCCCCAAACTGGGCAGTTTTTTCTTCCACAATGGCCTGGAACCGGTCCTGGATCAGGCCGTCATAAACCTCATTGCCGATGATGGCCAGACGGATTTTCAACGGGTTGAACACTGAAACGCTAAAAATGGGGTAGGCGGATTTAGCAAGGGCCGTTGCCTGGTCGAGGTTTTCCCGGTCAATGACCAGGGGGATGGCCCGGGTGGCTGCCAGGCTGTCGCCTTTGTTCACGGCCGTATTGGTATGGATACTGGCGCACATGACATCGTCCAGCATGTTGAATTCCGTCAATGCGTCCACATTCACCCGGAACAATCCTGGATATGCCGCATACAGCTCCAGCTTGCCTTCGCTGGGTGTGGCGGAAAACTCAACTCCCGGTCCGGCCAGGGCCGATGCAAGTTCAAACACTGCCTCATCCTCATGTACCTGGGTCTCATCGAGATCCAGCACATAGAGGTTGTTTTTCCCCATGCGCATGAGTCGACAAATGTCCCCGGCTTGGACCTGGTGTCCCCGTTTGAAGGCCGGTCCCTTGGATTTGGCAGGAATGATTTCAGTCATGTCATGGGCAAGGGTCATGCCGCAGGCGTCCTGGACAGGCACGGTTTTAAAGGGATATTGTTGTGGGTGCAGCTGTTTTTTCATGGTTAAATATCGGCTTAAAATAAGATCCAAATACGCAGTTTCGGCACAGGATCATGTTGTTTTTAAACACTTCCTTATTTATTAATTTAACAATTAATATTAGCATAATTACGATTTTGTAAAGTTCAGGACGGCTTGTTTCGAAATTTTTCAGGATCAATGGCATATCGTTTCATGATCTGCTGAAGGGCCTGGCGATCCATGGCGCAACGCCTGGCTGCCTGGGTGATATTGCCTTTGGTCATGGAGAGCATGGCGCCGATGTAGTTATGGTTAAATTGAGTCAGGATGCTTTCCTTGGCTTCCTTATAGGTCAGTTGCCCAATATCCTTGCCAAAGTTCATGCTAACAAAGTCATTGGGCCCATTTTTATCGATGGGGATATCGGCCAGGCCGATGGTATCTGAGGTCGAATAGAGAATCCCCTGGACAAGTACATTTTCAAGTTCTCTGACATTGCCCGGCCAGGGGTGCTTCATGAGAAGATCCATCACGTTTTCAGATAAATGCTTGGCCGGTTTGTTTAATTTTTCACAGTTTTTGACCAGAAGATGATCGCACAACAGCGGGATATCCGTCACCCGATCCCTTAACGGCGGCAATTCAATGGTGATCACCGAAAGCCGATAGAAAAAATCTTCCCTGAATTCCTTGTCTTTGATTTTTTGCGGCAGATCCTGGTTGGTAGAAGTGATAATTCTGACATCCACATGATCCACCCGGGTGTCGCCCAAGGGTTTGACCTCCTTTTCCTGGATCACCCTTAACAACTTGGTCTGGATGTTGGGGCCTATATCTCCGATTTCATCCAGGAAAATGGTGCCGTGGTCGGCTTCTTGGAAAAGTCCTGTTTTGTCCCGGTATGCATTGGTGAATGCGCCTTTTTTATACCCGAATAATTCACTTTCAAGGATATGTTCGGGGATGGTGGGGCAGTTGATTGGGATATATGGTTTATTTTTTCGGGGGCTTAGGGCATGAATGGATCTTGCTGTCAGATCCTTGCCCGTTCCGGATTCTCCGGTGATCAGAACTGTGACATCAGAGTCAGCAATTAAGGCTATTTTTTCAAACACTTTATGCATGGCAGGGCTTTGCCCGATCAAGGGCAGGGATTCGGTCTGACAGGCTTTCTGGAGTCGGCGGTTTTCGGATATAAGTCGGCTGCGTTCCAGGGCTTTCCGGATCTTAAAAATGATTTCAGCCTGCTCAAAGGGCTTGGCAATGAAATCGTAAGCGCCTTTTTTAATAGCTGTCACAGCAGATTCGATATTGCCGTAAGCGGTGAGCATGACCACAGTGAGATCCGGATACCGTTGTTTCAATTGTTCCAGAAGATCAAACCCATCCATTTCCGGCATGCGGATGTCACTGATGACAAGATCAAAGGTCGTGTCGGCCAGTCCAAGGATGTTCAGGGCCATTTCACCGGAGAAAGCCATGGTCACCCGGCAGTTCAGTTCCGGTTCAAGGGTGCGTTGGAGAAGGCGGGTCATGTCCTTTTCATCATCCACCACGAGAATATTGGGTGTCATCTTTTATTCCTCATTGCTGTTGATGTTCAAAAGGGGCAACCGGATGGTGAATTGCGCACCCTGGCTTTTCCGGTTTGCAGCCATGATCTTCCCCTGGTGGTGACGGATAATGCCGTATCCCACGGAAAGGCCTAACCCTGTGCCCTGACCCACAGGTTTGGTGGTGAAAAAGGGATCGAAAATCCGGGGCATATGGTGTTTGGAAATGCCGGTGCCGTTATCTCGGACATGAATGAGCATATGGGCCTTCTCTTTTTGGGTCACGAGTTCTATGAAACCGTCCGAGTTATCCTTAATGGCGTGGCAGGCATTGATCATCAGGTTTAAAACCACCTGGGTTAGTTCCTGGGCATTGCCCTGGACCCAGAGGCGTTCATTTTCCCACAAATTGAGCTGTATTTTAACGTTTCTGAAATCAGAATGATTTTTTAGGAAATTGACTACACCGTGTAACTCTTTATGAATATCAACGTTTTTCACTTCCCTGGAACCCTTTCTTGAAAAGGAGAGCAGGTTACTGACGACGTTCCGGCAATTTTTTACGTGTTTTTCGATGATTTTCAAATCTTCTTCAAATTCGGACGACTCTTTGAGCATAAGCTGGGTGTAGCCAAGAATGATGCCCAAAGGGTTATTGATTTCATGGGCCACACCTGCGGATAGTTCACCTATAGCCGCTAATTTGTCGGCTTGGGCGATCTGCTGCTCCATCTGTTTTTTTTCGTTAATATCCTTGATGATAAAATGAAAGGTTTTAGCACAACCGAACGCGCCGTAATCGACGCCGCCGGTGATCATTACCCGGATCTCCATATTATCTGATTTTAAAAACTCGCACTCTTCGTTGAGGACATATTCGTTGGTATTTAAATGTGTTAAAATATGCTCCCAGTCCTGGGCATGGGCGATAAAATCCATTAGTCCCATGTTCTGTTCCAGCATCTGTTCCTTTTTGTATCCTGTCAGGGCGATGCCGGCGTTGTTAATTTCCTGGATTTTGAAATGGGCATCGGTTACTAAAATGGTGTCCAAAGAGTATTCAAAAATGCGTCGGGCCTTATGTTCGGAAGTTGTGAGCATTTCCGTACGTTCAACCACTTTTTGTTCCAGAGTCTGGTTTAAACTTAAAAGCTGACCATGAGTAATTTCCAGTTTTTTTCGGGACGTCAGAATCTTTTCGTTGATCTTCCAGCTCTGGTTGAAAAACAGGGTGATCAGGCTTACCAACATGAAAGAGATTGTGTTGATACTGCCGGAAAAGGCCGCGATCATCTGCCAGGTGTCGGTATGGGACGTTAAAATCAGAAATTGCCGCAGGATATGGCCAAAGGATCGTGATACGCTAAAGATCATAAATCCTGTGGAGATCCAGACAAGATAAAGAAACAACGCATTATCCTGGTCGGTTTCCCTTAAAATTTTGGCCTTGTAGCAGCATAGAAGGGAGAGCACTACCATGGCAAAGGAGCCTATAATATCTATCACCACCATGGGTAGATATGGGGTAATCATGGATTTTGTCCTTGTCCGGCTTTTTGTTCGTCCACCAGGCAGGAAAGCCCCTTGTACATCAGAAACATAGCCGGAACGCATAGCAAATGGTCCAGTTTAAGGCCGTAATATAACCAGCCCAGCAGGCTTGAATTGTTCTGGGTCTGGATTCTGGCATACCCATTGGCGAGTTGCTCTATACTGACCGCATAGATCTGGTTGTCCAGGAAATGAGCAGCAAGGGCGCAGCCGTTCCAGAGGATAAAAAAAAATGCTGAAAATTGTATCAGGCGCCATCCTTTGTGTATAGTCAATCCCTTGCCACTGATGATGAATATAAGCACAACCATTGAGAAAAGAAAAAACAGGTGTCCGATCTGGTGGGTAATGATCCCTTCAGAACTTGAATGAAACTGCAGCGCGTACAAATTCCCGGGCAATCCCAGGAGAAGATATACCAGAACCATCAGTACCCTGCGATTAAGATGTTTCACGGTTTTATTTCCTCAATAGGTTTTTGTATAACAGCGATGGGCTGACTTGATCTATCGACACCCAGGCTCAGCCCCAACGAAAGTTGAAAGATCTGTGTCGCTTACACAGACTTTCATATAATATTTTTATTATAGAAACCAATTATTGGGGTTTCAATGGGAAATTCGTTCCGGAATCTGGCGAAACGCCTTCCTTATAAGTATAATTTTTGGGATTCAGGCTGACATTTCGGTCAGCTTCCTGTGAACTGAAGCGAAATAGGGTAGATGGGGCCTAAGTTTTCCGAAAACGATTCGTGCCAGAATATAAATGGGGAAGAACGAAAATGTATAGCCCACAGAATCTGTAACTATGGAGAACGGAAAAGCAATGGGAAAATCAATACCGGCAAATCGTGTCTGCATCCAGCCCAGGGCAAAGGGTACGGGCCAGAGGATGGCGGCCGAATGAGCCAGCATGGCAAAAAATTTGCGTCCCCAAGCATCTGTGGCCTCTTTATTCAGCGCTTTGTATCCGGCCATGTCTCCTGTTTCATAGGCCTTAATGGAAAGCGTTTCCTTTTCTTTCATTCGGTGGGAGAGGCCGGTAAGATAAGGGGTGTTGACCTTTATAGCAAGTGAAATGGTCAATTCTCCCAAAAGGACGGCAATAAGGGAAAAGCAGAACGTCCCGATCATATAATCAACCATACTAATGCCCGTCATCCGGTAAAAAAAAATAATATAGTTGTCAATAGCGTAGTAGAACTGATCAAATCCGTTGACCATTTTTTATTCCTTTTGATTTACGTTTTCCGGCAGGCGACCATTGGGGGCCGCCTGCCAGACATTATTAATAGTATCCTAAGGGACTGGAATACCGAAAAAACCTCTCAGTGTATAGCGGATGCCGATGTAGAACGCCAATATCAGGAAAAGCCATTTTAAAGCCTTTTCAGGAATGTACTTTCCGGTTCTGGGTCCGATCATGGATCCAACAAATACGCCCACAAGTTCAACGCCGATCATGGGCCAGTAAACCACAACCCCTTTGAGCACCATGAAATTGAAAATGGAAAAAAACATTCCGATGAGAACAGCCACAGATGAAGTGCCGGCAACAACGTACATGGGAAGCCCCACAACACTGGTCAAAAAAGGCACGTAAAGGAAGCCGCCGCCTACACCGATGAAGGAGGCCAGTGCAGAGATACAAAATCCCCCGATAAAGGCCCAAATAGGGTTGAATGAAAATTTTTGGCCGAAAAAAGAAACTTCGGCTTTGGTAATGCTCCAGTTTAGGATTTTTACCCCCTGGCCTTCAATGGAACCCTTATTTTTGACCGTATCTTCAAATGCCTTGGCAGCGGCCTTGGCTGCTGTTTTTGAGGCCTGGCCCTTGGGAGACATTTCATAGACCATAAAGGTAAAAATCAGGAACACACATAGTCCGAACCAGCCCTGGTACTGTGAAAAACTTACCTTTCCGGCCGTGGTAAATACCACCAGAAACGTGGCAAAAAGTGCACCGATACCCATGAAAATACCCAGAGAGGTCACCAGACGTTTTTGTCTGCCGTAGTTTATGGTGGAGACAAGTGCGGACAACCCACCCAACCACTGGTTGGAAACGCGGATGCTGTCGGTGAGTATCTTGTTGATGGCGGGTGAGGTATCTTTAAATGTTTTGGCATAAGGCCCCATCCCGTAAATGGAAATATGACCCACGCCGGCCATAACCCCACCAAACGCGCCTATGGTTGAGAAAATCCAGCCCACCCAGACAGCCCAACAAAAACAGAGTAACAAACCCGGAGACGGTGCTCCCGGAATGCCGAAAATGCCTGCCGAAGCAGACGGATCAATCTGTCCCGGTCCCGTGCCCTGGGGCACTGCTGCAATGGCATCGGCAAGCGGGTCGGCCATAACAGGCGTCGCAGCGATCATCGGCAGCACCAGTGCTGCTGCCGTCAAAAACAACAAAAACCACTTAAACTTCAATTTCATTCATTTTCTCCTTAACATGGTAATATCCGAACTTGTCGGAAACTCTGGGTCAATATCTTGCCGGTGCGGACGCGTGAAGGTCGTGCATCAGAACCTTAAATTATTTTCTTAAATGCGCATTTTCCGTACGTGCTCGACGGGACATCATTTTGGTGCATGACGGACAAAAATGATGACCTATTCCGGCGGCATGGATGTGATCGCCTGTATTATCATCCACATGGGCCAGAAACTGCGCAGTTGCATACTGTCTGCCGCAGGCTTCACATCGTACAAGGGGCAGGCGGCTTAAAACTTTGTCACCAATGGAAACGGTTCTGACATTGTCCTGGTCCTTGACGGTTATAAATTGGGTGGGACAGAGATTGGCACAGGTGCCGCAGCCGATGCAGGTACCGTCACCCGGCCCCACATGGCTACCGGTTTCAGTTTTGATCATGGCAATGGCCCTTGCGCCTATTATGTCGTTACAGACCCGCACACAAAGCCTGCAGCGGATGCAACCATCCGGCTTTGGTACCACCGGCACATTAAATTTTTCAGCCAGTTCCCGGATTCGTACCGAGTCCGGTGCCATGGACAGCAACCTGTCAAAGGCCTTTTGCCTGTGGGCAGTCACCAGATCCGATTCGGTCCTGATTTCAAGTCCGGGTTTGACCTTGAGAATACAGGAGAGCATCACCACTTTTTTTCCTGAAGCCCGACCGGTTTCCACACCACAAAGACGGCATGCCCCAGACGGCTTGAGTGCCGGATGAAAGCATAGGTAGGGAATGGGAATTCCGTGTGCCCGTGCGGTTTTCAAAACAGTGTCACCTTCCTTTGCCGCTACTGTTTGCCCGTTAATACTAATCTCAATCATGGACCGCATCCTGGAGGTCGGTTATATAATCTTTCAGATAGTGAAGTTCCTGGGTTAATGCCCCCACATGGGCCTTGACAAGGTCTTCCAGCGCAATCAATGCAATTATTTTTTTGTTGCCCACCACGGGCAGATGACGAATCCGTGCTTTGATCATCATGGCCATGGCTGCATCCACTGAATCCTGTGGTTCTGCCACAATCAGTTTGGATGTCATCACCTTGTCAATGGTTACCTGGTCGATTTGTTTGTCAGGAAACAGGATCTGGCAGCGGATCAGATCCCTTTCCGTGAAAATGCCCACTGGCATTTCATCTGCCATTACTACTATTGCAGAGACCCCATAGGCGGACATCTGCTGCAGGGCATGAAAGACGGTTTGATCGCCTTTCACCGTATGAAAATGACCTGTATCTCCTTTAATTAAATCGTTGACCTTCATGCTTTATCTCCCAATCGTTTGAGGCAATCTTGTGGAAGCCGGTGGGTGCCTTTGCCTTCCAGGCTTACCTCCACCAGAGCGTCCGGGTCGTTCACCGAAGTGTCCGGGTCCACAATAAATCCATGACAACCTATGAAATCATTCATGTAGTCCTCCCAAGCATCGTCCGTGGACGCCTTGAATACCTCTATTTTATCTCCCCGTTGAAATGTCATCTTTGCCTCCTATTTTAAACGATGGGTAAAGCGCCGCTGTTTGCGGCGTTGGAAATCGCAGTTTTTTGGCGCAGGCAGTTATTACAAAGCAGCCGCGTTTCCGTGGCTTGTGTCAGGCTTCTGGTTTTTCTGGCAATAAAACGGGTATATTCCACGGAGCCAAGTTTTGCACCGCAGGATTCACAATACTGTATAGTCTGACTGTTCAGGATGGTGCCGCACAGCAAAAGCCTTCGCTGACCATCTTTTTCATCAATTTTTAATGCATTATTTTCACAATTGGCCGCACATGCCCCGCAGGTGATGCAGTTTTCCGCCGTGACCCTGAAATCGGTGGGACCGCTTTTATCAAAATCAAGGTATCCCAACTTCAGGGCATTGATCCCCATTTTATCCCGGCAGATATCTACGCATTTGCCGCAGCGCCGGCAGATATCACAGCGCAGGCACCGGGCAGCCTCCTGGCGGACATCGGCTTCCTCATACCCCAGTTCCACCTGCTGGAAGGTGGTTCTGCGCCGATAGAGGTTAAGCATGGGCATTTCCGGCGGTTTAATGGTCATTTTCCGGTGAGCTGTCATCTCAATAACGGGTTCAGTCTTGTGGCGTACCGGCCATCTGGGGGCGCGAGGCTGGGGAATTCCGTGAAGATAGCGGTCAATGGCGTCAGCAGCCCGTTTGCCGCCGCCAATGGCTTCGATCACTGTGGCAGGGCCGGAGACCGCGTCTCCGGCGGCAAAGACGCCTGGCTGGGCCGTTTCCATTCCGGCGTGATTGACATCAATGGTGCCCCGGCGGGTCCAGTTGATGCCGGTAAACGCTTCCATACCTTCGTTGTCCACAAACTGACCAATGGCGGAGATCACGACATCTGCCCGGATCTCAAACTCCCCGCCTTCAATGGGAACCGGTGCCAGGCGGTCGGAGCCTTTTTTTGCTTTTAGTTCTGCCTTAATACATGAAAGGGCATGAATATTTTGCCCTTCGCCCTTTACTGCGGCGGGAATGGTCAGAAAAGAGAACTCAATGCCTTCCTCTTCAGCCTGTTCCACCTCTTCCTCATCAGCAGGCATCTGATCCCGGGTCCGTCTATAGGCAATGGTGACGCGCTCGGCGCCCAGGCGCAGGCTGGTGCGGGCCGCATCAATGGCCACGTTGCCACCGCCCACCACCACCACATTTTTTCCAGGACAGTGGTGATCGCCCAGGGCAACTTCCCTTAGAAAACGGACCGCTTCAATGACTTTGGGAAAATCTTTTTCCCCCTCAATACTCAAGGTCCATGCCTTATGGGCACCAATGGCAATGCAATAGGCCTCAAATCCCTCCCGGTCAAGTTCCTCCTTGGTGACATCTTTGCCGAACCGCGTATTATACTGGATTTCTACGCCCAGGTCTTCAATCATGGCCACTTCCCGGTCAATGACTTCCCCTGGCAGGCGATACCGGGGAATACCCACCATGAGCATGCCGCCGGGCACGGGCAACGCCTCGATGATCCTGACGCCATAGCCCATGAGCGCCAGATAATATGCGCAGGAAAGACCGCCCGGGCCTGCGCCTACCACACATACCTTTTTGCCGTTGGCCGGCTTGGGGGTTGGATTGGTATAGGCCCGCTCAGACATGGCGCGTTCGGCAGCAAATGCTTTTAGAAATTTAATGGAGATAGCCTTGTCGATCCTGGCCCTGACACACATCATTTCACAGGGCCGGGTACAGATCAGGCCGCATACCCATGGCAACGGATTGTCCCGTCTAATCACCTCAATAGCTTCGGCATCCTTTCCCTGGGCGATAAGCGCAAGGTATGTGGGGATGTCAATCCCGGCGGGACATGCCATCTGGCAGGGGGAGGGTGCAAGTTTTCCGCAGTCGTGGGTCGGACAGTTCCGGGTCTGAATATGGTTGATAAATATTTCTCGGTTATCGGTCAGAAGCCCTTGAATGGTCCTGCCTGCCTGCCGGGTCTGTTCCGGACTGCGGGGATTATTATACTCTTTGACCAGGGTTTCAATGGCGGACAGATGATCCTCTCCTGCCGTGCCTTCGGCTATCTCTTCGACCAGATTAAGGATTTGTTCGGAAATCCGCCGGCCTTTTGGGTCGGACAGTCCTTTGGGGCCGATCAGGTTGGTTAAAAAAAGAATGGTTTGTCGAACCGGGCAGATCTTGTCCATATCGACTCCTTAAAAGCTTGTGTGCTCAAAGGAAGTCACAGACGCTGCATGGCGCTCCCTTCGGATTTGAGTCATTTCTTCGACCTTGCCGAATTTAAGGCAGCCTGTGGTGCAGCTGGTCACGCAGGCAGGGGCAAGCCCCTGGTCGATTCGATCCATGCAGAAATCGCATTTTTCAACCTTGCCGATCTCCTGGTTCCACTGGGGAGCCCCCCAGGGGCAGGCGGATATGCAGGTTTTGCATCCCACACAAAGGTCCTGGTCCACAAACACAATTCCGTCTTTGCTGCGCTGCTGCATGGCGCCGGTGGGGCAGGCTGAAACGCACCAGGGGTTTTCGCAATGAAAGCAGGACATGAAAATAAATGATGTCCTTGGCACCTCTCCAACGGTCTTGGGACCCACCTGGATAATCTGGCAGGGTTTCGGCCCTTCGGGTAATTTTTTATTGGCCTTGCAAGCCACCTCACAGGTGTGGCAGCCGATGCATTTTTGGGTATCCTGAAACAGGTAGTATTGGCTCATGGTGCCTCCGGTGTCCAGACTAACACATGTTTAGTTCATTTTTTGTGAAAGTCAAAACAACTTAAATTATTAAATTAACAAAAGTGATTTTAATTTTGCGGACTCCTGGAATTTGGACAGTATCTGTATTCCAGGTAGTGCGTCGCCGATGTGCAATAAATACTTTGCGCTGCAAGTTTTTTATTGCACTTAGGGGCTCGGAAAAAATAAATACCATAGATTTTGTGCCGAGTCCCTTACACCTTGGACACCGTGACGAAGTGCTCCTGGTACGCAACTGCACCGCCAGCTTTATCCCAGATATCCAGGCCGCCTGCCATGAATTTGTTGTCGGCAAGGCCTTTGCCGAATGCCCGGCTTTCGACCTTAATGCGGTGGCCAAATCCGTGGATTAAAAAGACGGCCTCCGGGTGGATATGGTCAGTGACCTGGGCCCGGATGGTTTCCGAATAGCCGTTCTGGCTCATGGTGACAATGTCTTTGTCTGATATGTTAAGCTTTTGAGCCTCGGCCGTGTTTATCCACAAGGTGTTTTCCGGCATCTGTTCGCCTAAAAGGGGATTGTTTACAGTGTGGCCTTGAGTGTGAAGGGCGCATCTGCCAAATGTTAACCTGTATTGACCCGCCTTTGGGAATGTCGGCGGTTCATAGGGTCTCAAAGAGGGCTGGCCGTTTTCTTCCAGATTTTTGGAAATGATTTTAATTTTACCTGAATCGGTTCCAAATTTGTAATCTTCAAAGTTTTTATACCTCGCCTTATCTGTCAGGTTCACCAGTCCCTCGGCGTTGAAATCTTCAATGGTAACGCCGGTATCCTTGAGTTGAAAATTCCACAGGTCTTCCACCCGGTCAAAGACCAGGTCCGGCAGGTCCATGCGGCGGGCAAGGCCTGAGATGATCTCCCAGTCTGCCAGGGAGTCATATCTGGGTGCCACTGCCCGTTTTCGGACAAAAAAGTACGGTTTCAGGTCATTTTTTGTGGCGATGATACTTTCGCGTTCAAGGTAGGTGGAAAGCGGCAAGACAACATCTGAATGCCAGGCCGTGTCTGACCATGAAAAAGTGACTGAAACCAGTAAGTCCAGCTTGTCCCATATCTGCCGCAACCGATCCGGGTCCGGATATCCCATGAGTGGATCATGGCGGTAGGCAATGTAGGCCTTAAGAGGGTATGGCTCCTGTTCTTCCATGGCCTTGAATGTCAAATGCGTAAGACCTGGGCCTTTTTCAAAGTGGGTGTATTTCCAGCCCACGCCGTCGGCACGTTTTTCATCAGTGGAGGGATAAAGATCCATGAATGATTTCAAGCCGTTTATTCCAACATCAGCAGGCTTTGATACAAAGGGAAGGCCGCCTTTTGCCCCATAGCTGCCCAAAAGGGCGTTGATGATATAAATGGAGCGGCAGACATAAAAGGAATCTTTGTATCTTGCTGTCATCCAGCCCGGATGCCAGATCACCGATGGTGAGGCCTTTGCCAGTTCCTGCACAAAGCTGCGAAGCGTGGTGGCTTCAATGCCGGTCTCTTTTTCAGCCCATTCAGGCGTATAGGGGGTGACAAATTCTTCAAGCGCCTTGAATCCTTCCACATAGCGGCTAACAAATCGTTCATCATAGAGCTGCTTGTTGATGAGTTCATGAATGACTGCCAGGTTAAACGCATAGTCGGTGCCGGGACGGATCATCATAAATCGGCTGGCCTTGGCTGCGGATATGTTGGCCCGGATATCGATCACCGTGAGTTTACATCCTTTTTCCAGGGCATCCATAAGGTCGTTGACTTCCTGAACATTGATGGCTTCAAAGATATTTCTGAACTGAAGCACGACATGCTTTGCATTTTTTAGGTCGTAGGAGACGGCTTTTCTGCCCATACCGGTCAAGGAAAGCGCTGCATGCTGGACATTTCTGGCACAGGACGAGTCGTGGTTGTTGTAGTTGGGGGTACCAAGACCTTTAAGAAAGGCCCGGTGCATATCCCTGAACGGCCCACCCCTGTCAGAAAAGGTGATGGCCCGGGCTCCGTATTCGTCTTTAATCTGGTTGAGTTTTTTTGCCACAAAATCCAGTGCCTCGCCCCAACCGACTTTGCGCCATTTACCTTCCCCGCGCTCACCTGTACGGATCAAAGGCGTCTGGGGTCGCTCATTGTCGTTGAGAAGCGCTGTTCCCGCCGCACCCCTCGGGCAGACTGCGCCCTTCATGGCCGGGACATGGGGGTTGCCTGAAATAAATTCAACCTGGCCGTTTTCAACTTCCACCTGGATGGGACAGCGTACCGTACACATGCCACAGACACTGAACACCGATTCTTTGGTCATATTTGTTCTCCCTGAGGGACTGTTATTTTCCCGGAACCATGGTCCGGAATATATCATTATTTAGATTTCAGGATTTGGATTATGCCATAACCATGCCATGGGTTTGGTTTGCCCGAATATTTTTTATTAAATAGCTTAATATATTGAATTTTAAAGGTATTTTGTAATCATGGCCGTGTCGGTTCTTTTGCTGATAACGCCTTAAATGTCTCCTTGGGTAAGACAGGAGATTATTTAGGTGCAAGTATTTTATTGCACAGATGTTGAATGCAAGTATTTTATTGCACAGATCGAATGGGGATACTGGAAAGATACCACCACCCTTGATCAAGCCTATGAGACGAAACTGCCGCCTAAATAGGGCACTGGGTTCCAAATGGGGTGGCGTCGGGTGACCGGCTCCTCTACCAGATAGTGAATTCTTTTGGGAAGGATCAATCCGTGGATACCTTGCCTATTATTTTTATACTATTCAGAAGAGTTTTTTGCCAATATGTCCGGCCAGTTCCGGGGCTAATGAAACAAGTTTTTCTGCCGCTTGGGATTCGTACGCCATAAGCGTAAAATCCGAAAATTCAAAACCGGGGGCGACTGAACAGCCGAGCAGTACCGTCTCTGAAATGGGCTCAGCTGCCTGCCAGGTGCCTGCGGGGACAACATGGCAAAAACGGTTTTCCCTGGCTGATAAAGTCACACATTGAGGCGGCGTGTCTGTTTCATCCCATAGAAATAGATGGATGCCTTCTCCCTGATAAAGATTCCAGATTTCATCTGATGTCACTTTATGAAATCGGCTGACCTCTTCGGGGTTTAACGAGAAATAAATATGGGTTAAGGCGAATCTGGAAGTTCCGTCATCTTTAGATACTGTGTGGGCAGATCTGAAAACTTCACGATATCTGCCCCCCTCCGGATGTTCTATGAGATCAATTGGCTTCATCGTTATAATTGGATGATTCATTTGATTGTTCTTTCGTTTAAGTTCTTTATAGTTGTATTAAAGGCTCTTAGGACTGAGGATTTAATAACACCCGAAAGTGTTTTCGTCTAATGCCTGCAATCAAGCAAGTCAAAGCCTCAATTTAGAAACTTATTTAATCCGCAGTCCTTAGTATTTTGTATCGCAGGGCAATTCAAGTACAAATGTCGAACCGCATCCAATCCCTTCGCTATAAGCATGTTGTCCACAACATGCATGTATTGCATTATTAATTAGATTCAATAAAATCTGCAGTACCTTATGTTTGTCCACCGTAATGTCGGGTACCGAGTCATAATGCCGATCAACAGTGATCTGTTTTTGGGATAAAGAACCGGCATCCCAAAACCACCGAAAACCAAAAAAGGCTGCCTGGTTACCCCGGCAGCCTTTTTCGGAAAAGGAAAAAAAGATGAAAAAAATATCTTAAAAAGTTTATAATGCACCTTGTATGCCAAAGTATATTAGAAAACACTAACCCATTGTTTTGTAAGCAGAATGGCCAGTCGTTAAATTGGGTGCCTCGTTTTTTATCTTCCATAAATCTCAAAAAAGTTTAAAATTTTGAACTTATGAGGCTTGTCTGCTTGTATAACTACTTTATTTTTAATAGAAATTTTGGGGTTTATGGGCGTGAACTTTTAGTGAACGACCGGGTTCACAATTATGAACTTGATCCTGAATAACAGCCATGGGCTGACCTGGCCTATCAATACTTATATTTAATTCACAATGAAATATTATATGAATTCAATGGGTTGCTTAACTTTCATATGAAATATAGCCCGCTCAATCATTAAGTTTGCACGTATCAAGTCTGCACGTATCTGTTTAAAATTTCATGATAGGCTCTCGTCTACTTGAATTTGGATAATACCTGGCTGAATTGGTCTGGTAAAAGATTATACTCCTGTTTTTTTGGTAGATCCCCAAGAACAACGGTTTAAAAATACCCCCAGTAAATTTGTAGTGGTTATCCGATTAATGCCAACGGCTCAATTGGAGAAATAAATTTTTTACCCGAATGTTCCATCTGATATTCTTGCCAGTAAGTACGGTTCTGTGAGAGGGATTAGGCCGGATTAATTATCCGATTCACTCGACTCTATTTTCTGCCTCAATCATGGCCTGCACCCCCCTGTAAAGATCCTTTAAAATGGTATTGGCGCTGATACCTAACCTGCGGGCATTGGAGATGTCAAAGACGGCTTCTTCAACAGCGGTTTTTTCCCCGCCCGTGCCCCGCAGCTGCAGGTGGTGCTCCCTGGTTATGGCTTTAAGAAAAGATGGGTTTTGTTCCAATTTTTCAAGATGGATGTGCACACCTGCCCGCATGGCTGTCCCGATATTGGTAGGGCAGGCTGTGAGGAATCCTTTTTCCCGGTCAAAGGCAAAATCAAGTTTGTCGTCCAAGGCCCTGATCATCTGTATCATCCGGTTGAAAACATAAGCAATATTTCCGCCCTCAGATTGGGCTATGATGCGCATATGATCTTCCTCATTGACCCATACCCGGACCACTTTGTCCCGGCTTGTGAATATGCCGCGTCCAAGGGGATAATCCCGGTTTATGCCTGCAGCATCCATGAACCGGTCGCCTTTAGGAAAGGCCAGCCCTTTTTTTAGCAGGGTATTGAACTGTTTTTTATTCAAATCCGTAAAAGCGGTATAAGTGCCGGATAGTTTTTCGGGCAGGGTTTTAAATGCCTGTTTTACCGTCTCTTCCAGGGCCAGTCGCTGATCTGTGTTCATGTTTCCTGAAAAAGGAAACCGATATAGGTTTCTTGCCACCCGTATCCGGGATGAACGTATGAATATCTGTTCCGGGTCTAGGTCCGCCAAAATCGCTTCCTGCAGGCCGGGCTTATGAGACCAACCCGGATCAAGGTGGTGGTAGTCCTCAATGATGGGTAGCAGCACCGGTGCAAAGCAGTCGTAGCTTTCCATATCCCCGGCATAGATGCCAATGTTGGAATCGGGGTTTTCAATGCCGGACCTGATGGCCTGATCAATACTGTATCCCGACGAGGTGCGGATCTCTTTAAGGTCGTTATAAAGTTTAAGGGTCAGGTATTGTTTTATTTTGGAACGGGAGGAGACGTGAAAAGGTAGTCCCGAGTTAGCTTTCATAATGGGAGGACTGGGAAGATATACCCCGGGCCAGACAGGTCTGGATCTGGTCCAAAAGAATGCAGTCCGCGTGGCATTTTGGCAGGTGTTCCCTGAATTCACAATTGACGCATGGGCTTTGGGTCAGATAGCCTATTTCAAAATCAAATAAATCTCTTTTAACTGCTTGCTTGTCCATATCTTTCATATATTCTAAGGGTTGAAATGACAGCTTTTATATCATTCTATTTAGGCCCGGGTCAATATCCGGGTTACAAAAGCGATTACGAATAATGGTGACGCCTTACGCGTAAACCAGCTTTTTGGATAAGACCGAAATATGCTCGGGGCCGATCCCACAGCATCCACCGATCAGTGTTGCGCCTTCCTGAACCCATTTTTGAGCCCAGTTCAGATATGATGAGGGGGTTAAATCAGTACGCATATCGTTGAGTTTTTTGTTTGCCTTTGCATCTTCAGGTTGCGGCGGAAAAGCATTGGCATAGGCGCCAATTTCAATATTCCCAACGCCTAAGCGTGCCAATTGACTTTGGGTTACCTTGATGGCCTGACTGATCACCTCGGGTTGGCAGCAGTTAAATAAGATAGCATCCACCTTGGCATTGACCATCGCTTTGACCGCATCAGCCACAGATTCGCCGGACCGTAATACTGGTTCACGATTTAAATGTAAATCGTCCAGGGTGAAAGAGATCCAGAACGGCTTGCTTGACATGTCCAGTTGATCCGTCAAGGACTTGATCCTGAGCGGTTCATCAATCAGACTCTGGGTTTCACATAGCCATAAATCTATATACGGAGAAAGCCCCTCTACTAAAGGGGTTGCAATTTCAACCACCCGCTCCGGCCGGTACAGATCGGCACGGTAGGAGCCAAACAATGGAGGGATGGAACCTGCAACACATATGCGGGTCCGGGTTTCGGTTCGGGTTTCATTGACGGCTGCCCGAGCCGTTTTTCCGGCGATAGTTGCCAGCGTCCTGCTCTGTTTTTTAAATTTTTCTTCGCCAATATGAAAAGGGACCAGGGCATAGCTGTTGGTTGTTATAACAGATGCGCCGCTTTCAATAAATGATTTATGGACCGCCTTGACAACCGAAGGGGCCTCCATAATGGCCAGTGCTGACCACTCCGGCTGCCTGAACGGTGCGCCCTGCCGTTCCAGCTCCCTGCCAATGCCACCGTCCATAATCGTCACTTTCCCCGATGCCATTGCGTGTTCCTTATGTTTTGTTTGACGTTCAATTGATTAAAGAGTAATCTTATTCGTGCAAAAAAATCAATAAAATATTCCGGCTCAGAAGATTTAGGCGGGCTGAACTCCTTTCTTATACTGAACACAGTTTAATCATCATAACTATCAATAATGGTCCTGGCTTTTAAATTCGGCATTGATGGTATTTTGTTTAAGGGGTAACCTTACTGAAGAATCAGTTGTAGGATGCCCTCCCCAAAAAAAAACAAAGTAGTTAATAGTTTTAATCAAATACCATTTTCGTTTGCCGATCAATCATTTAGCCGTTCAGTGAATTCTTAAAATTCATCGGCTCCCTTTGTATTAAAATCATTCAAGGTCAAAGCGATCAGCGTTCATAACCTTTGCCCAAGATGCTACAAAGTCGTTAACAAACTTTTCCTTATTGTCATCCTGGGCATACACCTCGACGTATGCGCGAAGGATCGAGTTGGACCCGAAGACCAGATCCGTTCGTGTTGCCGTCCACTTGACTTGCCCCGTTTTCCGGTCGCGGATTTCATACAGGTTTTGGCCAGCCGGTTTCCATGTATAATTCATGTCAGTTAGATTTACGAAAAAGTCATTGGTCAGTACCCCTTCGTTCTCGGTGAATACACCGTGTTTGGCTCCGCCGTGGTTGGTGCCGATAACGCGCATGCCGCCCACCAGCACCGTCATTTCATGGGCGGTCAACCGCATCAGTTGTGTGCGGTCTAACATCATCTCTTCCGCACTAACGACATAGTCCTTTTTGAGCCAGTTGCGGTAGCCGTCATGAAGGGGTTCCAGCACTTCGAAGGATTCGACATCGGTCATTTCCTCGGTTGCATCACCACGGCCAGGCAAAAAGGGGACTGTAACATCGAAACCGGCAGCCTTTGCGGCCTGTTCGACACCCACATTCCCGGCCAGAACGATGACATCTGCCAGGCTTGCACCACTATTGGCAGCAATGCCTTCAAGAACCGACAGTACCTTGTTCAGACGCTTCGGTTCATTTCCTTCCCAATCTTTTAGGGGGCTGAGGCGGATGCGCGCTCCGTTGGCACCGCCCCGTTTATCTGAACCCCGGAAGGTTCTGGCACTATCCCATGCGGTACAGACCATTTCACTGACACTTAGACCGCTGGCGGCTATTTTGTCTTTCAGTGCCTTGATATCGTAATCAGTGGGTCCGGCAGGAACCGGGTCTTGCCAGATCAGATCTTCCTGGGGTGCATCAGGACCCAAATAACGTGCCTTGGGTCCCATGTCACGGTGGGTCAATTTGAACCACGCCCGGGCAAACACTTCGGAGAAATATTCAGCGTCGTTGTAAAATCGTTCGGAAATCTTCCGATATTCAGGGTCCATCTTCATGGCCATGTCCGCATCGGTCATGATCGGATTGTACCGGATCGAAGCATCTTCGACATCCACGGGCTTGTCTTCTTCCTTAATGTCGACAGGTTCCCACTGCCAAGCACCGGCCGGACTTTTCTTCAGTTCCCACTCATGGTTAAGCAGCAAGTGGAAATATCCATTGTCCCATTGGGTTGGATTTGTGGTCCATGCGCCTTCAATGCCGCTGCTTACCGTGTCGCGGCCAATACCACGCTTGGTTTTGTTCATCCACCCCATTCCCTGGTCTTCAATCTCCGCAGCTTCGGGTTCAGGTCCAAGAAGTCCTGCATCTCCGTTACCATGGCATTTACCCACGGTGTGACCACCGGCGGTGAGGGCAACGGTTTCCTCGTCATTCATGGCCATGCGCTCAAAAGTTATGCGCACATCTCGGGCGGTCTTGAGCGGGTCCGGCTTGCCGTCCACACCTTCGGGATTGACGTAAATGAGCCCCATCATCACTGCGGCCAGGGGATTTTCCAGGTCACGTTTACCGGAATAACGGCTATTGGGGCTGTCACTTGTGGCCAGCCACTCCTTTTCCGATCCCCAGTAGGTGTCCTTTTCCGGGTGCCAGATATCTTCCCGCCCAAAGGCGAACCCGAAGGTTTTCAACCCCATGGATTCGTAGGCGATGGTGCCGGCGTAAGCAATCAAATCAGCCCAGCTTAATTTGTTGCCGTATTTTTTCTTTATGGGCCAGAGTAGACGGCGCGCCTTGTCAAGGTTCACGTTGTCCGGCCAGGAGTTGATCGGTGCAAAGCGTTGATTGCCGGTGCCGGCACCACCTCGTCCGTCAGCGATGCGATAGGTGCCGGCGGCATGCCAGGACATGCGGATCATAAGACCACCGTAATGACCCCAATCCGCAGGCCACCAGTCTTGGCTGTCAGTCATCAGGGCATGCAGGTCGTTCTTGAGTGCGGCCACATCCAGTTTCTTTAGTTCTTCCAGATAGTTGAACTCAGCCCCCATGGGATCGGTCTTGGAATCGTGCTGATGGAGAATGTCAAGATTAAGTGATTTGGGCCACCACTCCATGTTTGATATACTGGTCGACGTTGCACCACCGTGCATCACAGGGCACTTGCTTGCTTCATTAGACATGTTATTCTCCTTATTTTATAGTATTGATAAGAAATATTAGCTAATAATCGTTATCAACCAATAATAAAAAAATATATTAAACTTTTTTCGACAAACAATTACTGCAGATACCAAAAAAGTCTAACCGGTGATTTAAAATTTTAAAATTTGTTTTTTTTGTTACTTCTTTTGTCAGATTATCCAGACTGTCCAGGTTCGGATCGACAATTTTTTTACACTTCAGACAAATGACATGGGGATGGGGGTAAGGCTTATTCCCATCATACCGGTTGCTCCCATCTGGGAAACCAAGTTCAAGAACTTCACCAAACGATTTAATTAATACTAAATTTCTGTATACTGTTGCAAGGCTCATCGTGGGGAAATCGATTTTGATTTGATCATATATATCTTCAACACTTGGATGGCCTATACTTTTAGCAATAATTTTCACAATAGCAATCCTTTGGGGTGTTATCTTATGACCATTATCCCTTAATTTTTGGATAATAATTTCAAATCTTGTTTTTTGGGATTTCACACTTGGCCTCATCAATAATTAACGATAATGATTATTAATTAACTTTAATTATCATAATGGTCAAGTCTTTTTTCTATTTTAGGATTTCAGCGGCTATCAAAGCAGATTTTAAGCCTTATTACAGCGATTTTGTCTTTGTCGGGCATTCGGTCTCAATAATTAAAGGGAACATAGCCAAAAATTAAGGGGTTGCCATCAAATAGCACAAAGGGGTTGAATCGTGTCAACCTTGGGGATGCGTATGTTGTTTACATGTGATTGCCTTGATCCTGAACATAATCTTTTTGTCATTTGACACGACATTTGTGCGCACTATATTAAAAAAGAAAATTTTGTTCATTCAGGTCCGGGCCTTTTCTGGGGCTACTCAAAATAAAAGTCAAAAGTAAAGGTCAGGAATAGGCCAGAACACAAGGATTAACAAATTATGGAAGAAATCACAAAGCAGATTGAAAAAGCCCACCTTCTGGTGAACCGTATCCGCAGCGAGGTGGGCAAAACCCTGGTGGGTCAGGAAAAACTGGTTGATGGCCTGCTGACAGGCCTTCTCACCGGCGGGCATGTCCTCATTGAAGGGGTGCCGGGGCTTGCAAAAACCTCGGCAGTTAAGGCCTTGGCCGCCGCTATCCAGGCAGATTTCAAACGCATTCAGTTTACGCCGGATCTTTTGCCTGCGGATTTGACCGGTACCGAGATTTACCGGCCCAAAACCACGGATTTTATCACCCGGAAAGGCCCGTTATTCAACAATATTATTTTGGCCGATGAAATCAACCGGGCCCCTTCCAAGGTGCAGTCTGCACTTCTGGAAGCCATGGAGGAAAAACAGGTGACCATCGGCGACGCCACCTATACCCTGCCCGCACCCTTTCTGGTGCTGGCCACCCAGAACCCCATTGAGCAGGAGGGCACCTATCCGTTGCCCGAGGCCCAGGTGGACCGCTTCATGCTCAAAGTGCTGGTGGAATATCCCAGCCGAGCCCAGGAGCTTGAAATTCTTAAAAAAACAAGCTTTGCCGCAGTAGAAGAGATCTCGCCCGTTGTTTCATGTGAGGATCTTGCCGAATTAAAAAGTCTGGTGGATCAGGTGTATATGGATGAAAAACTCAAAGAGTATATTGTTAGCCTGATCTTTGCCACACGAAATCCGGAATCCAGCAAAATGCAGACCGGCCATTACATCGAATTCGGGGCATCGCCCAGGGCAACCATTTTCCTGGCCAAGGCCGCAAGGGTTGCTGCTTTTCTTGCAGGCAGGGCATATGTTACGCCCCAGGACATAAAACTTGCCGGACCTGATGTGCTGCGCCACAGAATTTTGCTCTCCTTTGAGGCCGAGGCCGAAGAGATTTCAACCGAGCAGGTGGTGGCGGATTTGTTCGATTCCGTAGAAGTACCATAAAAACAGCCACGGGCTGACCTGGTTTTTCTACAGGGGTCAACACACAATAAAAACTTAAAGATTTGTATAGGTTATAAATATTTTCTTACAAATTAAGTTACAGGTGATCATGCAATGATTCCTGCCCATATCATAAGAAAAATTAAGCAAATTCATATAAAGTCCCGCAAAACCGTCAATACCTTGATGGCAGGGCAGTACCGGTCTGTGTTCAAAGGCTCGGGTATTGAATTTGAAGAGGTGCGCGAGTACGCCCCGGGCGATGATGTCAAGTCCATTGACTGGAATGTTTCGGCGCGTACGGGCAAGGTATTTGTCAAACTTTTCAGGGAAGAGCGTGAATCCATTGTCATGCTGCTCATTGACATGAGCGCGTCTTTAAATTTCGGGACCCATTCGGGCAGCAAACTTGAGAAAGTGGCGGAACTGGCATCGGTTCTGGCATTCAACGCCATTAAAAATAATGACAAGGTGGGGGTTATTTTTTTCACGGACCAGGTGGAAAAGTATATCCCGCCTAAAAAGGGTTCTGCCCATGTCTGGCGGGTGATCAAGGAGATTTTTACCTTTGCGCCCGAGGGCGTGGGCACGGATATCGCGTGTGTCCTGGATTTCATGGCAAAAATCAGTAAAAAGCGCAGTTTTGCCTTTGTTATTTCCGATTATCTCTCTCCGGAATACGAAAAAAGCTTGCGGCTTTTAAACCGGCGGCATGAGGTAGTGGGTATGCGTGTGTTTGATGACGGGGCTTTTCACCTACCCTCTGCCGGTATTGTGCGGGTAAAGGATTTTGAAACCGGGGAAGAAACGCTCATGGATGCGGGCAGCAAAAAAATAAGGCAATGGTATACGGATCAACGGCAGAAAATCCATACCCTGACGGAATCGGTGTTTAGCAAATCCCGGGTGGATCTTGTGGATGTCACCACGGCAGATAGTGTATCCGACGTGTTGACCCGGTATTTTATGCTCCGGGAGAGTAGACGCTGATGATTGAAGATATTCATGACATACGGCCGCCGGTGATGACAGGCATGGATCCGGGACTGGTCCGGGGGCTTCTTTGGGGTGCAGGGGCAATGGTGCTTTGTGCGCTGATTGCCCTGATCATCCGGTATTGGCTTAAAAAAAGAAAGAAAAAGAGACAGGTGGCCCATGCCCTTCCTTTATTCACTCCATATGAGACAGCGGTGCGGGATCTGGAACAGTGCATGGCCGGCTTTGGCCACGATGCCAAAATTTTTTATTTTGAACTGAGCCGTATTCTAAAGGCTTATGTTTCAGGCACGTTCCAAATCAGTTGTTCCGAGATGACCTCCCAGGAGATGGCCAGGGCTGTAAAAAATCTCAAGTATTTGGATATCGGGCTTAAAACGGAATTGATTCAGTTCCAGGACCAGTGTGATCCCATCCGTTACATGCCCTTGGATGCCCAGGGGACTCTGGATGCCGGGCGCATGCAGCAGGATCTGGCCCTTGCCGGCAGTCTTGTAGCCCGGATTGAACAGATGATCGCAGATGCAACAGCTAAAGAAGATGCGGAGGGTGCCTGATGTTTCGATTTGCCTCCCCTTGGTTTCTGCTGTTGCTTATCCTGCCCTGGATCTGGCTGCTGATTCACACGGCCAAAAATACCAGACGGTTTTCATTCAAATGGATTCCCAAGTCTTCGGACCACAGTCTCCGGGTGTCAAGTTTGACCGGTACTTCCCGGGTGCCTTTCAGTTTCGCTGTTTTGGCGGCCCGTTTCATGCCCTTGGTAAAGGTGTTGGGCTTAAGCCTGATGATCATTGCCCTTGCCCGGCCCCAGGCCGGAGAGCGCAAGATCAATGTGGAGACCGAAGGGGTGAATATTGTTTTGGCCCTTGACCTGTCCGGGTCCATGAAAGCCCTTGATTTTAAACACGACGGCAAGATTGTCACCCGTCTTGACGCGGTCAAGGGGGTGGTTTCCGATTTTATCATGAAGCGGGAAGGGGATCGCATCGGCCTTGTGGTGTTTGGCACCCATGCCTTTACCCAGGTCCCGTTGACCCGGGACTACAACACCATTGCATTCATGCTCGATCATTTGAAGATCGGGGCTGCCGGACCCAGTACCGCCATTGGCGATGCCTTGGGCATTTCACTAAAGCGCCTGGAAGATATACCGGCCAAGTCGAATATTATTATTCTGCTCACCGACGGTAAGAGCAATGCTGGTGAACTGTCCTGGCAGGAGGCCGCTAAGATCTCCGCCCAAAGAAAGATTAAAATTCACACCATTGGCGTGGGCTCCAGGGGCAAGGTCCCTTTCCTTGTGGACGGGCTCTTTGGCAAGCAGTATGTGTATCGCCAGGTGGATATGGACTGGGATGCCCTGGATTCAATTGCCAAACAGACCGGGGGCACCTTTTTTAAAGCCAAGGATACCGACAGCCTTGCATCCATTTATAAGATGATTGATTCAATGGAAAAGACAAAGGTCAAGGTGGACAAATGGGTGGATTACAAGGAGCTTTATACCCTGTTCCTGATCCCGGGACTGCTGCTTTACCTTTCATGCCTGTGCCTTGGCAGCACAAGGCTTCTGGAGTTGCCTTAAGTGAGTAAAAGGATGTACATATGAAATTTGACCACCCACATATTCTGTTTTTTCTGTGGGGACTTGTGCCTTTGGCAGGATTGCTGGTGTACGGCATTTTCCGGCACAAAAAGATCCTTGCCCGGTATGCGAAAGCGTCTATGTTTGATCATATCCTGCCTGGCTTTTCCCATGGCCCCAAATGGGTAAAAGCGGTTTTGGCCTTACTTGCCACGGGATTTGCCGTGGTGGCACTGGCAGGCCCTCTGGCCGGGTACCGCTGGGAAAAAACCACCCAAAAAGGGGTGGATATCATGATTGCTTTGGACTGTTCCCGCAGCATGCTGGCCCAGGATGTTTCCCCCACACGGCTGACCCGGGCCAAGCGTGAAATCATTGATCTGACCCGGTTAATGCATTCGGATCGGGCCGGGCTTGTGGCCTTTTCCGGGGCTGCTGTGCTGCAATGCCCATTAACCCTTGATTACAACGCATTCGGGATTTTCCTTGATGCCCTGGACCCGGATTATCTGCCTGTGGGGGGCACGGATTTGACCGCAGCCCTGGACGCCTGTTACAACGGATTAGATCCTTCATCCACTGCGGGAAAAGTCATCATTCTCATCACGGACGGTGAGGATACCGCCGGTGATGAAGCCGCCTTGACCAATGTGGTGGAAAAATTTGCCAAGGAGAAAATCCGTATTTTCGCCATCGGGGTAGGGGACCCGGCCGGTGCCCCGATTCCGGCTAAGGGCGGAGGGTTCAAAAAAGATAGTACAGGCAATATTATTTTGTCAAAAGTGGACGAAACCATGCTTAAAAAAATTACTGCCATGACCCAGGGCCGGTATGTACGGTCTGTGGCCGGGGACATGGACCTTGAACAGATCTATTCCGGTGATATTCTGGGCACCATGGAGCGAAAGGAACTGACCCAGGGCCGCAAAAAGGTCTGGGAAAAACGGTTTCAGTGGGTCTTGCTTCCCTGCGTACTGCTGCTGCTTGCTGAAACTTTTTTTCCCCAGGGATCTGGCTGGAAACACAGTGTTAAAGGCGGGCGTTCATTAATTTGTCTGGCCATTGCCATGGGGCTTATGGCACCGGGGCTTGCCCGGGCCGGGTTATGGACTTCTCCGGTTAAGCAGGGCATACAGGCCTGGGACAACAAGCAATTCCAGCAGGCAAAAAAACATTTTATTGACGCCCAGCTTGAAAACCCGGATGACCCTCGTCTTTATTATAATATTGGGGCTGCTGCCTATGCAGCCGGTGAATATGACCTGGCTGAATCCAACTTTGCCCAGGCTATGAATGCAAAGGACAGGGAACTTAAACACAATGCCCTGTATAACCTTGCCAACACCCATTACCGTAAAAATCAACTGGATAAGGCCATTGAGGACTATCAGAACCTGCTCAAGGAGTTTCCCGATGATACCCAGGCCAAAGAAAATCTTGAGGTTGTAAAGAAAAAGCTTGAGGAGAAAAAACAGCAGCAGCAAGATCAGCAGAATAAAGACCGGAAAGATCAGGAGAACCAGAATAAAGACAAGCCCAACAAGGATCAGGGAGATCAAAACCAGAAGGACCAAGATCATAATCAGCAGAACAACCAGGATCAAAAAGGCCAATCCCAAGAACAGAACCAGGGGCAGGACCCTAAACAGGATCAGAAAAATCAGGGCGATAAAAATCAGCAAAATAAATCTGAAAAAAACACCCAGCCCCAAACGGACCAGGCCAAAACGGATCAGCCTCAGGACCAGTCAGCAAAGGATTCCCAAACCCAGGCCGCCCAGGCAGAAAAAACTGAGAAAGGGCAAAAAGGACAGGATAACATGCAGCAAGCACAGTCAAAAATGCTTGAAAACCGTCTCAACCGCCTGGAAGATAAACCCGGCATGGCCCTGATTCCCCAAACCGGAGTACGAGACAATGATAAGGATTGGTAGTTTTACTATTATGAACCGAACGCATATCCATATGGCCGTCTGGGCAATTGCAGTTCTGCTCTTTTGTCTGCCCTGCATGGCCCTTGCCTTTACCGCCACGGCCCAGGTGGACCAGACCCGTATTACACCCCAGGATGTTGTGTCATTGCAGGTGATTGTGGACGGTGGTGAGGCCGACGTGGATACATCTTCCATAACCGGGTTCCAGGTCAATCCCGCCGGTACCCAGTCCAGCAGAAGTTATGTCAATGGTACATGGAGCCATAAAGTCATATACCGGTACATGCTGATTCCTTTAAAAACCGGCGTGCTGACGATTCCACCCATTACCTGTGTCCAGGACGGTGAATCCGTATTGACCAGGGAGATAAAAATCCTGGTGAAAGAACCCTCAGCCCAGGCCGGTGATGCCAAGGGCGATTTTTTTGCCGAAGCATCCCTGAGCAGCGACGGCATCGTGCCGGGACAGCAGGCCGTGTATACCCTGAAACTGTGCGCGGCAAAACGGATCAAGGGCGCCTCCTTTGATGCCCCCCAGTTTAAAGGCCTGACGGCTAAGCAATTGACGGACTGGTCCAAGTACACCCGGACCATCAACGGCCGGGCTTTTATGGTAAATGAGACAAAATATCTGGTCCAGGCGGACGCACCCGGGCAGTTTACCATTTCACCGGCTGTTTTTGTGGCCCAGGTGCCCATGCAGCGGACCAGACAACGTGATCAATTTAATTCCGTATTTAACGATTCGTTTTTCCGGGATTCCTTTTTTGATACCACACCGGCAAAGCCCGTGCGCGTGGTGTCCAATGCTGTGCATCTGACGGTCTCTCCTTTGCCGGAATATATTGGCGATCAGCCCTTTTCAGGCCTTGTGGGCAAATTTTCCATATCAAGTGCATTGGACAAAAACACGGTGAAAACAGGCGAATCCGCCACATTGACCGTTATTATCAAGGGAACGGGAAATATTATAGATGCGGCTTTGCCTACCCTGAACCTGGATACGACAAAATTCAAGGTGTATGAAGACACCCCGGCCCAAGATGTACAGGTCACCGAACAGGGATTTGAGGGACACAAAGTGTTCAAGCAGGCCCTTGTCGCCTCTGTACCCGGAAAGGCCGTTATTCCAGGGCTTTTTTTGGTTTTTTTTGATACGGATTCAAAAACATATAAAACCATTACCACAACCCCTTTAACCCTTGACGTACAGCCGGGCGGTCCTGTGACCGTTGTGGATGGAACCCCTGCCGCAAATACGGGTGCAGGGACGCTGGTTTCATCCAAGATCAAAAAATCCGAGGTTAAGCTGCAGAACAGGGATATTCTGGATTTAAAAGAAGATATTGCAAGTATCCATTCACGCCCCTGCCTGTCCATGTTCTGGTTTGTTTTTCTGGTCTGTCTGCCAGCTTTAGGGTTTGGGGCGGCAAGTACGGCCATGCGGTTTGGTGCCAGGGAAAAATCCCTGAAAGAGCAATACCGTGAAAAAGCATGGGGGTATCTTAAAAAATCGCGTAAAACTGCACCTGACGATCCCGGGTTTCTACCGGGTCTGTCTTCAGCGCTTACCTATGCCGTCCTGGCCCGGGGTGACAAGGGGGGAGAAAGCCTGACCCGGGACGAGGCCCGGCAGATTCTATCCCACAGCGGCCGGGACCAGGAAACCGTAAACAAAGTTACTCAACTGATGGATACCATGGACGCGGCCCGTTTCGGGGGAAAGCCCATGGACGAGAACACAGCACGAAGCTGTCTGGATCAGGTTTCATCTCTGATCCGTACGCTCATGGTTGTGGCCTGTGTGGGACTATCTCTTTTCATATTCCGGGGTACGGGCATGGCTGCCCAGGATACTGCCAACACCATCGTTCCAAACCAAGTTTACGCTGTAAAAGACACGGCTGGTGTGTTTGTGGATGCGGTTCGCGCGTATAATGCAGGGGATTATGCTGCTGCTGCGGCACAGTTTGAGTCCATTGCCAACACACGCGTGAACAATCCGGATCTTTTCTACAATATAGGTAATGCATATTTGAAAGCTAAGGATTTAGGCCGGGCCATCCTCTGGTATGAGCGGGCAATAAAACTTGCACCGTCGGATCCGGATTTAAAATTTAATCTGGCCCATGCCCAAAGCCTTGTAAAAGATAAAAAAGAACCTAAATTTTCCCTCTCTGGTATCCTCTATTTCTGGCAGGGCCTGGTGTCTTTGAAATGGCTTCAGTGTGCCTCGATTACACTCTCTTTTTGTTTTTTTATCTGGGCAACGGCTCAAAAGGCGAGGAGCAGACAGATTTTTTCAGGTATCGGCATTTTTATTTTTCTGATTTTTGCAGGAATAACCCTGGCGGCCGGTCTTGAATACAACCGAATTAACTCGGATGTAAAGGCCGTTATTCTTGCTGAACAGGCCGGTGTACGTTCCGGAACCATGGAGAATGCAACACTTTTGTTTGACCTGCATGCCGGAACCCAGGTGCGGGTGCTGGAAAAAAAAGACAACTACATGAAAATTCGTTTTGCCAAAGATAAGGTGGGGTGGGTGGCATGCAAAAACGCAGAAATAATATAGAAAGGATATATAAACTGACGTTGAATCTCTTGGCAAATTAATATATAAAAGCTAACTAATTTTTAACAAATCAATGATCCGCCCGGACAAAATTTTGCCGGGACGGGCAGGAATAAAACCGTCTATGGATATCATGAATACAAAAATCGGCGTTGTCGGGGCAGGTGCCTGGGGAACAGCACTTGCCAAACTACTTGCGGATAAAGGGTTTACCTTGGATCACTGGGTTTTTGAACCCGAGGTAAAAGAGGAAATTACCCTTTATCGGGAAAATAGAAGTTTTCTGCCCGGGTTCAGCCTGCCTCCGGAGCTTGTAACCACCAATGACATTGAAAAAGCAGTGTCCGGAAAAGATCTTGTGCTCATGGTGGTGCCTTCCCATTGTATGCGCGCTGTGGCCACACAGATGAAACCGTTTGTTTCCCCGGGCACCATTCTGGTCAGTGCGTCCAAGGGGATTGAAAATAAAACCCACATGATCATGACCGATATCCTGTCCGAAATTATTGATTTTCTGCCTGACCACAATTTCGGCGTGCTGTCAGGCCCAAGTTTTGCCAAGGAAGTGGCTGCCGGAGTACCAACTGTGGTGGCAGCGGCAGCGCTGAAAAATGAGGTGGCTGAATTCATCCAGAACGTATTTTCTACACCTAATTTCCGGGTCTACGTTAACCATGATATTGTCGGCACCCAGATCGGCGGGGCCATGAAAAACGTTATCGCCATTGCTGCAGGAGCCTGTGACGGTATGAATATGGGGCTTAATCCCAGGGCCGCCCTGATCACCCGGGGGCTGACGGAAATGAACCGCTTGGGCACCCGCCTGGGTGCAGATCCCCTAACTCTTTCCGGGCTGGCCGGTGTCGGTGATTTGTTTTTGACGTGCACAGGGTTTCTCAGCAGAAATTACACTGTCGGCAAACAGATCGGGCAGGGCAAGTGCCTGGATGATATTATCTCGGAAATGCGCATGGTGGCCGAAGGTGTTAAAACCACCCGCTCCGTTTATAACATGTCAAAAAAGCTGAATGTTGATTTGCCCATCTGCGCTGAAGTTTATTCTGTTTTGTTTGAGAACAGCCCTGTGGAAAGAACCGTGGAAAGGCTTATGGGGCGATCCCTAAAGCATGAACTGGCAGGCGTGATTTAATTTTCATAGCTGATCGCTTGTTCCGGTCAGCTTAGGCCCAAGTTCAAAATCAAACTTTCCATATGGTTTGCCTTTTCATCCGTCTTCTTCGTTGTGTCAATGGGAGCATATATTTAATATGCTCCTTATTGATACGCCTTGAATACGAACGAAAATTCTAAACCACATTTTGGAATTTTTTATTCCGATCATGAGCCGTAGCTTAATTTACACCCCAATACTGCATGCCCGAAGTCTTGCCAATCCGGCCAAAGGGTGCGTGTAATATTTAGGTTACAAGCGTTGCGCATAAATTCACATCATAAAAATTACCCTCGGCTAAAAAAAAAACTTGACATGAAATTTGTTAGCTTTTATTGTTAGTTGTACCTAAAAATAAATTATCTTAATTATTAATTTTGGGGGAGCTTATGAGTAACGCACTGATTGTTTACGGATCAACCACCGGAAATACTGAATCTGTTGCTGATACCATTTCAACAGATTTATCCAACGCTAATTACACTATTAAGAAAATCAATGTGTCTGATGTTGGTGTGGATATTCTAAATGAGGCATTTGATTTATACCTGCTTGGCAGTTCCACCTGGGGAGAAGATGAGATCGAATTCCAGGAAGATTTTGCACCTTTTTATGAAAATATGAATGGCGATTTAAATTTGTCAGGTAAGAAATTTGCCGTGTTCGGGTGTGGAGATTCATCTTATGAACATTTCTGCGGGGCTGTGGATGCCCTTGAAGAAAGGCTGGCAAAGCTTGGTGCGACCCTGGTGTGCGAGTCGCTTAGGATTGACGGAGAGCCAGAAGAATCAGAAATCAATGAATGGACACAGGATGTGATCAATGCCGCATAAACAAAAAAAATGTCTGCGATCCATGCTCAAGGACATCGGTTTTATGAACCGTACAGCCATGGCAGCCGGAAATGCCGGAAAATTTGATATAGCATTTAAAAATATGAATAAGGCGCTCTCTTTAACTCGTGAGTTGAATAAAGTGTGCTTGGTAGCAAAGCTTTTAAATAACCAGGGCAATTTATACACCATGTCCGGGGAATGGGATAAAGCGCTGCTGTCCTATGAACAGTCCATGTCTATTGTGACCGAGCATTACGGTACCGACAATATTCTTTATAAAACCCTTCAAAAAAATTTGGTGTATCTTTTAACATTGGACATCGCCGCCGCCTGACATCGGCATATCTCTCTTCTCTCTCTTGCTGCCGGGATTTTTACCGGCAGCTTTTTTGTTTACCGACTTCCGCTTCCAGGTAACTGATAAAAACATCTCTGGCGTTATTTTTTTTCTGCTCATCTGCAAAAATTGCGATGGAAAACATTGGCAGCTCAGGCAATTCCAGCTTGGACGGCGCTTTGTTTAAGCCTTCTTTTAATGCTCCTATGGGTAGAACGGACAACCCCAGTCCTGCCTGTACCGCAGTCTGAACGCTTGAAATGGATGTCACTGTGAAACCAATTTTCCATTTTCGGTTTTTTTGTTCAAGAGCTTCGGTGGCAATTTTTCTAAAATGACAGGGTGAAGGCAGTGCTATAAGAGGCAATGTTTCATGCATATCAAATTCTGCACCTTGCCCTGTTGCCCAGACTAATGGTTCCTGGATAAGCACCCGGCAGCTTCCCTGGTATAGATCCTTTCCGGCAACCACCAGATCCAGATCTCCTTTTTCAAAGGCAGGAATAAGTCCTGTCCCCAAATCCATTTGAACTTCAAGAGAAATATTCGGATATCGTTTTCTGAATTGGCTGAGGATTCCCGGCAATAGTTCGGGCAAGACATAATCAATCAGTCCAACACGAAGGAGACCGAAGGCTTTAGGTGTCGTCAACTGGCTGACAGCTTCGTCATGGGCCGATAAAATCCGCTGTGCATGGGTCAGCAAGATTTCCCCCTCATGGGTCAGGGACAGTTTTTTACTTGTTCTGTTGAAAACCTTTGCATCCAGGCGTTCTTCCAGTCGGCGAATTTTTGTACTGACGCCTGCCTGGGTCAGGCCGATGTTATTTCCAGCCTTGGTAAAACTTCCGGTTTCGGCAACCGCCTTAAAACAACGCAGCATGTTTATGTCCAGATCAATGGGTATCATGTGAGCCATAATAGCTTGTTGAACAAAACCGCTCCGCGGAAAGAAACGCCAACCTGGCATCTTACCCATTGATGGGCCAGTCAGCCGCGACTATACAATATCCCTTTATATTTACCCTGTCTTATTCCATCATTCTCCTGAGTATCCACCCATAATTCAGGAGGAAAAGATGACACAACTTCGCCAACAATTTGATCGACACATGACTCTTCACCGGCTTTCGCCAAAAACAAATGCGGCGTATATGAATGCGGTAAAATTGCTTGCCGCGCACTACAAGCAAGCACCGGATCAACTGACCGATTCCCAGATCCAAGATTATCTCGACTATATTATTGCAGACCGACAACTGGCCTGGAGTAGCTGCAATGTACAGTTCTCAGGGATAAAGAGATTTTACAGGCATGTATTAAAACGGGAGCCCAAGATTTCCATACCGCCCCGGCCTCAGGAAAGGAAAATCTTCATGGCACTGAGCCGGGAAGAAGTGGCGCAAATACTGAATGCCTGCACCAACCCCAAGCATTATGCCCTTCTTCTGGCCACATACAGCGCAGGATTGCGGGTCAGTGAAGTTGTAAAGCTCCAACCGATACACATTGAAAGATCCCGCAAAATGATACGGATAGAGCAAGGTAAAGGCAGAAAAGACCGGTATACAGTCTTGTCAGATACCTTACTAAAGACTCTGGAAGACTACTGGCGGCTTTTTAAACCGAACGAATGGATCTTTTTCGGCAAAACCAGATCAAAACCGATGCCAGTTGAGACAGCTCAGAAAATTTATTACACGGCCAAGTTAGAAGCCGGTGTAAAACGTGGCAAAGGCATACATACCCTTCGTCACTGCTTTGCGACTCACCTTCTCGAACAGGGAACCCGGACACATGTACTTCAGCAGATGCTCGGTCATAAATCCATCAGAACCACGGCAAAGTATCTTCACATCAGCAATGAGGCCATATCCCAAGTTGTCAGCCCGGCTGACGTGGTGCTTTAATGATCGGAGAATGCTGCAATAAAAGCAGCAGACCCGAACATGACATTGCCGATATCTTCAGACACGCTGGGCAACGCTTTTTGGAAACTTTCGGAGCTTCACACGAACAGATAAAGGTCATGAATAAAATCATTACCTGCCGAACAGCTGCTTTAGGAGGCCATATAGACGCTTGCCCTGACTGCGATTTCCAAAAGAACTCCTACAACTCCTGCAGGAACCGGCACTGCCCCAAATGCCAGACCATGACCAAGGAAAAATGGTTAGATAAACGGGTGTCAGAACTATTGCCTGCCACCTATTATCATTTGGTGTTCACACTGCCCCACAACCTGAATCCTATCATCCTCTGTAATATGAAGCCGTTGCTGGACCTGCTGTTCTCCTCGGTAAATCAGACCATTAAACAATTTGCTACCGATCCCCAATGGAGACTCCAGGGGCAGGCTGGCTTTATTGCCGTATTGCATACATGGAACCAGACCATCCTGGACCATTTTCATCTGCACTGCCTTGTTCCCGGCGGTGTGCTGTCAGAAGACAAAACCCAATGGACCCCATCCAAAACGAATTTTCTATTCAAGACAGCCTCCATAGTAAAGGCGTTCAAGGGCATCTACATCAAAGGACTCAAGCAACTATACCAGGACGGGGATCTCAAGTTCCCGGGTAATACGGCCAAGTACGGCACCCGTTCTGGTTTCAACCGCCTGATCAAAATTATCCGGAAAAAGAAATGGTCCGGTTACGCCAAGGCCCCTTGTTCCGGCCCTGAAAAAGTCCTGGAATATTTAGGAAGGTATACCCATAGAGTCGCCATTTCAAATTACCGTATCAAATCCTTTGAAGACGGCAAAGTTGTGTTCACCTGGAAGGACCGGGCTCAAAATGATGCCATAAAAGAGATGACTCTTGATGCTGTGGAGTTCATCAGACGGTTCCTGCTTCATGTGCTACCCAGAGGGTTTAAAAAAATCAGGCACTTTGGTTTTCTATCCCCCCGGTACAAAGCAGTGAACATAAAACTGATCCGAAAATTGACGGGTGATAAGTTCAAAGAGCCAGCACATCCTGAAAATGAGTCAGTAGAAGAAATGATGCACAGACTGACCGGCATTGACATTAAAGCATGCCCCAAATGTGGCAAAGGCCGCCTGACAAGACTTTACGAGTTGCTGCCGGTATATATTGGCTATATTGTCCCAAATAAAAAGGTGGCTGCCTGGGATACTTCTTGACCCTAATCTTTGATCTAAAACAACTTGTGGCAAAGGCAATGGCTTCAGGCCATACCCATGAGGTGCGTCGAAAACCCGGCACAATACAAACAAGTACCGCCTATATCCGTAGAGCAGAATATATGCAGCAGTTCAAAACCGAATCGTTGAGCATTTACCATCAAAATCACACCAAATTATCCTTGCACAGTCTGCCAGCAATCGATATAAACCCCATAGTGAAAACACTCGTTACCGGCCCTGACCACCGGCTCTGTTCAACAACGTTTTATCAATAATCCCGCTCGTTGAAACAACCGGTTCAGCATTACCAAAAGATTTTGGTGGATCTAATTGTCGTGCCTTTTCTGTGGGCGGGACTATATGATAAAACGCTTTTAGTTATGGATTGCATAACAATTATTAATTTGTATTATTTTTAATTGGTTATATTATTGAATAGAACAATTGATTGATACAAGGGAGCAGGAATCATGCAAAAAAATATTCTGATCACAGGCGCAACCGATGGTATTGGATTGGAAGCCGCAAAGATGCTGGCCGTCCAGGGACACAACCTCATAATCCATGGGCGCAACCCGGCCAAACTTGCAGATGTGGAAAAAATACTATCCGAAATGTCCACGGGCGGGAAGTTGACAAGCTACCTATGTGATCTATCGAAGCTCAAGGGTGTGCAACGGCTTGGGGCTGAAGTTGCTGAGAACCATACCAGCCTTGATGTATTGATAAATAATGCCGGTGTTTTCAAGGTTCAGAATCCTGTCACCAGAGACGGGCTTGATGTGAGATTTGCCGTTAATACCATCGCCCCCTATATGTTGACGAAAAAAATGCTGCCCTTGTTCAACCGCTCGGGCCGAATCGTTAACCTCTCCTCGGCCGCCCAGGCGCCGGTGGATACTGCGATTCTGGCAGGTCCGCCAAGGCTGTCTGACGGTGAAGCATATGCCCAGAGTAAATTGGCCCTGACGATGTGGTCATGCCATATGGGTCGAGCCCTTAAGAACAAAGATCCTGCGATCATTGCGGTGAATCCTGCCTCCTTTTTGGGCAGCAAAATGGTGAAAGAAGCATACGGGGTTGCCGGCAAAGATCTTAGTATCGGAGCTGAAATTCTCTGCCGGGCTGCCCTGTCCGATGAATTTGCATCGGCCTCTGGGCGCTATTTTGACAATGATTCAGGAAAATTTTCCTCTCCTCATGCTGATGCGCTCAATGACCGAAAATGTGAAGCAGTCATCCGGACTATTGAGGCTGTGTTGAACGAATTATGACAGATTGCAAAACAGAACAAGGAAGAGGATCGTAAAATGAACTACCAAGGGAAAATATACCGCCCCTGGATTGAGGCCAACAGCCTGTTGATACAAACCACCCTGGGCTGCACCCATAATAAATGTACATTCTGCGATATGTTCAGGGAAAAGAGATTCGGAATCAGGACGCTTGAAGATATTTTCAATGATATTGATGAGGCGAGGCAGCTTTTTCCCTATGTGGGATCAATCTTTCTTATTGACGGGAATGTACTGGCCTTGAAAACCGTATTTCTTTTGAAAGTGATTGAAAAGATCAGGTCCTCTTTTGGGGAATGCTCAAAAATTTCCCTCTACGCCGGACTGAATGATTTTCGGCGCAAATCCGTTTCGGAACTTACGGAACTCAAACAGGCTGGATTAACCATGGCCTATTCCGGCCTGGAATCAGGTCATCCTGAAATTCTTAAATGGGTCAAAAAAGGGCTGACACCGGAACAAGCCCTAATCGGGATGGAGCATGCGAAAGCTGCCGGAATCGAAGTGCTGCTTTCCTTTATCTTCGGGCTGGGGGGAAAAGAGCGGTCCTGTGAGCATATTGCTGAAACCACCCGGTTGCTCAACCTGATGGAGCCCGAAGAGGTGGCCCCTATGGCCCTGGCTGTACAGCCGGGGACTGAATTGGCTAAAGAAATTGTAGCCGGGGAATTCATTCAGGCTACTCCGCTGCAGATCCTTGAGGAGGAAAAATATCTTCTTGAGAACCTCACGGACTTCAACACCTTTTACTGGGGAGACCATGGCAACAATATCGTCTCTTCCAAGGGACGGCTGCCGGAACACCGGGAAGCCTTTCTGGAAAAAATCGACCATGCCATTGCCACCCATCCGGTAACCAGGCAAGAGGTGCTTAAAACATTTGCATGGTAGCCCATGTTTATTGATTACAAATTTTTAAGGAGATAATGACCAATGAAAGCTATGATTATTCGGAATTTTGGGGATTCCAGCGTATTTGAATCTGCTGAAATCGCCAAGCCGGAAGTGAAACCGGGCCATGTGCTGGTAAAAATTGTGGCCACCAGTGTTAATACCGTTGATACCATGATTCGCCAGATGGGCAGAGAACTGCCGATTTCACCACAGCTTCCCGCTGTCTTGGGTATGGACTTTGCCGGCATTGTTGAAGCTGTTGGCCAAGGGGTAACTGAATATGCTGCCGGTGATGAAGTATATGGCTGTGCCGGGGGATTAGGTGATTTACCCGGGACGCTGTCCGAATATATAGTTGCCGATTCCAATCTGATTGCCCGTAAACCTGAAAAGCTGACCATGAGGGAAGCTGCTGCCCTGCCTTTGGTTGGCATTACAGCCTATGAAGGGCTGACACGGGCAGGTATTACCCAGGGCCAAAAGGTGCTGGTCCATGGCGGTTCCGGCGGGGTCGGCCATATTGCCTTGCAACTGGCACGCCATTTTAAAGCGCAGGTTTTTGCAACTGGCGGAGGGGATAGACAGCTGGCATTAATTGAGAAGCTTGGGGCCACTGCCATCAATTACAAGACAGAACCGGTTGCCGGATATGTTGATAAACATACAGACGGGGCTGGTTTTGACCTTGTCTTTGATTCGGTCGGTGGGTTGAATCTGGCAAACTCCTTTGAGGCTGCGGCGCTCAACGGCCAGGTGGCATCCACAGTGGCAATGGTTGAGCTGGATCTGTCGTTGGCGCATTTCAAGGGGCTCTCTTTGCACGTTATTTTCATGTTAATCCCCATGATCCATGACCATAAACGTGAAGAACATGGGGCCATTCTTCGTAAACTTGCACAGATTGTTGATGCCGGCGGTTTATATCCGGTGCTTGATGAACAAAAATTTGCCCTTGATGAAGTAGGGAAAGCCCATGACCGTCTTGCCGGCGGCCAGGGAGTGGGTAAAGTCGTTGTAGAAATATAACCAATCCGGTCTTGATCCTTGTTTTAGTCAATTAAATTGGGGGGCCTAAACTATTTGACGATCATTCCATTCAGGTAGATGTTTGATTTCATCTCTGTCTCATTTTGAACGCCCTCACCGGCAAAACACATGCGAAGGGCTTGTTTCGCATAATTTGTTAATGCCTCTTTTGCTGCTGCACTTTTTACGATGACTCTTGTGATCACATAATCCAGATGGCCTGTCATTGTTGGTGTCATAAAATTATCTTGTTGGTAGTTAAACTGGTGTTCAACTCTAAAATCATCGATATTGATACCCTGTTTTTGAAAGTACATTCTATTGGCAGTAAGCTGGCTCATCAAACAAAACGAAGTGCCTATCGTAAAATAGTCTCTTGATGTAGGTGCGTTATCGAGACCCTCATATCCCCGACTATCATCGGCATAGAGCTCCCATGTTTGGTAATTTTCAGTCAATGATTTCGCTCTTATTTTATGCAGGTATGGTCGAGAAGCATCATGTGCCGATTCGGCTAAAGATATTTCAGTAAATATAAATGGATTGGGGAAATTATGCATATCTAATGTAAGATCTTTTTCTACTTCTACTGTTTTCAGATTCAGATCCGGTGCTACAGTGGTGATCGTGCGGCCATTATCGACAGAGATTGGGGATTCTACTTTACCAGGACGAGCATGTAATCCACCCCAATCATCCGCATTGATGAGAATCCCTACATCAATTGTCGTTTTCTTTGCTAATCCCTCACCAACTGCCCAAGCTTTAAGCGCTTTTTCTTTTAACATTTTTATTTTTTCAGGCGATTCACTACTTTTGATGAGAATATTAGAGATAACGCTATCAGTATAACCAGACCATTGACCGCTCATCGGATCAGACCATCTGAAAAAGATTTTTGATTCCACTTTTACATCTTCAACGTCTAAATCCAAAATTTGTATAAATCTTTCAACTTGCGTCAATAAACTTGAAGAAGCACCAACTGCATAATAGGTCAAAGGATTTGGAGCAGTTTGGTGATGCGCTGAGCCACCTTCGTCACTGACAAGCTCCCATGCACTGAATTGTTCTTCACCAATAAGTTTTACCAGCCCTTTTTTAAGAAAAGGAGCCTCTTTGTTGAGTATATTTTGAGTAGTCGCGGCAACATTTTCAGAAATAGCCCCGTTGACAGGTACTGCTTTTGTCGGGGTAAATGTTGTAGGACGTGTATAGTTACCCAACCTTGTTTCAACTTGATAAACTTTTGGGCTTTGGTTTACATCCTTTTGTGCATAAGCCGTACTTACTGAAATAAGGAGTGCTGCTATTATTGATAGTGTACTTAATTTAGTTTTCATTGTTTTTCCTTTTAGGGTCATGGCCCTTGTTCATAAATAATTTGTTTGGGGAGAATTAAATGAATTGAATCGCTCGTTCATGGCATTTTTCAATGCACAGACCGCATTCCACACAATTTTCGAAATTAACCGCAAAGGATTTCACACGTCCTTTGATCTTTGTTTTGAATTTCCCCAGGAAGTTAAGGGAATCATACTCATCTGTTGTTATTTCTCTAAGTTCAAAAACTTGGTTTGGACAATTGGTTAAACAAATGCCATCCCCGTCGCATTTATTCATGTTGATATTTATTGTTTTATTCATTTTAATTGACGCTCCTTTTACAATTAATTATCAGTCTGTTACATTGATATTTGCCAAGGCTGAATATATTTCCTTTAAAATCATTTTTTATTCTCCTCTTTTTTAAAAATTAAATATCAGTTCGTTTTGATCCAATTATGCGAATTTTATTGCATCTAAACAATAGATATGTTTTCATATTATATATGAATAAAATTGATTGGTTGTCTCTGGATGGAAAAAGCCTGCGTGTGTTTCTCACCGTAATAGAAGTCGGCACGATCACAGGTGCTGCAGACAAACTCGGTATTACTCAATCTGCTGTTAGCCATACGGTGGAGAAACTACGAGAGATTTTAGGAGACCCCCTTTTTATCCGGGCAGGAAGAACAATATCCCCGACAGTGTATGCAGAACAGATGGCTGAAAAGGTAGAGCGGATTCTTGGTGAACTCAAAGGCCTTGTACAAATTTCCTTATTTTCACCCGCTGAAAGCGAAATAGACCTGGTTATAGCTGCTAACGATTTTCAGAACAGTTTGCTTCTGCCCCTTTTTTATAAACAGGTTAAAAAAAAATTGAAACGTTTCACTCTTAAAGTTATCTCACCTCATTTGCCCTCGGCTGAACTACTGCGTGACAAGAAATGCGATCTGGCCATTGTTGGATTTAGTCCCGACGTACCAGATATAATGCAACGAGTACTTTTCTCCATGCATACTGTAGTTTTTTATGACCCATCTGTGAGGGATGCACCAAAAGATATGAAGGATTATTTAGATTCTGGACATATAGGGCTCTCATTTCTACAGAATTTTAAGGGCGGGGTGGATGATTATTTGAGTACCCAGGGACAACGTCGCAGAGTTGAAATTTTTGCCCCCAATTTTTCCAGTATTGCAACTTATTTAAAAGGAACAGATATGCTTGCAACTCTGCCATCCTTGATGGAACTTACTGAGATGACTGATTTTGCCTTTTCTTCACTGCCTTTTCAATTTGCGTCGGGAAAAATGAATATGATCTGGCATCAATCCTATCAGGAGGACGAACCACACAAATGGCTGAGAAAAGAGATGCTCAAAGTCGTTAATTCCATTCTTGAGAAATAATCATAGCTCAGGGACAGGATCATATTACATAATATTTGCTGATTTTTTTTGTATGAAATTGAGGAAACACCTGGATTTGTTAATATTATAGATTGAGCTTAAAAACGAGGAGAAATACAAAATAACAATAGTATGAAAATAATGGAATCAAGTTTGTCGATGTTGCAGATTGATTTAGAGCTGCCCTGCCATATCTTTAATTAGATGGATTTTACGCAAACAAAAGCGGCTAACCATAAAAAGTGAGGGAGGAACAATGAAAACATGCATGCTCACAGACTTTTTGGAAAGTATGAAACCTTGGCTTTCAAAAGAGTATCTTCACATGGCGTACCTGAATGAAAATGATCACCTGGTATTATTGTTCAAAGATAACGTTCAAAATGTTTATAATATTAATGATTGCTCAAAAATGCAGCTTAAAAACATATTGGCTGATTTGAAAAGCAAAGGGATTCTCGTCCAGGATAAATCCAGCGGATTCATGGAAAATGGATCCGGTTCATCCTCTTGAGTGTTCGGTTGGTCCCGGGGGACGTCATCGTTGCGAATTTTATCTGGTTTTACAGGAGGCAGATCATAGCATGCCCGAATTACCGGAAGTTCAGACCGTGGTTGACACCCTTGGTCATGCTGGAATTATCGGCAGACATATTGTCGGTGTAAAGGTGAATTGGTCCAAAACCATATCGGATCAAACGCCGGAATCATTTACCCGTCGCATAAAAGGGCTAGCGGTCACTTCTATCTGGCGACGGGGAAAATACATAATTTTCGATTTTGACTCTCCTTTTAGTTTGTTGATTCACTTGCGTATGACAGGGAGAATGCTGGTGACAAGCAATGCTGAACCCATATCAAAACATGTACAGGTTGTGTTATACCTTAGCGACAACCGCTGTCTGCATTTTCATGACACCCGCAAATTCGGCCGCATGCACCTCACGAAGCGTCCTGCCGCAATTCTTGACAGATTGGGGCCAGAGCCCCTGTCCCCCAAATTTACTGCCAGGCAATTTCAAAAGGCGCTGCTGTCTCGTGACCGCTGCCTGAAGCCGCTTTTATTGGATCAAACCTTTATTGCCGGTTTGGGCAACATTTATGTGGATGAGGCCCTGTGGGCATCCAAAATTCATCCCTTGCGCATCTCATCAACCCTGGCCGACCATGAAATCAAAATGCTCCACCGGGCGATTCGAAAGGTGTTGCGCAAAGGTATCCAAAACAATGGAACATCTTTGGGCGGCAGTAAAACCAATTTTATTTCAGCAGACCACAAACAGGGGCGCAACCAGCTTCAATTAAATGTATTCCGACGCACAAACCGGCCCTGCCCAAGATGCCGGAATAAAATTAAACGCATCATTGTCGGCCAGCGAAGCAGCCATATCTGTGAGACCTGTCAATCCCCACCCCATTCATCCACAGACTTGGTCAACAACGATCCATCGGCAAATGTAATGCATTAAAACATATAGGGAATCAAAGGGTGAACCTTAAACTATCCCATATCGATAAATCATACGATGACAGCAAAACAAAACGGGTTATTTTTAAAGATATGAGCGCTACTCTGGTTGCCGGGAAAATTTCCGTGATAGTCGGTAAGAGCGGCGTTGGAAAAAGTTCTCTGCTCAACCTGATCAGCGGTATAGATCTGCCGGACAGCGGCACGATACATGTCGGAGATCTTTGTATCACCGATTTTGACGATTCGGAAAGAACCCTATTCAGACGTCGCCGAATCGGTTTTATTTATCAATTTTTCAACCTGATACCGGTTCTTTCCGTCCTTGAAAACATTACCCTTGTTGCTGAACTGGACAATACACCCAAAGATATATTTTTACCCAGAGTCATGGCGTTGCTTGAAACCGTAGGTCTTGCCGATAGAAAAAATGATTTCCCGGATACCCTTTCAGGCGGTGAACAACAGCGGGTAGCCATTGTCCGCTCACTGGCCAATGACCCGGATATAATCCTGGCAGACGAACCCACCGGAAATCTGGACAGCGAAACAGGACTTGCTGTCCTTGAAATGATCACTGATCTTGTTAAAATTCATAATAAAACCTTGATTATGGTCACCCACAGCCCTGAAGCCATGGGGTTTGCAGATCACGTTTATGCAGTCAAAGATCAGTTGCTGGTTCCACAGGCATCCGGGTTGAATGTATTATAATGACAAGCGTTTTGTTCAAAATATGCTTTCGTTTAAGCCTTCGCCATCCTTTAAGGACCGCTCTCATGACCATCGGCATAGCCATTGGTGTAGCAGGGGTGATCGCCATAGACATATCAAAAACGAGCATTACCAAATCCTTTGAACTCTCCACATCAGCCCTGACTTCCCGCAGTACCCACCAGATCGTGGGAAGTAATTTTACGATTCCCCAGCACCTTTTTACACAATTGCGCACCCAATTAGGTATCAAAGCCAGTGCACCCGTGATAACAAGACATGTAAAAACAGATCAGCTGGGAAATAAAACCTTTACCCTGATGGGAATTGATCCCTTCTCTGAAATTTACTTCCGGTCATTTGAAACCATAAAAGGGACTAATTCCAGGCCCATGGACCTGTCTTCCGGCAGACCTGGTGTTCTTATTTCCCGTCGTAATGCCCGGCAGTTCAATGTGAAATTAAATCGTCCCATCTATCTTAGATTCGGAAATAAAGAGATCAAAGCCATTGTTGCCGGATTTATTGATACCGGAGATGTAAATAGCAGAAATCCGGCCGACGGTGTTATTTTAACTGATATTGCAACAGCTCAGGAACTCCTGGAATTGGGTGACAATATTACTCGAATTGATCTCTTACTGCATAAGGATGACATTGATAAAGTCCGGCAGATTCTTCCCAAAGGGGTTTTTCTGGTCGAAACAAATAAACAGAACCAGGTGGTCCGCGGGTTGTCCCGGTCATTTGAAACCAGCTTGACAGCATTTTCAATGCTGGCATTGTTTATGGGGATCTTTTTGATTTATAACACCGTCTCTTTTTCCGTTGCCCGACGACGACACATCAACGGAACCCTGAAAGCCCTTGGCGCAAGTGGCCGGCAGATATTTCTAATGGTGATCCTGGAGGTGTTCTTGTTTTCCCTTATCGGATCCATTCTTGGGGCCCTTCTTGGCGTCGGATTTGGCAAAGGAGCAGTTAATGCTGTCTGCAGCACGGTTTCCGATATGTATTTTGTTCTCACTGTCAGCCAGGCCCATATCAGTTCGATGACCATTTTGAAAGGCGTTCTGGCGGGTATCACAGCCTCGTTCCTGGCTTCAATCTTTCCTGCTTTAAAGGCATCCCGTGCCATTCCCATCACCCTGATGCAGCGGTCTGCGTCTGAACGCGCTATTCAAAATAAGATTCCCGTCTTCATGTTTACAGGCTTGTTACTCATATCCTGTGCGGTTATGATTTTTAAAGTAGTCGCCCTGCCGCCGGCATATGATTTTATCGGGGTTTTTATTCTCTTTCTGGGCAGTTCGTTCCTGGCCCCTGGGCTTGTTCTTCTAATTTCCTGGGCCAGTTCCGGTCTGGTGAAAAAATACGGAAAAGTCCTGTTTAAAATGGCTGCCAGGAATATTGTCAGATCCTTGAGCCGCACCAGCGTATTAATTGCCTCTCTGATGGTGGTGGTCTCAGTATTTATTGGAATAGAAATCATGACCAAAAGCTTCAGGGCATCTATTGAAACATGGGTAGACGGGCATATAGGGGCAGATATCCATGTCTCTTCCACAGATGAGCTGGACAGGAGGCTTGATTTCGATCTTTTGGACCAGATACACAAATTGCCCCAGGTAAAGGATCTGTCTGCCTATAACATTCACCGGATTTATTCCGTGGTCGCCGGTGAAGTCCATATATTCTCATACATTAAGGATCTTTCCGAAAAGCAATGGACATGGACCGCACAGCGGCCCGATAAGATGGAACCCTTTCTTGAACAGGGATGGATACTGGTCTCTGAAATATTCGCCCGGAAACATTCATTTAATCCGGAAAATGGAAACCATGTTACGCTGGAAACAATTCAAGGACCTGTTCGATTCAAGGTCGTTGGTGTGTTCAGGGATTTTTTCATGGGTGGCGGCCGGGCAGTTGTCAGCCGGAATGTAATGAAAAAATACTGGGGACTTGACGATATCACATCCATTCAGGTTTTCTTAAATTCAACGGATGAGATCGAACCAACGATTCATATGATAAAAAAAATGATTCCTGAAACCAAAATGGTTAAAGTGGTCTCCGGCTTGAGCATTAAACAAAGTATCCTTTCCGTTTTTGACAAGACGTTTGTGATAACAACGGCACTTCAGATCCTGACGGCAATTGTTGCCTTTACCGGTATCCTGAATTCCGTTATGGCTCTGTTGATCGAACGAAAAAAAGAGTTGGGAATATTACGGGCATGCGGTGCAAAGTCTGATCAGGTGAGACGACTGATGATTATGGAATGCGGAATAAACGGTTTTGTTTCCGGTGTACTGGCCCTGCCCCTTGGTGTATTCCTTGCCTGGGTTCTGATTGATATCATCAACCAGCGATCCTTTGGGTGGAGCTATGACATGGTCCTGTCAATGGGTATTTTATTGCAGGCCCTGCTTCTTTCTGTTGGCGCTGCTGTCATTGCCGGAATTATTCCGGCCTTTCAAGCCGGTAAAACCAATATCAGCCGTGCGCTGCACATGGAATAGTAAAGATGAACAGATGCAAAACATACCATTTTTTTCTTATCTTTTTAAGCGGACTGGCAGCAGTCTTGCTAACCGGATGCGACAGTTCGGAATCTCCTGAGCGGATCAACATTGCCCAGGCCCTGTCATCCGGTTCGGATTTAGGATGCTACAGTATTGCACAAAAACCGGCAAACATAAGGCTTCCGGAAGACAGCGGCGCCCATGAAGCGTTTCAGACCGAGTGGTGGTACTATACAGGAAATTTGAGAACCCAAAACCACCAGCTGTTTGGTTTTCAGCTCACTTTTTTTCGGCGGGCGCTTTCCTGTAAACCGTTAAAAAAAGGATCAAAATGGCGGACCCGACAGCTTTATTTCGCTCATCTGGGTTTAACAGATGTCAGCAATGCCAAATTTTATTCCATGCAGCGGATGAATCGTGAAAGCATCGGTATCGCCGGAAGTCAAGCCGTTCCGTTTAAGGTCTGGGTTGATGATTGGAAAGTAATCCAGACAGGTGATACCATGCGGTTATCCGCTTCTGAAAGTCCGGTGGCGCTTGATCTCTTCTTCAGTCATTTTTCTCAACCCATTTTCCAGGGAAATCAGGGATTGAGCCGAAAAGGGCCGAATCTTTCCAATAGCTCTTATTATTATTCCATCCCCCGTATCAAAACCCGGGGAGTGATCACGATTGGAACCCAACCCTTTGAGATCGAAGGGTTTACATGGCTTGATCATGAATGGAGTACGTCAGCCATGAGCAAAGATGTTTCCGGTTGGGACTGGTTTTCTGCTCATCTGGATGACGGCCGGGATCTTATGGTTTGCCGGATTCGGAACAAGAACGGGGAAGCAAACGGGTATGGATTCGGTAGTCTCTTTTTTCCGGACGGCAGTTATGAAATCCTTGAAGAACAGGATTTCACCATTCGTCCGCTAAACAAATGGGAAAGTCAGGTTACGAAAAAAAAATATCCCCATAAGTGGCTGATCACCCTTCCTGAAAAGGGAATCGAGCTATATGCCACGCCCCTGGTCCCCAATCAGGAGCACACCCATTCATTTACATACTGGGAAGGGGCCGCTCGTTTCAAAGGAGATAAAATCCAGGGACTGGGCTATATTGAATTAACCGGATATTGATTCATCGCCACCTGCCCCCCCACCTTAATCCACATAAATAGAATCTATAGTCGCGAATAATTTTACTCTTGCCTCTTTAAAATCTTCCAAAAGGGGGAGGGCTTTTTCTTTTTCACCATTGGCACACAAGGTCACGACCTCTTTTGCTATGTTATGGATTTTTTCATGCCAGATTCCCATCTCCTGGTAAACATCGAGTGATGAGTAGGTCTTTCCTTCACCGAAATACCATTTCCCAAGTTCACATTCAGTGTGGAGCGTTACGTCTTCAGGCTTCATGTCCTTTACCCCACGGATGACAGCTTCCAAATTTGTACTCCATGCAAGGTGAGCCAGTTTTACTTCGCCGATGTGGAATTTTTTGTCCCCGATATGAAATTGATGTGACAGGGCCTCCAGGGACTCTGACAATTCATTCATTCCTTCGGCGTTGATCTCTGCCTCAACTGCATAAAAAGAGACCTCGGCAACGGATTTAAGTTCCTTATCCACGGCCGTGGTAATAGTTTTGATCATGGTGGTGGACTCAGCCACATTATAATTCTATTGGGTAAACCTCCACCTCCGGTGGAGGACTCGAAAAGTTTGACAGTTCCGGGAGTTGAAAATAAACAACCTTCCTTAAGTTAGCCGCTCAAAGCTATTAAAGGAAGGTTGTATGAAAGATTATAAAAGTTTAAAGCATTCAAAGTGGTATTGCAAGTATCATGTGGTTTGGATTCCAAAATATCGGAAGAAAGTTATTTACGGGCAATTACGTCGGGAACTGGGGTCAATACTACATGGTTTGGCAAAACAAAAAGAATGCGAGATCGAAGAAGGACATTTGATGACAGACCATGTTCATATGCTGATCTCCATTCCACCCAAATTTGCCGTGGCTCAGGTAGTTGGGTTCATCAAGGGGAAAAGTGCTATTCAGATAGCACGTCAGTTTTGTGGTAAAAAAAGGAACTATAATGGTGAAAAATTTTGGGCCAGAGGTTATTTTGCATCAACAGTAGGAATCGACGAACAAATTGTTCGAGCATATATCCGGCATCAAGAAAAAGAGGATCAACGTTGCGAACAGATGAACTTGTTTGATTAAACCGCGCCTTTAGGCGCTTTTAAAAGACCGCTTTGAGCGGTTAACAATCAAGCCCCCAGTTTCACTGGGGGTCATGACTAATATCCTGGATACTCGAAGCCGTTTGAGCGGCGCTTGATGCGATTTCCCGGGTTGCCGCAGACTGTTCTTCCACTGCTGAGGCAATGGAATTTACCACGTCACTTGAATCTCCGATAACCGATACCACTTCGTTTATCCCTGTCACCGTAACATTTGTTGCTTTTTGAACTCCCTCAATCTTCTTGCGAATTTCCAATGTAGCCTCTGCAGTTTGTTGGGCCAGTCCTTTTATTTCAGAAGCCACCACAGCGAATCCCTTGCCGGCCTCCCCCGCCCTTGCCGCTTCAATGGTTGCATTGAGGGCAAGTAGATTGGTTTGGGCGGAGATATCTGTAATCGTTGTCGTGACCTGGTCTATCTCTATGGCGGCACGCCCAAGTTCGTCAATTTCCTTGGAGATGGCAGTGGCAAGCCTTACGGTTTCGTCGGTGGTTTCTCTTGCTTTTGCCGTATTCTTTGCAATTTCATCAACAGAACTGCTCATTTGCTCTGCGCCCGACGCCACAGTGTCAACACTGCTGGAAGCCTGCTCCATTGCTGCGGCAACAGAGTTCATATTTTCGTTCGTCTTTAAACAGGATGCTGAAATTATACCAAAGCTGTCCAACATTTTATCCATCCGTTTATTGATCTGCTTGTTTGATACGATCCCCAACTTGGAAAATTCCCGGATGGTTTCGCTGTTGCCGGATATCTGCAAAATTATTTTCTGAAGTTTTTCCATAAACACATTAAACCACTTTGCCAACCTGCCGAATTCATCCTTTGACATGACGTCAAGACGTCTGGTCAAATCCCCTTCGCCTGATGCTATGTCCTTGATCTTGCCCACAATTTTGACTAAAGTCGATACAATGGGGTTTGCGATAATCAGGGTCGTGAGAACGGAAAGGATGACAACCGTCAAGATAGCAAACCAGAGCATCTTTGAGGTTGTCCGGGTTTCTTCCTTCAGGGCTTTAAATGCTTGCACCAGATCATCCACATGCTCGGTCACCAGTTTTTCATTCATTGAAGACAATTTGGCTGCAAACGGGTCGAATTTTTCCATCATGGGGTTGCCTGCCTCAGGTCCTCCGTCAATATATGCCTGAGCCATTTTTTTGCCCATTTCATAATAATCATCCAGGCTTTTTTTCATGGTCACAAGAAAAGAGACTATTTTTGTTTCTCCATATTTTTCATGCTCGGTAATGGCAAAATCAAGGCGTTTCACGGCATCCTCATAATAGGTCCGGGCCTCAGCAAAGCCGTCATCGTATCCCGGAACGGCCCGGGTAGCGGAAATGTCCGTCAACCAAGACTGTATCTGTTCGACATCTCTTCTGATTTCACTGAAGTTGATCATATGAGGCAGTATCTCTATTTCTGTAGTGGTCAATTCGTCAATGGTTTTGTTGTTGAAAGTGTTCACCACTATCCCGGCGATGATAAATAAAACGCAGGATAATCCAAATCCGATGAAAAGTTTTGTCCGTAAAGATAAATCGTTCAGTTTATTCAGCATGGGGTCTCCTATTTTTCGCGATGGGGTTTCTTATTTTTTGCTTTCGTTTAACATTACAGCGACACTTTGATATTTAAATCTTGAGCGATTAAACGTTGTTTTTTTCTATGACTTTGAGGCGCTTTATTATTGCGTTTTAATTGATATTTGACAATAGACAATATATTGATTTTACATATCTTGGATCGAGACTTCTTTCCAAGGGCGGAATCTCAGCCTCAAGTTGTTCAATCCACAGGCAATAACCATAACCAGATCAGCAAAGCCTTTGAGTTATTTTGGGCATTGGTCTTTAATAATTCTGTACCTTTTGATGCCGCTTATAACATGCTCTATTCTGATTCTTATTTTTGAAATACCGCGATTTACAACTTTCTGCTCAAGAGTTAAAGTTTTGCCTTTTGGCTTTTTAGCTGGTTGCAAATTAAACTGGGAGCGTGGGCGTATCGCCCGCATATCCAAAAGTATTGCAAAGATGCGGGCGATACGCCCGCGCTCCCGGATATAGCAGAATGGGCAAATTATTTAAGACCCGTTCCTAAAACTCGATGATCCAGTTTTTAAAAATTGACATGAGACCTCGCTGGCAGTTATTATCCCCATGCTAACAGAATGCTTTGTATTTTAATGATGGGGCGGATTGATAATTCCCCCAAGAATTTAGATTCATGTGCTTTTGAGAATCGTTTGCCTTTACAAAATGCTCTTTTAAAAATACCGAGATCTGCTTGAAATGGGATTCTGGGTCATCACTATGAATGATTTGTTCGACAAAGGATAAGATGCAGTCAACTTTGACGGTGTCACATAGGCTGCCAACAGTTCTTGCGTGCAGTTTGTTATTTATCGAGGCCACCTGGTCAGGATGAAGCAGGAGACAATGATCAACCAACAGACTCAGGGTCAAACTTCTGTAAGACCCGTCTTCATCAGGTTGTTTGGTCAAATTTCCCCAGCCTTCATTCGTCTTATGGTCTTGAATAAAAACCTCTACTAACCATCTGAGTGTAAATGCGTCTATGATATCAGGATATCGCCAGGTCAGATCCGAAGCGGCAAGATACCGATAGTCCTTTTCTCCAATGTATTTTATTGCAATGACAAATCTTTTTTTCTTATGAGCACACACATGTATTCTGGCACTTTTAATGAGTACAACAACCTCTTTACCTCCACGTACATGTATGGTCTTTTGAATTGGTTGAATATTTTTAAAATATGTTTCAACTGATTTTTTATCGCTCTTGAGTAAAATATTTTGATTGTACCTTATTTGGCTGATAACTTGGGCGTTTCCTGCAATTTTAGACGCTTCATCCATGAACTCAGCATTCCCATATAAGGCATCTGCAACAATCGCTTCTATTTTTATTTCCGGGTGTTTCTCTACAAATATTTTTAAAAGAGCCTTGGCAATCATTGGAATGGTAGGATATTCTTCTGAGCGCACCGGTTTTTTTGGGCGTTCTGATTTTGGCACGCCAGCCTTTTTTAATTTTTTATCCTCCTTGGTCCATTCGCTGATTTTTGGATCAGGAATATGAAAGGCGTAGCCAATTGGAAAGCTGAGTTTTGGTGTTATCAACACCAAAAATACTAAGCCTTGCCCCATGCAAAAACCACCCGTTGATTTGTCTTTTATTTTGTGGACTCCAAAAATTGTTGTTGTGCATTTACTGCGCTTTTTATCGGAATCATCAATACTGATAACACCTTTGGTAATGCAATATACTTTGAAAATAATTTTAAGGCTGAGATGAAACAGATGCTCCCAAGCAATTTTAGAATGGCGAAACATCCAGGAAAGAGCTGTAGTTTTATACAATCCCACACTGATACGTGAAAAAGCAGCCCAATTGATGCTGCTGGTCAAGATGATTCCAGTGATGCAGAAACCCAGCCAGAATTTTTGTGATTTGCTTAAGGTCATTCCTGGGGATGACTGTGTTAATTCAGTATTCAGTGAATCAGTATACTTTTCAACAAACGGCAACAGCTTATTTATTAACACATCCGCCTCATTCCTTATTTTCATAAATGAGGTGTTATACTGCAATTGAACTATTGTATTCAAATAACATTTATTTTACTCTGCTCATTGAAGGCTGGCCAACCGATGAGTGAGATATCAGTTTGGAAAATTGGTATTATAGCATCGACTTGACCAGCCTTTGCATTTTTCAATACTGATTACCTGTTCTTCCCTCAAAAAAACTGGATCATCGAGTAAAAGACAAACCGGATTTAAGGTTCATTAACAACTCCCCATTCGCTTATTTTGAAATCAGAAAAGCCAATTTATAATCATGGGGAGTCATTATTTGCCTAAAAAAAGACAATCCTGAATAATTTTAGTTTTTAATTCTTATATGGTTTGTTTTTTGCATATAAAAATTATGATTTTGCATTCCAAATATGACATAATTTTTCTGAGCAAGAGTATTATAACACAATATATTGTGTGTAAAAATTAACAAAACACTAAAAAAAATAAGCGAATGGGGAGTAACAACGCTTCCTCTGTAGAATGCCAGCCTTTTTGCCTGGGGTAAAAACAGTTTGATGATCTCTTTTTTTTCAGTATCCGATAATGCGCTTTGAACCCGGCCTGCATCAGCCAGTTCTTTTACTTCGTCAGGGTTACTGCATTCCACAATGGCGGTTGTGATATCATACGAAAGAGCAAACCGGGTCAGTAATCCTGCTGTGATACCGGAATTTTTTGCAATATAGTGTTTGCCGCCTAAAACTTTCATTCCGATAACGGCAATACCTTTTCTTTTAGCAGATTCAAGCGTTTGGGTTAAAAAACCGCCAATGATTTCCTCCACCGGGTTCACAGGCATCAGGACCGCATCTACAGGCCAGTTCTCTACAGCCTGTGTTAATATATCAGGGTCATGATGCCCTGTAACGCCAATATGTTTTACAAGTCCCAGGTCCTTAGCTTTTGTAAAGGCTTCCATTGCACCGCCTTTTCGGGAAATCAAGTCAAGATCCCTTTCATCTCTGACATCATGAATTTGCCACAGGTCAAGATATGAGGTGTTCAGCCGGGTCAAAGTCTGCGTTAGATCTGCCATTGCCCCTTCTCGGGTTCGCTCTGCAGATTTGCTGGTATGGAAGATGGATTCTCGATGATCTGGGTTGTTTCCCCAGTAATTCCCGTAATAGATTTCACTGTCCAGATATACCCGTGCTGTATCAAAATAGCCAATACCCTGTTCATAAGCTTCCTTAATAACGGCATGTGCCAGGTCTTTTTGTCCGGTTGTTCGAAGGATACCTTCCCCACCCAGACCTACCCGAGTGAGCTTTTTTTTAGAATTCTGAAAAGAATTTGGTTCGGCAAGATTTATCATAATTTCTCCTGATATTTATGTGTATAAACGCGGTGATGGACGAAATAAGCACCGCGTTTCACGGCGGCGAAGCCGCCGTGAACATTCACCATCCTTGCATATCGTATATGGGCTTCGCCTATGCCGGAGACAAGTCCATCCGATCTTGCGGAAACTGCAATCAGGTGGGTATGATTGGGCATCAGGTAGTAACTCCAGATTTTTACATTGAAATGTTTGCACCATTCAACCATCAGATCAATATAGCAAAAGATGTTTAAATTGTCCCATTGCCTGTTTTTTAAATGCAAATCACCAAAGGAATTTTTAACGTCTTGAAATTGAAGTTGTTGTGTGTTTTGTTGTATATATACATCATGAAAGATCGAGCCAGCCCATGGTAATTGTTCGGAATCATATCTTTGAGTGATAAGACTTTAATTGACAGGAAAAAATATGACGGCTAAAGAAAAAAATCAGGGAGAGCAAACCATTGCCAACGCCATCGCATTGGACATTTTAAATTCAAAAGTCCAAATACCTCCCATGCCGGCGAATGGGCCGAAACTGATGTCCCTGATTAGAAAATCAATTAATGATATAAAAGTGGATGATTTTGTAAAGATCATTGATTCAGATCCAGGGCTTTTATCCATGATTCTTCAATTGGCAAATTCCGCATATTTCAAAGGCATTGATGAGGTTTACAGTTTACGGTCAGCCATTGCCCGTATCGGACTTCAAGAGACCATCGATTCCGCCAACCTGTATTTTTTCCGGCGTATGCTTCCAAAGCTTCCTGAAATAGAGGGATTTCAAACCCAGGAATATTGGGCCTTTTCCTGGGCTTGCGCCAATGCGGCAAGACGTCTGGGGCATCCGAATATAGGCATGAATGTCAACCCGGGTGAGCTTTATATTGCAGGGTTGCTTCATGGTATTGGAAAATTAATTCTTGCAATTCAATATCCTTTTGAATTTACAAAATGCATTCAGACAGCAGCGAAACTAAACGAACCTGTTCATATGGCGGAGCTGAATGAGTTCGGAACGACGGACACCAATATCGCATCAAAATTGTTGGGGATCTGGCATATCCCTTCCCGGGTTTGTACGGGGATTGAATTTTATCAGAATCCTGCATTGGCACCGGAAAAAGATAGGAAGATCGCGGCATTGCTTGAGTTCGCCTATGCCGTGGCCTCCATGTCCGGTATTGGAAAAAACGGCGATGGCTGTGTCACCTCCCTTGAATCCACATGGATTGCCGGGCAATCGGGATTACCGTTGTCCAAAAAGGAAATTCAGGAAGCAGTCGTCAATGAGATCCACGCTTCCCTGGAAGAAAAATCGGAAAGCGTCATCGGTATCGTTCCCCAAAAACAAGAACCGGTATCCGCGCCAGAAAATTCAGTTTTTCAACATTCGGATATTACTAATGGAAAAAATTCAATGTCCTCCAAACTGAATCCAACCCAAGGCAATTCGTCTAAGACCGGTTTTTTCAGCTGGATACGTTCGCTGTTTCATTGACATTTAATCGCTGTCTATGCGGCTTTTAAGATAACCTGTGTCGTCGGGCAGCCCGGGCATACGTGCTGTTGAATTGGCCAGATGATCGCAGGCTTCGTTCAAGGGGTTGCCGGCATGGCCTTTTACCCAGATAAACCGGACATCAAGACTTGGCAGCAAATCCAGAAGATGCTGCCACAAATCCGGATTCATGGCCGGGGAGCCGTCAGCTTTTTTCCAGCCCTTTTTTTTCCATGTTTTTGCCCAATTTTTGGTAATACCGTTGACAACGTATCGGGAATCCGAATGCAGGCAGATGGGGCGGGCCTCGCCTTCAAGGGCCTCAAGGGCCACGATAACAGCCAAAAGTTCCATACGGTTGTTGGTGGTCAGATTAAACCCACCGGAAAAGGTTTCACCTGTTTCAAAGACCACACCATAGCCACCTGGGCCGGGGTTACCGATGGCCCCGCCGTCCGTATATACCATCACGGCATTTTCCGGGTATTCATAAGTGGCGGTCTGGTGCTGCGTGGTCTTTTTCTTTTTTGGGGCACAATCAATATCTTTAGTTGAAGACGCAGAATTTATGTAGGACGGATCCTCCAGAAAAGCCAATGCCTCCTGTTTTGTTTTAAAACTCTTGAACCTGGCGCCTGCAAATCCTTTAACCTGGCGCTCGGCCTCGGACCATGATGTGAATATTCCTGTTTTTCGGCCCCTGGCCACTGCGTAGAATTTCATGGGCAGAATATAAGGGCAAAGAAAAGCAATGTAAAGAAACATCTGTGTATCAAATTTGGGCTGTTTCTTGAAATAAATATGCAGCCAGTGTAGAGTATTGAAACAATAACGGATCAATTGCAGCATGTTTCCGTCGGTTTCAGGTGCTCCATAACCTTAAAAAACAAGGGGACGGGCAGACAAAACAGGCGGTTAAACAGTTTGCGTTAAACATGTAAGGAGGTAAAATGGAACCCACTAAATTCCGTGAATCAAGACTGTCCATCAACCGTTTGTGTGAACAAATGGACCAGCTTATAGAAAAAAAGGAGGTGGATGAGTCAAGGGCTTGCTTTGACCAGGCATTCGGTCAACTGGGCGAGTTGAAGCCTAAGGCTTCAGGAGATATTCAGGAACGCTCGGTTAAGAATTTGGCAATGAAGCTCAAAGGCATGGAAGACAGGATTTCCAAGTTAAAAACCAAGGGATCAGCATCATCCGGCTCGGGCTCCCGGGTAAAAAACAATATTGAATGGGACATTGACCGGGTGGCACAATTATCAAAAACCTTTCTTGAAAAAGTACTGAAGAACATGGCAGGTGATTCCGAATCAAAAGTTCTTTTCGGCACTACGGGTAAAGGTATTCGCCCCAACTACCAAATTGAATTCAAAGACGGTCAAAGAGCCTCGTTTACGGGTTCAGGTCACAAACCAAAAGCCGGCCCCAAAGGTCAGGGTGCAAAAAATTTATCCACACCTTTTCCCTTCCAGGAAATTGACGGCATTTTAAATAAGACTGGCAATATTTGAAGGACTGAAACGGATGAACACAATCAGAACACTGGTTTTCTTTGCATTCATGCTCTCTGCAATGTCTGTTTTTTCCCAACAGGCCGTGGCTGAAGACGCCTTATCAGCCACACAAACCCTTAAGGTCAAGATTGACGCTATCCTTGATGTGCTTAAAAACCCGGAGTTTGAAGGGGATGAGAACAAAGAGGTTCGCAGGCAAAAAATTCGTGACATCGTCCTGCATGGTTTTGATTTTGGCCGTATGGCCCAGTCCAGTCTTGGGAAACACTGGAGAGGGAAAACTCCGGAAGAAAAACAGGATTTTACGCTCCGGTTCCAGCGTCTGATTGAAAATACATATATCGCCAAGCTTGAAACCTATACCAATGAAAAGGTGGTCTACTTTGATGAGCAGCGTAAAACGAAAAAAGACCGAGAATACGCAAAAATTCAGACCCAGGTTATTACCGACGATGGTACAGAAATTCCCATAGCCTACCTGATGTACAGGCAGGGTAAAGATCCCTGGTTAGTCTTTGATATTAACATCGAAGGGGTTAGTATGGTTAATAATTACCGTTCCCAGTTCGGTGAATTCCTTAGTCAAAAATCGTTTTCACAGCTTCTCAACGATATTGATGAAAAAAATAGTTCTCAATAGTGTTTAAACGCAAAGTGACCCATTCAAACGCATGCCGGTCCGGGCTCTAACGGGCCGGCATGTTTTTATAATTAAAGTCTTTTTAATCTATATGAATTTTTAAATTTTTGTTGTGGGTCTTGATCGGCCAGGTCAGCCCATAGCTGTTATATTCACATCTTTTTGTGTTCTATTGCCTTTCAATCTTTTCCGCTGGTCTGAGTTCCCACCAAAATTTAATATAATTTTCATTTTTATGGCAAATAAACGGATTACGAATAGAATCTGTGTCGGATTCAGCATGGAAAGAGGTCAAATTAAAAAACGGCGGGGCGAAACACAATTCTAACTTTTCGCTAATATAATATTAAACTGAATCTAATAAACTTGAGCAAGATTTTCGTTGAATGCATAAAAATGAAAGTATTCGAAATTTTTAAGGAACACGCATGACATCGATTCATTTGCTTTTAACCCTTTGGATGCTGACCGTTGCAGGCTATTTTATAGGCCGCAGCAAGGCCTTTTCTGTTTGCGCAGCCCAGGGCGGTCCAAGTGCGCTTCATTCCAGACCCTTCTATTACGGGATTCTAACCTCCATTTGGTGTGCGGTGCCGGCCTTGATTGTTTTTTCGTTCTGGCATTTTTTTCAATCCACCATCATCATGGATATGGTGATGGCCGATCTTCCTGACCAGATCCGATCCCTGCCTGACGCCCGTCTTAATCTTGTTGTCAATGATATTAAAAATATTGTGTCCGGTAATACTGTGAGCGTTCAAATCAGTCCTGCCATCCAGGCTGCAGCCGATCATTACAAAAGCCTTGAGATGACTGCCCATACGGCGTTAGGCGTTATTATAACGGCAATAACTATGGTTGCCATTGCCGGCATATGTTTAAAAATAACACCCACGCTTCGGGCCAGGAATCATGTTGAAAAAATTGTTGAGGTTCTACTTATTGCCTGCGCCGTCTTAGCTGTTTTTACCACCATCGGTATTGTCCTTTCCGTACTTTATGAGTCAATTCGATTCTTCAAAATTGTGCCGGTACATAAATTTTTGTTCGGATTTGAATGGAGCCCCCAGATGGCTATTCATGCAGAGCAGATAGGTTCTTCCGGTGCATTCGGGGTGGTTCCAATTATTTTTGGTACCATGCTCATTGCGGGCATTGCCATGTGTGTGGCTGTGCCGTTAGGGATTATGTCTGCCATTTATCTATCTGAATATGCCAATGGAAAGTTTCGACGTATTGTCAAGCCGCTTTTAGGTATTCTGGGCAGCATACCTACGGTTGTTTACGGTTTTTTTGCCGCCCTTGTTGTGGCCCCGGCCATCAAGGAGGCAGGTGATATCCTGGGGTTTTCCGTATCTTCGGCGAGTGCTTTGGCAGCCGGGGTCGTTACGGGAATTATGCTCATTCCTTTTGTTGGCTCTTTATCTGATGATGCCATCAATGCGGTTCCTCAGTCCTTGCGGGACGGCGCCCTAAGCCTTGGTTCCACACGGAGTGAAACCATTATACATGTTGTGCTGCCCGCAGCCCTGCCCGGCATTGTGGGTGGGGTGCTGCTGGCCGTGTCCCGAGCCATTGGGGAGACCATGATTGTTGTGATGGCAGCCGGCCTGTCTGCACACCTGACCGCAAATCCTTTCGAGGCAGTTACAACGGTTACGGTGCAGATTGTCTCCCTGCTGGTGGGGGAACAGGAATTTGACAGTGCCAAGACCCTGGCTGCCTTTGCCCTGGGGCTTGTATTGTTTGTTGCTACCTTGATTTTAAACGTGGTGGCCCTTACGGTGGTCAGAAAGTACAGGGCACATTATGCATAATTTAAATGATGAACAGAGCAGGGTTGGGACCATAGATATGGTCAAAAAGGGGCTGAACAGACGTCACCGTAAAGAACGCAGGTTTCGTTTTTTCGGGTGTGCAGCCATTCTTATCAGTTTAAGCTTTCTGTCCCTGCTGTTGATCTCTATTATTTTCAACGGGTATACGGCTTTTCAGCAGACCGTGGTCCGGCTGGATGTCTTGCTGGATACCGACGTTATAGACAAGGATGACCTTGCAGATGCAAATTATTCCAAATTGATTCATAACGCTTTGTTGTCCATTTCTCCCGATGTGACAAAACATACTGATAAACGTAAATTGTACGGGCTTGTCAGTATCAGCGCCGCTTACATACTCCAGGATTTTGTGGCCAGAAACCGGGATAAAATTGGAACCACCATTCAGATATGGGTACCGGCCGATGCTGATGTGGACATGCTGATGAAAGGGCATATTGATTTAGATAAGCCGGAATCCCAAAGACGGATCGATGAACGGGAGCTTGCCTGGGTGGATCAACTGGTTAAGCGGGGACAGATCAAAAAGGTATTTAATAAAACTTTTTTCACCGCAGGAGATTCCAGGGAGCCTGAACTTGCCGGGATCCGTGGAGCGGTCTGTGGTTCCTTTTACGCCATTGTTATTACGCTGTCCCTCTCTTTTCCCATTGGGGTGGCGGCGGCTGTGTATCTGGAAGAATTTGCAACTAAAAACAGATGGACACAAATTATTGAGGTGAACATCAATAATCTGGCAGCCGTGCCTTCCATCGTATTCGGGTTGCTGGGGCTGGCCGTATTTTTAAATTTTTGGGGCCTTCCTAGATCCGCCCCGGTTGTCAGCGGGCTGGTTTTAGCCTTGATTACGCTGCCAAGCATTATTATCGGCGGCCGTTCCTCACTAAGGGAGGTGCCGCCTTCCATTCGTGAAGCAAGTTTTGGTATTGGTGCCTCCAAAATCCAGATGGTAGCACATCATGTTTTGCCCCAGGCCCTGCCGGGCATGCTCAGCAGCACCATTATCGCCATGGCCCGGGCTCTTGGGGAAACTGCGCCGCTTTTGATGATTGGTATGGTGGCCTTTATTGCAAATATCCCTGCCGGGTTCACAGATCCTTCCACGGTGCTGCCCGTACAGATTTTCCTGTGGGCAGGCAGTCCGGAAAAAGCCTTTTTAGAAAAAGCGTCGGCTGCCATCATGGTGCTTCTAATTTTTTTGATGGTCATGAACGGCATGGCTGTTATGTTGAGAAAAATATTTAAAAAAAGACAGTAACTTGTCAGGTTCATAGATTTTTCAACGTTCGTTTTGGGTTGAGCCTGAGTATTAATAGATCAGGCCGGCCTATGGCCGTTATTGTAGAAAGCATGTTTCAGGAGTTACCCATGAAAAAATTTATTGTCACTTCGATTGCCCTGGTTCATCTGTTTATTTTGGGGATAGTCCAGGCCGGTGCCGATGCCGCAAGGGACTATATTTCCATTGTCGGATCCTCAACTGTCTATCCTTTTGCCACTGTTGTTGCAGAAACTTTTGGAAAAAAAACCCGCTATAAAATTCCAAAAATTGAATCCACAGGATCCGGCGGCGGACATAAACTTTTTGGCGCCGGTGTTGGTGTAAAGTACCCGGATATCACCAACTCTTCGTCCCGGATCACAAAAAGCCGGCTGAAAAAAGATTTTAAAAATGGTGTAAAAGACGTCGTTGAGGTGAAAATCGGCTATGACGGCATTGTTGTGGCAAATTCCAGGCAGGCCCAGGTGTTCAGGTTGACTATAAAAGATCTGTTTCTCAGCCTTGCAAAACAGGTTCCTGTGGCGGGGGATACGGGTGCTTTGCAACCAAACCCTTATAAGACCTGGAGGCAAATAAATCCATCACTTCCTGATAGTAAAATTGAGGTGCTTGGGCCGCCGCCTACATCCGGAACCCGTGATGCGTTTATGGAACTGGCCATGGAAGGTGGTGCAAATGCATTTACATGGATAGCGAAATTGAAAAAAACCGATAAAAAAAGATACAAGGTAATCTGTAATACTCTTCGAGAAGACGGAGCCTATATTGGAGCCGGGGAAAATGATAACTTGATTGTGGAAAAATTGATCAAAGCCCCTGAGGCCTTAGGCGTTTTGGGTTTCTCGTTTCTGGACCAGAACACTGATAAGATACAGGGTTCTTTTATTAACGGTGTGCAGCCGACATTTGAGTCCATTTCCAACGGGTCCTATCCTTTATTCCGCTCTTTATATATTTATGTTAAAAAGGCCCATGTCGACAACATCCCCGGTATGAGGGAGTATCTGGCTGAGTTCACCAGTGAAAATACCTGGGGTGATGAGGGTTACCTGGCGACTAAAGGGTTGATTCCCATGCCTGGGGAGGAACGGCGACATTATAGAAAAGTTGTTGAAGAATTGACCCCCTTAACGTTGGATGATCTTAATTAAGGTTAAATAAAAACAAAAATGAATCAAGAACAAACAACTGGTCGTTCGTTCCGAAGGCCTGGACGTCATCCGCTGGTTGATCGGACAGAGCGGACAACCGTGGGGCAGACTACGGTTGAAAATCCCAAGATGAGCTGTCGAGATGTGGCGGTTTATTACGACTCCAAAAAAGCCATCAGCAATATTACCCTGGATATTGGTTACAACGAAGTGATTGCCATGATTGGGCCTTCCGGATGCGGTAAATCCACCTTTATACGCTGTTTGAATCGGATGAACGATACCATAGAAGGGTGTCTTGTGACCGGACAGATTTTCATGGACGGAAAAAATATATATGACAACGACGTGGATGTGGTGCCGCTAAGGGCCCAGGTGGGCATGGTTTTTCAAAAACCCAATCCCTTCCCCAAATCCATTTATAACAACATTGCCTATGGCGCAAGAATCCATGGTTTTGTCCAGAACCGGGACGAGACCGATGAACTGGTTGAGGGTGCTTTGAAAAACGCAGGTCTTTGGAGTGAAGTCAAGGATCGGCTGGAAATGCCGGGCACCAGCCTGTCCGGCGGACAGCAGCAGCGTCTGTGTATTGCAAGGGCCATTGCTGTGAACCCGGAGGTGATTCTCATGGATGAACCCTGTTCCTCCCTGGACCCCATTGCCACGGCCATTATCGAAGAACTTATTGATGAACTTAAACAGAACTATACTATTGCCATTGTAACCCACTCCATGCAGCAGGCATCCCGAATTTCCCAGCGTACTGCCTATTTTCACCAGGGAGATCTCATTGAAGTGGGGTCCACGGACCAGATATTCTTAAATCCGCTGCACCAGCTCACAGAAGATTATATCACCGGGCGATTCGAATAGCGATTTTAGATAAATGAAGTGGCAATTCAAGATTCTTAACTTAGTGACACAACTTTGCCCGAGACAAAATTGTGTGAAACATGTTTTTACCATAATTCAATATACTGCTTATCCGGCACTCTATGCTATCATTGTCAAATGTGATACAGTGCACGATATTATTTAATCTTCTCAAATTGTATGGTATAAAATTTGCTGACAATTTGGGTAAGTATTCGACGTGAAAATGGTTTATAGGATATTGAATTAAAGCATAACACCAGCAAAGGAGGTAATATCAAATGAAGTTTAAATCCGTGGATGAAATACTGGAATTTGCCATTGACAGAGAAAATGCAGCTGTAGCTCTTTATACATCTTGTGCCCAGGAGGCGACTTCCAAAGAACTGAAACAGACCTTTCTTGCTTTTGCCAAAGAGGAAGAAAAACATGCGGCGATGCTTTCCGATATTTCGGGAAACAAGGCCAAGATTGACAGCTATGAATTCAAGAAAATTCCTGACCTTAAAATAAGCGACTACATGGTGGATTCCGTCTATGAAAAAGGTATGCCCATGCCCGACGTTTTGAAATTGGCCATGAAAAATGAGGAAAAAGCCGTTAAGCTGTATCAGCTTCTGGCGGACCAGACCGATAATTCCGATGCAAAAAAACTGTTTCTGCTCCTTGCGCAGGAAGAGTCCAAGCATAAACTTGGCCTGGAAAGCATGTATGATGATTATCTGGCTGATATGGACGGATAATTTTAGATCCTGATCCATAATTAAAGAGCACTATGAGTGAAAAAAAACAAGTGAGACTGATTTCATGGAATGTAAACGGGCTTCGTGCGGTTTTGAAAAAGGATTTTTTTGATTCGGTAACCGGCATGGACCCGGATATTCTCATGCTTCAAGAGACAAAGCTTCAGGAGAATCAGCGCAGTGACCAAATGATTCGGTTTGGTGATTATGAAAGTTTCTGGAATTATTCGACCGTTAAAAAGGGTTACTCCGGCGTGGTCTCATACACGCGGATTACGCCGGATGCTGTGACCACAGAGTTTGGAAAGCCCGAGTATGACGGTGAAGGCCGGATAATAAGAATGGATTTTGAAACATTTGTTTTGTTTAACATCTATTTTCCCAATGGTCAGATGAACGATGAAAGACTTTCCTATAAATTAGCGTTTTATGATTGGTTTCTTGATTATACTCAGAAATTAAGAGATGAGGGAAAATCAATCATCGTCACCGGTGATTTTAACACGGCCCACAATGAAATCGATTTGAAAAATCCGGCGCCTAATGCCAAACGATCGGGTTTCTTAAGGATTGAGCGGGATGTGCTGGATAAAATGGTGGATATGGGATATGTGGACACCTTTCGCCATTTCTACCCCGAAGAGGTGAAATATTCGTGGTGGTCTTACCGTTTTAATGCAAGAAAAAATAATGCAGGATGGCGCATTGACTACTTTTTCGTCACCCGTGATCTCATTGAAAACGGTATTATAAAAGCCGCATTTATTGATAACGATATCTTTGGTTCTGATCACTGCCCGGTCGGATTAGTGGTTGCAGTGTAGGTGTGTCCTTTCACTTAAACGCTCCGTCCGGTGCAATTAATTTGTACCGGACGGAGCGTTCCTTTATACTATTTTTTCTGCAGGTCTTCTTTCAGGGACATACTCAGGTACCATCTCAAGTTTTTTTACCTTTTCCGATACATAAAGCCCGCAATAACAGGTCCCAAATTCCTCCATATCCGGTTCTCGGTACACGCAGGGACAGATAATGTCCTTGTCGTGCTCCCGGTCTCCGCTGGCCAGGCGGCAGGGACAGGCCATGTAGCCGTATCTTTCTTTGTTGAGCTGCAGGCTTTCCAGCAATTCAAATACCAGGTCCTTATCCTTGTTAAAATAAGCTCCTTTTTTTTCCTGTGATTTTTTCAATGTGTCATAAAGCTGTTCTAAGTTCATTTGTCTATTCCCAATGCTTTTTTAATATCATTTTGCTTATTTCCAACAATTACGGTCTCTTTATTGATTTCAATCGTGGGGAAAGAGCACCTTGGGTTCAATATTTTGATCGCCTTGATAATTGCCTCGCGTTCATCTCCCTTAAAATCGTCAACCTGTATGTAATCATATTTAATATTATATTTATCTAACAGTTTTTTGGTAGCCCTGCAATGGCTACAGGTGCTTAATGCGTATAGCTTGGGGATACAATCACAATTGTCCATTTAAATTTTCTCCTTAAATATTTAAATTTTCTAACCATCAAAAATAAAGCATATATTATGCCTGCTCAAAGTTTAATGTCAACGTGCAATATTGGGATTGCTGCTGTGTATATATTTATATTTGTTCTTGATAGAGATGGATTTAAGGATATAAAAAGTAATTTTTTTTTCTTGCTTTTTATTTTTTTGTTTTGGTATATTCATAAAAATTCTTTCGATAATTATCAAATATTAAAAACTACTAAAAAATATTTTATAAACCAGTTGTCTTATGTATCGTCAATGATACGTTTTTATGAGACATATGTGTGTTAACGCTTTCCTTTTAAGGCGAGCATGGTAACTGATTCTCCCGGATAAATATAATTACCGTTAATATACTGGTGCTAAATCGTAAATAAATAAATGATGGTATTGTTTTTGCTACATTTCTGCATTAGATTAATTATTGGGTTTGGGTGTTTTTGATCAGTCCCGGTTAAAATGAGGAGGCAAGAAGATGACTAAAGTAATTGCATATCAAAAAGCTGAAAGCCGGTCAAAAAAAAAACGGGCTCCTTTTTACGGTGCGATTAAGTCTGAAAATGAATTTTATTTTCAAATTGCCTCCTTATTCCGGGAGGCGACCAAAGGCCGAAGACAATTATCAGGGCAAATGCTTGAGCAGATGCTCAAGGCAAAAGAAGCGGACCGCTCTGGAAAAAAGTCTGTCAACAACCTATATTGATGGCAGGGTCAAAAACTGACTCTCACAGACAGCATTTAATAAACTTTTAAAACAAAAGGAGTGTTATCAATGGCTGAAAAAATGGGAATTTATAAGTGTCAAAAATGCGGCAACATTATTCAGGTTCTTCATGGAGAACAACCGCCGGCAACCTGCTGCGGAAAGCCCATGGATCGCCTGGTGGCTAATACGATTGATGCCGCTAAAGAAAAGCATGTCCCCGTAGTAGAAAAAATAGAAGGTGGATACAAAGTGTCTGTGGGCAGCGTTGCTCATCCCATGACAAAAGAGCATTGGATAGAATGGATTGAACTTGTATCCTGTAACGGTGCATATGTTCAGCGTATGATGATGGCCCCAGATGCGGCACCCGAAGCGGTTTTTAAATGTGACGAGGACAAGGTTGAGGCCATGGCCTACTGCAATCTCCACGGACTGTGGAAATCTTAAAATTATGTAGAATTAAACATTATTTGGGGTAGAAACCGGCAATTATAAGTATAGAATATGCTGGTTTTTCCAAATATGAAAGGCCCGCTGTCTTTGTTTCGGAGACGGCGGGCCTTTTTTTTAGTCCGGTATATAAACCCTGGCCCTCAGGGCCAGGTCAGAGAAAAATGGCTTTGCCTTTCAAACGTTGGCGAAGTGTTCCCCCAAAGAGTGGCTCTGCCATAATTCAAAAGGCCGCAGGCCTTTTGTAATGAATGTTACCGCACAAATGGGTTTGCATTTAGAGGCCTTTAAAGCTTGGACCACATTCATATATGTCTCTGCGTATCGGTTTTTAACAGCGCCAGTAAACCATGCCCTCTGGGCTTAACCCAAAGCCTGGCCCTCTGGGTCAGGATTCTTTACTTCCTTACGATAAGGCCCGCAGATTAAATAACTTGAACAAAATAGCTTGCCTTTTGGCCCATCTACTTCGTTGCATCAAAGGCCCAATAGGCCTGCTATTCAACCTTTAATGCGCCTTGTAGATGAACCAAAATTCAAGAACTTAAATGTTATGACTAAAAAAATGTTTATTCGAAAAACCACAATCCATGCCCCGGTTTCCACTGTTTTTGCCTGGCATGCAAAAAAGGGTGCCATCAACCGCCTTACGCCGCCATGGCCACCTTTGTCCTTGGTGGCAAGGAAGGAGGGGCATTGATAAAGGCGTCGAAGTCACGTTTTAAAAAAAAATTGTGAGATTCCCATGAAATGGAAGGCCCGGCATATTGCTTACAAAAAAAACGCAATGTTCCGAGACTGCCAGGTTAAAGGCCTTTTTGCCGACTGGGATCACAGCTATCTGTTTCATGAAAAATAAATCGATTTAACTGTGATGGAGGATCAGGTCAGATTCCGGCTCCCCTTTGGTATTTTTAGCCTTCCCTTCTATGAATATGCACGAAGGCAGCGGATTTTGATTTCAGGCGGATCCGGCGCCATTGGAAAGGTTTTGGTCGCTTTTTTAAAAATCTGTGGTCATGAGGTGATCCGTCTGGTGCGAGATCCCATGGTATGTGATTTCAATGATTGCTCACAAGATGTGCACTTCTGGGACCCGTACCAAAATATTATAGATATTGAAGATCCCCAAAGCAAATCTATCATGGAGCTATGCTTTTGGACGATCACCCCAGGGTGATTGTTTTTTTTATTTTCATTGTGTTTGAAAAATTTTTGCCCCCAATTTTTGTGACTGCCGCATTGTTCACAGCGGTTGTCATGGTTTTTATGCTCTATCACCCTCTGCGGACAACATGCAGCAGAAAAAGTTTTTAACTTCGGACATTGGATTTCTCATTGCTACGGCAGTGACGGGCATTGCCTCTATTTGTTTACAGATGCAGGATGGATATGATCTTCTGAAGACCAAGTGGCTGCGCCACATTCATGTGTTTGCATCCCTTTACGGCTGGAATCTGTGCGGTCTGGCAGTGATCTGTCGATTTGACGATTTTCCCATAAGGCTTCACTTGACAACCGTGATCATGGTACACTGGGTTACGGCATTAGTGCTGGCTCCCCTTGGTATTTTTCAGGGATGGTTTGCGGTACTTGCCATAGCTGGCTATGCATTTATTACCTTGACCCTGTTTTTTTCAGGAAACGGACAAATTAATTATGATCAGTAACCGAGAAAGAATTAAACTGTTTTTGTCACATTTTTCAGGGACATCCAAGGTGCTTGTAGTCATCAATGCAGACCCTGATGCCATTGCGTCTGCCATGGCTGTGAAGCGTATTTTGTGGCGGCGGGTCAGTGAGGTTGTGATTACCTATTTTAATCGGATCACCCGGCCGGACAATTTGGCCATGATTGAGTATACTGAAGCCGGAATCGTCCCCATGGCTAATGTGGACAGATCGTTGTTTGACAAATTTGTGGTGGTGGATTCCCAGCCCAACCATAATGAAAATTTTTCCGGTATTGAATATAACGCCATCATTGATCACCATCCAATATCCTGCAGTGATGGTGCTTTTGTGGATATACGACCGGATTACGGGGCCTGTTCAACCATGTTCACCGAATATCTGCGCAGCCTGAAGATAAAGCCGTCGGCTAAACTGGCTTCGGCTCTGATGCTGGGGATAAAAACGGATACGGCCGATTTTACTCGTCAGGCATCGTCCAAAGATATTAGGGCTTTTCAGTTTTTATACAAATATGCGAATATGAATATCGTCACGAAGGTGGAACGGGCCCATATGACGGAATCTGACTTGGATTTCCTGGGCAATGCAATAAGGCACAGAATCGTCCAGGATAACCGGGCCTTTTATCATGCCGGAACCATGTCTAAACCCGATGAGCTGGTGGTGGCTGCCGATTTTTTTCTCTCCATTGCCGGGGTCAACTGGAGCGTGGTCTCCGGGGTAGTGGATAAAACGCTGATTGTGATCCTGCGCAACGATGGCCTGCGAAAAGGTGCTGGGAAGACTGCCCAAGAGGCATTTGCCAAATTCGGGTCTGCCGGGGGACATAAAACCATGGCCAGGGCTGAATTGGATATTTCCCTGATTCGCAAAGAGATCAAGCGGGTAAACCAAAAGGCGCTGACCCAGTGGGTGGTTGAACGGATCACCCAAACCGCAGGGAAAAAAATTGAATAGCCTGGATCGGCTTTAGGGAAAACATTTAATGTCGGTTGGCAATAACGTACAACCGGCATTAAATGTTTTACACGATTCCAGGACTTGCCTATGATCCGAAACAGGTCCGGGGCAGTGTGTTACGCTTCTTTTTTAAATTCGCTTTTGGGTTCGCCGCATACAGGACAGATCCAGTCTTCGGGAAGGTCTTCAAAGGCAGTGCCGGGATCAATGCCGTTGTGGGGATCGCCTTGTGCCGGGTCATACACATAATCACAGGGCCGGGATGCTCCCGGGCTTCCATCACATCCTGGGGCATCGTCATACACGTAGCCATTGGGGCCGCATTCATATTTATCCATATTTTGTTCCTTTAGGAAAAAACGCCGGTTACCAATAAATGGCAACCGGCGTCGAATGTTTTACGCTATTCCCGGACTTGGCTACGAACTGGAACAGGCCCGGGGCAGGTCATTATTATTCTTTTTCAAATTCGTCTTTGGCTGCGCCGCATACAGGGCAGACCCAGTCTTCGGGCAGATCTTTAAAGGCAGTGCCGGGATCAATACCGCCGTCAGCATCACCTTCTGCCGGGTCATACACATAACCACAGGGGCCGCATACATATTTGTCCATATTTTTCTCCTTATTTACTTTTGTTGGTTTATAAGCACAGGCCTAATCCAATATTAAACCTGCAAGTTGATTATACTTAATAAGCTTCGTCCATGTCCAGGTCTTCGTCGGAAATAGGATCCTTGAACAAATTATAAGACCAGGACTGGTATGCAATAACAATGGGAATAGAAATTGAAACAACGCCCAGCATGATTTTAAGGGTTAGGGGGCTTGATGATGCATTAAATGCAGTCAGGTCCCAGGCCGGGTCCATACTCGAGGGGAATAAGGCTGGAAACAGGCCACAGATACCGAAAAAAATGCATCCCATGATCGTCAGGGCCGATGCAAACCAGGCTTTGAACCATGCTTGCTTTGCGTTGAAGTACCGTGCACATAACAGTGCCGCTACAGCAATGACAATAACTAAGAACAGGGCTGGTGACTTGATGTAGTTGTCATAAAGACTGGTGGCAAAATAGGAGGCAATCAGAAAAACCACGGCCACAGGCACAAGTACCATCCATGTTTTGGCAGCAATTCGGGCAAAGCGATCCTGCAGTTCCCCTGTGGCCTTGATGGTCATCCAGTTTGCCCCATGAAGCATAAACATCAGAACAAACAATATGCCGCCTAAAAGGCCATAAGGGGTAAGCAGCTTTAAGGTGTTACCGTGGTACAGTCCCTGGTTATCAAAGGGAATGCCTGCGAAAATATTGGCAAAAGCCACCCCGAACAAGAGGGCCGGCAGAAAAGAGCCCAGAAAAATCAGGGTATCCCATGTTTTTTTCCAGCCAGGGCTTTCAATTTTACCTCTGAAGTGCATGGCTACGCCCCTGAATATCAATGCAAATAAAATGAGCATCAACGGGGTATAAAGGGATGAAAACATGGTGGCGTAGACTTTAGGGAAGGCTGCAAAGGTAACGCCGCCGGCCGTGACCAGCCACACTTCATTGCCGTCCCATAAAGGTCCTTTGGCATTGAGCATGACTCGTTTGTCCCGGTCTGTTTTTCCGGCAAACGGATAGAGGATGCCGATGCCGAAATCAAATCCGTCTGTCAGGAAAAATATCGCCCAAAGAAGTCCCCATAGAAAAAACCATATTGATTGAAGTTCCATTTGTTCTATTCTCCTTATGCAGTAACGGCCTCAGGGCCTTCTTTAACGGATTTGGCAATCAGGTAAAACCCCACAGCCCCGAGCAGACCGTAGACCAGGATAAATGCCGTAAGTGATACCATAACCTGGGTGCCTGCAATGGGGGAAACCGCATCTGACGTGCGCATTAGATTGTAAACAATCCAGGGCTGGCGTCCCACTTCAGAAACCACCCATCCCATTTCCATGGCAATGTAGGGTAAAGGAATGGACCATAACATGATTTTTAGAAAATTGGGGCTTTCCAGCAGCTTGTTGCGTCGGATCCAGCCGTAAATCATAAGAAGAATAAACAGGGTGCCAAGCCCCACCATGGTCCTGAAGCCGACAAATGTCGGCAATACTGGCGGCCGGTCCTCTTTTGGAATGTCTCGTAATCCAACAACCTCGGCATTAAAATCATGAAAACCTAGAAAACTTAATACGCCTGGAATAGAGCCGATTTCGATTTTGTTTTTTTCCTGGGTTTCATCGGGTATGGCAAACATGACTATGGGAGCCTGGGTACGGGTTTCCCAATGGGATTCCATGGCTGCCAGTTTGGCCGGCTGGTGTTTTGATACATTAACGCCATGCATATCCCCGGTGAACCCTAAAGTTAGTGAGCTGACAAGGCCCACAACCAGAGCGATTCTGAAAGATTTTAAAAAGATTTCAGTATGCTGTTTTTTTAGCAGGTGGTAGGCAGAGATGCCCATGACAAAAAAGGCGCCTAAAAGCAGGGATGCCGGCACCACATGGATAATTTCCAAAAGCCCGTGTTTGTTGGTGACCACAGCCATAAAATCAGTTAGTTCCGCACGTCCGTTTCTGATATCATAACCCACGGGATGCTGCATGAACCCGTTGGCAATGAGAATCCAGACTGCACTGAAATTCCCGGCTATTGCCACCACCCACATTACACCGGCATGGGCCTTGGCTGAAATCTTGTTCCAGCCGAAAATCCAGATGCCGATAAAAGTGGATTCAAGGAAAAAGGCGGCTGATGCCTCTATGGCCAAGAGGGAACCAAAGACATCCCCCACATACTCGCTGTACCGGGACCAGTTGGTGCCGAATTGAAATTCCAGAGTGATACCGGTGACAACGCCTAGGGCAAAGTTAATCAGAAATAATTTCCCCCAGAATTTGGTCATCCTTAAATAATTTTTGTCCCCTGACCAGGCATATTTGGTCTCCATATATGCGATCAAAATGGACAAACCTAAGGTCAAGGGAACAAAAAGAAAATGGAACATGGTTGCTGCTGCAAACTGCAGTCTGGACAGAAAAACTGGATCCATAACTTCCTCCAGGTTAGAAGTTGATTAAAAAGGTTTTTTTAACAGTTATCGCACTTAAAATATTATTTATTATTGCTTGCTCCTGAAAAATTAAGTTGCATATGTTTACTTTTTTAAGGCTTTCAGCAAATAACATGCCAGTTTCCAGGTTGTGTTGAATTGATACCGAAGATCTTTTTGAATTGTGTTGTCAGCATACCGGAATGTTTCCGGATTTTCAAGTGGAGGCAGGGACTTTAAAAATCATTTTTTTGATATCTGTCTCTATGCCGAATGTGTTACATTTCAATTGAGACGAAACTGTTTCGATACTTTGATACAATCGTGTCATTCAACTAATTATGTGTGTTCGAGTCGCTTAACGTATCCTGTGTTAGTCGCTTGTAGATTGATTTGTTTGTTTCCATTGCTTTTATGGTACATTGGCAATTCAACTGACATGGAAGCTGTCTGAATTTACATGTATGATTGCCTATTGTATAAAATCTGTCGTCTTTTTTATCAAATGATTTTGTGCTATTTTCACCTTTTTACATTTGGTTCATGGGGTGGGGTGAATGCATCGGTCTTCGAATACCAATGTCGGTATCTTTTTTGCTGTCATGCTGTAATCAAGATGAGTGGCATGTAAGCAAATATAATAACATTAGATCAGATAGTTTTAAAATTTGTTAAAAAGGACTGAAAATGAGAAAAGAAAGTATATTGGTGGGGATACTGGTGGTGATGGTGTTGGGTGGGATCTATTTATACAACCGATCTGCATCAGATTTGGGCATCCAGGTACCTCAGTTAAACATTGAGCCGCGTGTTGCAGAACATCAAACCCCGCAAAGTTCATCCACAGCGGCATCAAACGATATTTCCTGGAATGATTACACCCCGGGTATGGCACTGGCCGGGGAAGAGGGTAAAAACATTTTTCTTTATTTCCATGCGTCCTGGTGCGGATACTGTACTAAATTAAAAAAGGAAACCTTCACGGATGACCGGATTAAAGCCTACCTGAACGACCATTTTGTCAGCATTGGCGTGGATACGGAAAAACGTGAAAAGCTGGCCCGGCAATGGGGGGTTCGGGGGCTTCCAACCCTGTGGTTCCTGGAACCTGACGGAACAAAAATCAATAGTCTGCCTGGATTTGCTAATGCGGATCAGCTGCTTTCGATCTTGCAATATATTCACACCCAAAGTTACAAAAATATGAGTTACCAGGAATATGTCCAACAAAAAAAATCTTGATCCAATCTTCTGATAAATTACTGCTTGAATATCTCATGAGATATATGATAGCGCAGAGCTCTTGTAGATTGGTTTTTTTATATAAAGTTTACAATAAGTCGTTAAACTACTTTCATGGTTTATTGTGGGGTGAGTCTGGGGTGATCGGATAGATCAGCCTATGGTTGTTATTTAAGGAGAATTGAAGATGATACGGGTCGGGATTATTGGCGGGTCAGGACTGGATGATCCTGATATTATAGAAAATTGTGAAAAAATTGAGATGGATACGCCCTATGGTCCGCCTTCATCAGATATTATGGCCGGTCTGATCAACGATACCCAGGTATTGAGTCTGGCAAGACACGGCCGCAATCACCAATACAGCCCCACCCAGGTGAACAACCGGGCAAACATAGATGCCCTGAAACAGGCCGGTGCCACTCATATCCTTGCCACGACCGCCTGTGGCAGCCTGAATCCGGAAATCGACCGGGGCCATTTTGTGATCCTGGATCAGTTCATTGATTTTACCCGGTTTCGCAAAAATACCTTTGCCGATTCTTTTGAACAAGGTGCGGTTCACACGGCCATGGCTTATCCCTTTGATGAGTCCCTACGCAATGTGCTGTACAGATCTGCCATAGATATGGGACTGAATGCCCATGACAAAGGATGCGTGGTGACCATTGAAGGCCCTCGGTTTTCAACCGTGGCTGAATCCAAAATGTTCAGGGTGTGGGGCGCGGATGTCATCAATATGTCCACGGCCCCAGAGGCCATGCTGGCCAATGAGGCGGGCATCCCTTATGCCGCCGTGGCCATGGCCACCGATTATGACTGTTGGAAACAGGATGAAGCCCCGGTTACCTGGGATGAAATTTTATCGGTGTTCAAAAAAAATGCCGATAATGTCAAACAATTGTTCATCAAGGCGATTTCACAAATAACGGCCATGGCTGACCCGGTCTAGTTACGCCCTCATCAACCCGAAAAAGTATTCAGGTGATTTAATAATTTATTGGGATTGTATATCAATCCTTATATGTACATAGAGGAGAAACAACAAAAAAATGGATTTAAAGCAGAACATCAGAAGTATTCCGGATTGGCCTATCAAAGGCGTTGTTTTCAGGGACTTGACCACATTGATGCAAAACCCCGAAGCATTTAGACTTTCTTGTGATATTCTCTACGACCGCTACAAAGACAAGAATCTTGACAAGATGGTCGGTATTGATGCCCGAGGCTTTGTATTTGGTGCTGTGGTGGCCTATCGCCTTGGTATTGGTTTTGTCCCCGTGCGCAAGAAAGGAAAACTGCCCCATAAGACCATTCAGCAGAGCTACACCCTTGAATATGGAGAAGATACCCTTGAAATGCATGAGGATGCCGTTTCTCCCGGCGAAAAAGTGGTCATTGTAGACGATCTCATTGCCACCGGCGGCACTGTGGGTGCCACGGTGAAGCTGGTAAAGCAGCTTGGGGCTGATCTGCTGGAATGCGCCTTTGTTGTGGAACTGCCTGATCTTAAGGGCCGGGATCAGATTCCGGATTGCCCTGTGTTTAGTATCACTGAGTTTCAAGGAGAATAATTAAATTGTGTTTGAACGAAAAGTCACTCATCTGTGGCTTGTATCTGGGTAACTTTGTGCCCAAAAACGGGTTTGCGTTCAGGCACTAACTAAAGGACCAAGGGGTGTATATTCATGAAAAATGACCGTATTCATTTGATCTTACAGGTGACCGCCTGTCTATTCCTGGTGTTTTTCTTCATTCCGGCAGGATGCGGGCTTAACACGGCCGGACATATGAAGCACAGTCCGGTAGTTATGGAACAGTACCGGGAAAAGCTGCTTCCTAAACAATTCTCCTATTTTTACTGCGGCAGGGAAAATTTGCCCTATGCTGTAGTGGGCATTGACCCGGCCTATACGTTTGAAACAAAATTCTGGTTTCCCATTGAACCCGGGCCGGAGCTTTATCGTAAGATCGACCATTTAAGTAATCTGGAATCCGGCCAGAACAGAATGTATGCCAGGACCATTATTGGCCCGGCAGGCAACACCATAGGTATGTGGTTCTCCTTTTATTATTCAACGGGTGTCATTGTGGATGATACAAATTACAGGATTCAGGTATTCAACCCTTACAAGCCTAAAGTCAGTCGTTCTTTTTTTTGAATATTAAACGCTTGGGAACAGTGCCATGCTCAATCTGATCAAAAGCAACCGCATGGAAAATTTGGCTCAAGCCCTTTGCACCGTGATCGGCAAGGGCCCTGGCAATCCCATAACATGCGAATTCATCGGTATCCAGTCCCGGGGCATGAAACAATGGCTCTCCCAGGTGATCGCCCGTCACTTCGGGATATGCGCCAATGTGCGTTTTATGTTTCCCCGGCAGATGCTTGAATATATCCGGGAGAACAGTTGCGAAAGCCAGGGAGCAGGCCTTACAGAATTGGGTTTGTTGAACCGGGACATGATGGCTTGGGCTGTTCTGGACGCATTGATGACCAAGGGAACGGAACCGGACCGGTCAGACAAGAGCCTTTGGGGGCCTGAAACATACCTTGAACATGACGACACCGGTATCAAGGCCATGGCCTTAAGCCGCAGGATCGCAATTGTTCTGGATGATTACCAGGTATATCGTCCGGATATGCTTGCGGCCTGGGGCAGGGGAGAAGACCAAGAATTCGAAGATCCCCATGCCTTGTGGCAGGCTTCTTTGTGGCAGGGCTTGACCCAAAAAGGCATGTCCCTGCCCGACCAGATGCAGGCCTGTGTTGCTGCACTTGAATCCGGTGCCGTCAATGCAATGGCTTTACCCCGGCGCATATCCCTTTTCGGGATCTCTGCCATACCCCCGTTTTTTTTAGATCTTTTTAATCGGTTGGGACGGAACATGGATGTTTTTCTGTTTCTGCTCACGCCAACCTATCAGTTCTTTTTTGATCTGCCTTCGCCCCAGCAACAGGAAAAGGCAGCATTGAAAAATAAGGCCTTTTCAGAGCTGCCGGAAGAGGGAAATCCCTTGCTTGGTGCCCTGGGCCAGAGCAGTCGCGAGACCCAGGGACTTCTGGAAAATTTTGACTATGACGAGCCCATGGGCGACCTGTTTGCCGATCCGGTTGAAAAGTATACCCATGACCAGGGTGTTGCCGGCGTGCTTCGGGTGATCCAGTCCGATATTCTGAACCTTGTCTGGCGGGGCAGGGGCAGGGCGGCCACCCCCATGGCCGTTTCTCCCGGCGATAATTCCCTGGCCGTTCATGCCTGCCACTCCCCCATGCGCGAAGCCCAGGTGCTGAAGGATTTGATCCTGGATGCCTTCAACCATGATCCCGATCTTTGCCCCCATGATGTGGTGGTGATGATGCCTGACATTGAGGCCTATGCCCCTTTTTTGGAGGCCGTATTCTCCCAGTCGCCCAGATTACCCTTTACCGTGTCGGACCGCCGCCGTCGTTCTGAATCCTTAACCCTTTCGGCTTTTTTAAATATCCTTGACATAAAAGAGACACGTTTTGAAAAATCAAAGATCATGGGACTTTTATCCAGCCCTGTCATTGCAGATAAATTTGGCCTGACCATGGGAGACCAGGATCTTGTTTCTGCCCTGTTTGACACTGCCGGAATTTTGTGGGGCAAGGACGGTGCCCATCGCCAAAAGATTTTGGGCCGGCCCTATGAACACAACTCCTGGACCTTTGGTCTGAATCGGCTCATGGCAGGCTTTGCTCTGCCCGAAGCAAGCACCGTGTTTGTCAATAATGTGCTTCCCTGTGACGGGGTTGAAGGGCTTGAAGGGGAGATTTTAGGAAAATGCACTCATTTTATTCATTCTTTGTTCAAGGCCATGGAACTGATGGATTCCCCCGGTACGGTTCAGGAGTGGGCCACCCGGTTCCGGACCATCATTTCGGACATGCTGGCAAAGGATCTTGGTAATGACGGGGATATGGCTGTGCTGCTCAATGCCCTGGATGATATGGAAAAAGAGGCTGGTCAGGCCAAATTTGAAAGACAGATCTCTTTTGCCGCCGTTCGCCTGGCCCTGACGGCCAAGCTTGATGTGAATATTTCCCAGGGCAGTTTCCTTTCCGGGGGGATCACGTTCTGTAATCTTATGCCCATGCGCAGCATTCCGTTCAAGCTTGTCTGCCTGATGGGAATGGATGCCCAAAGTTTTCCCAGGACAGGCAGTTCCCCCGGTTTTGACCTGATTCGTCAAAATCCCAGGCTCGGGGACAAGCAGGACCGCCTGGAGGATTGTGAACTTTTTCTGGAGGCGTTGCTGTGCGCACGTCTTCGGCTCATCATTACCTATACCGGCATGCGTATCAGTGACAACTCTCCTGTTCCCGTTGCTTCCCCTGTGGCGGAACTGATTGATACCGTTGAAAACAGCTTTGTCTTTCCCCAGGGATTTCAATGGCAGTTTACCCATCCGTTGCACCCGTTCAGTCCGGTTTATTTTTCAAATACCAGTGCGCCGGGTTATTTTTCCTATTCAAATGCCCAGTGTCGGATCTGCAGCAGCCGGAGTACCCGAAACAATGGACATGGAGATAGCGTCAGGACACCTTGTTTTTACTTCCGGGACCCGGACGGTGACACGGCCCTGCAAAAACAGGCGTCAGAAGAGATACCAATGATTGCACTTGCCGATCTCATTGCGTTTTTCAGACATCCTGTCAAACATTATGTCACCGGTATCCTGGGCGTGATCTATCCGGAACCGGGGCAGATGACCGATGAACGTGAGCCCTTCAGGTTGTCCGGACTGTCCCTTTACCAGCTGGGTTCCCTGGCGGTTGAAAATCGTAAGAAACTTGATCTTTACCCCATAGTAAAAGCCCAAGGCTGCCTGCCCTTTGGAAAAAAAGGAGAACAGGAATGGGCCAGAATCAATGATCTGGCAGAACCGGTAAAACATCTGGCCCAAAAGGAACTCCCTGATGGGGACCCACGCACACTTGACTTGTGTTTACAAACAGATTCCTGCTGCATCACAGGCCGGGTGACTAATGTGTATGACCAGGGCCGGGCCGTGGCAGGTTTTGGCAAACTGAATCCGTCCCGTCTGCTGATCCAGTGGATCATGCACCTGGCGTATTCGTGTGTTGAAGACCACCCCGGAACCACCGTAATGGTGGGGCAGGACCCCAAGGGCCGCAAGCCTGCGGTGAAATTTGAATTTTCCGCTATTGAAGAAAAGACCCGGGCCCAGGCGTTGCTCCTGGACCTGGCCGGAGATTACCTGGCCGGAAGGGTAAGGGCTTTTCCCTTTTTTGCCGATCTTTGTTTCCAGCTGGTTTTGGATCTATCCTCACGGGACTATGACTTGTCAGCACCGTCCCTGGCAAAGGCCTTAAATAAATGTGCCGGTTTGTGGCGCAACAATTTTAGTTCAACCGGGGAAAGTTTTAATCGCTACACAACCCTTGTTTTCGGGCAGGACAACCCGTTTTCAGATTCGTTGGCCCTTGAACATTCCGGGGTGCTGGATGCAGGCCTTGCCGTGTACAGGCCCATGCTGGAGCATTTAATATCATGAACAAACCTGCCTTGCCGTTGCCCCTTGACCCCTTTGCCCTGGATCTTGAAAAGATCAGTCTGATCGAAGCCAGTGCAGGAACCGGAAAAACATATACCATCACTACCCTGTTTGTCCAGCTGGTGGCCATGGGGTATAAGGTGGAATCCATCCTGGTGGTGACATTTACCGAGGCGGCTGCCGCAGAGTTGAAATTAAGAATCCGCAAACGCCTGGTCCACTGTCTGATGGTTCTTTCCGGTCAGGAACGTGACGAATACGCGGCGGACGATCTTACCGATTTTCTGCAAAAACAAAACGATGCGGATCAAATTCGTCGCCTGCTTCGTCTTGCGGTGACCTGTTTTGACCAGGCCGCCATTATGACCATCCACTCTTTTTGCTTTTCCGTGCTCAGGGAAAATGCCTTTGAAAGTAATGCCCATTTTGACATCGAACTGATGGCAGATAACCGGATTTTTGTTGACCAGGTGGTCCGGGATTTTTTTTCAGGCCGTATCAATCATCTTGATCCATTGTTTTTATCTTTTCTGGACCAGAACAATATTACCCCGGATACTTTTGCCAAAGGCCTTGTCCAGGCCGCGTCCCGGCCGGAAATCAGGGTGGTGCCGGAACCTCTGGCGTTTCAAAAGGACCAATTTCAAGAAATCTGTGACGATTACAAAGATACGGTCAAATCAGCCGCAAAAATCTTAAACGGGGAACTGGAAGACATCCGAAGCCTGATCCAGAACCATGCCGGGATAGATAAACGAAGTTATAATAAAAAAAATCTGTCTAACTGGCTGGGGGCCTGTCAAAAGAAATTTGAAAAAAGCCCCGGCACGGATCTGCTGTTTGATATGACCGAAAAGGGCGATGCCCTGTATAAATTTACCCGGACCCGGCTGGCAGAAAAGACAAAGGCCGGTCATACCCCGCCGATCCATATTTTTTTTGATTTTTGTGAACACGTGCTTGAACTGTCCCGATCCATGGCGGCAAATCTTATTGCGTTACAATATCTGTTTCTTGATGATTATGCCGCCGCCCTGGCGGCCATGAAGCAGGGGCAGGGTGCCTGTTTTTTTGATGATCTGATCAATGATCTTGCAACGGCCTTGGACGGGCCGAGCGGTCCTGCGTTGAAAACGGCTGTGAGAAAACGGTTCCATGCCTGCCTCATTGATGAGTTTCAGGACACGGACCCGGGCCAGTATAAAATTTTTTCCATCCTGTTCACAGATCCGGGCACGGCTTTTTTCATGATCGGAGATCCCAAACAGGCTATCTACGGTTTCAGGGGCGGTGATATTTTTACCTATATGACGGCAGCCAATGCCTGCGACCAAAGCTTCACCCTGACAAAAAATTACCGTTCCGCACCGGCCATGGTGCGGGCTGTGAATACCATTTTTTCATCAAAAAAAAATCCGTTCGGATTCGAACTTATTCCTTTTTTGCCCGTGGGAACACCTGAAACAGCTCTTGACCGGCTGGTCTGCAACAAGATGCCTGTCCCGCCGGCAACCTTTCTGGTTGTGGACACACAAGGGTTACCCAGTAACAAAAACGGTGTAATAAATAAGTCCGATGCCCAGGATCTTATATTGGACATCCTTGCAAAGGATATGCTTTCCATTTTAAAGAATTCCGATATCTGTCTGCTGGATAAAGACGCTCCGGGCGATAACGGTGGGGAAACACCTGTGACACCGGGGGATATGGCCGTGCTGGTGCGTACCAATGTCCAGGCCGAGGCAGTGCAAAAAGCCCTTATTAAACGTGGTATCCCCTGCTTTTTATCCAAAACCGGGTCGGTGTTCGATTCCATCCAGGCCCAGGAGCTTTATGACATCCTTTGTGCAGTGGATCGCCCCGGGGACATGGGCCTGATCAAGGCGGCTTTGGTCTCTTCGGTATACCAGGCTGATGAGGCGTTTTTAAGGCGTATGAATACCGACGACATCCTTGCCGGTACCTGGCAGGACCGGTTTGCAGGCTACAGGCGGATCTGGGAGGAAAAAGGCTTTATTCCCATGATCACCGCCCTTTTGTACCAGGAAGATGCCCAGCCTTGCCCTTGTGCCCATATGGATGAACGGGGCTTGACCAATGTGTTTCATTTAAAGGAGCTTTTGGCCCAGGCCGCCATGAACCTGGGTAAAGAGACTCCGTCTAAGATTGCCCTGTTGATTGAATGGTTTCGAAAACAGCTGTTTGAACAGACCCGGCAGGCAACCGCCGATGAGCTGCGCCTGGAAAGTGATGCCCGGGCCGTGGCCATTGTCACCATCCACAAAAGCAAGGGGCTTGAATACCCCATTGTGTTTCTGCCTTTTTTGTGGCACGCCCGCACCGTCAAGGATACCAATGCACCTGTTTTATTCCATGATCCGGAAGACAATCATGCCCTGGTGCTGGATTTGGGCTCGGAAGACAGGGAACGGGCCATGCAGCTGAATCGGAATGAAGTCGCTGCTGAAGATATGCGTTTGCTCTACGTGGCCCTGACCCGGGCTTCGGTCGGCGTAAGGATCTTTTGGGGTAATTTTGCAGGCATTGAAGGCTCGGCGCTGGGACGCCTTTTGCAGCCTGGTGGTTCAGGCAAAGATCTGCCCCTGTTTGCAGACCTTGAACAATTGTGTGAAGCGTCAGACAAAAGCATTGAAGCCATTATACTGAAACCTGATACTTTGCCCGAAGGCATTTTTGATGCTCAAACGGTTCAGGATAATGATTTTATCCCAAAAACCATGACCCGAAAGGTTGCCCCCGCTTGGCGGATATCAAGTTATTCCGCCCTTGCTGCAGGGCACACCTATGATCCCGTGCAGGACGGGCAAAAGGAGAGGCAGGAGCCAGATCCCGATATTTTTTTGACAGATGCTGCCCCGGCCCCTGCCGTGGAAATTGTACCCTTGTCTACTTTTCCCAAAGGCCCGGGAGCTGGCGATTTTTTCCACAAGGTGTTTGAAGAAATTGATTTTTGCGATCCTGCCGCTATTGAACCGTCTGTTGTCAGTAACCTTGAACGGTTTGGATTTGCCATGCCAAAGGCTGTTCCGGATATCTGCGATGCTGTCAGGGGTGTTTTATCCGCCCCCCTTGATACGGGGCAGGGTCGATGTTTTTCCCTGGATCAGATTACGCCGGCCCACCGGCTGGTGGAGATGGAGTTTAATATTACCCTGGACCGGTTTAACCCGCCAGCCCTTGGCAAGTTGTTTGAAACGGTTGAAAAAGATGAAAAAATTGCCGGTTATAGCACCAGGATTTCCTCCATGCAGGTATCCGGGTTTAAAGGGTTTTTAAAAGGATTTATCGATCTTGTGGTCTGCCATGAAAACCAATGGTATATCCTGGATTACAAGTCCAATTACCTGGGACCTTGTTTCAGTGATTATAATCCTGCAGCGCTAACGGCTGCCATGATCAGCCATGATTATATCCTGCAATATTATCTTTACCTTGCGGCCCTGGACAGGTATTTAAGGTTACGCCTGAAAGATTATAATTATACTGACCATTTTGGTGGCGTCTTTTACCTGTTTATCCGGGGGATGGCTGGGGACAAAAACACCGGGATCTATTTTCACAGGCCCGGCAATGAAGTTATAAAGCAGTTGAGAACAATTTTATCGTAAATATCAGGAGGAATGATGACTTTTTTATTGAATTTGCTCTGGTTTGTACTTGGCGGGGGATGGGCTGCAGGCCTTTTATGGATTCTTACCGGCTGTATTCTGATGCTCACGGTTGTGGGCATTCCCTTTGGCTGGGCTGCGTTCAGAATTGCAGGATTTGCCGCCTTTCCCTATGGCAAGACACTTGTGGATGCCAGGGCTGTGGGCGAAGACGTGATAACCGGTACGACGCTAGCGAATATTTTGTGGATCATCTTTGCGGGTATCTGGCTGGCCATCTCACACATCATAGCCGGGGTCAGTCTTTGTCTGACTATTATCGGCATCCCCTTTGGATTCGCCCATTTCCGGTTGGCCGCCGTATGCTTTGCGCCCTTGGGGACACGTACGGTTTCGATTTGAGATATGATGTCGGTGGCCTACTTTTCGGATGTTATCCCGTTAGATAAATGAATATAAAAGATATGTAGAAGCCACAGAATCACTTTATGTCATTACTCATTTAGGGTAGTTGAAATGAAAAAATTTATTATAATACTTTTAATTTGTATTGGGGCATATGCAATAGTGTCCCTATCTCATGATAGTTTTTCCATAAGCTCAATAAAAGCATTTCTTCCTTTTACAAATACAACATTTTCTACAAGCGATAAAGCGCTAAAAAATGTCTTTGAAAATAAAATTAGTGGTGTTCAAATTGGTGGATCAGGTAAAGTTATCAAAATTCTACCAGATGATAACAAAGGAAGCAGGCACCAACGTTTTATTCTCAAATTGAACTCCAATCAGACGCTACTAATTGCACACAACATTGATCTTGCGCCAAAAATTCAATTCCTAAAAGTCGATGATCATGTAAATTTCTATGGCCAGTACGAGTGGAATTCAAAGGGTGGGGTTATTCACTGGACTCACCATGACCCCAATGGGCAGCATGAAGGCGGTTGGTTAAATCATGACGGAAAAATGTATCAATAAATTTTGCAAGTGAGAATAACATAAAAAAAACAATATTAAGGAGGCAATCTTTTATGCGAAAAATTATTTTTCTTTGGGACGCGTATGCTTAAAAGTTGGGAAATTCGGGGACATGGAAATTCGAGGACAGACCCCAATTTTTCAATCAAAATCCAAATGAAGCAGATTGATACCGCGCATTTCTTTGGAAACTGCAATGAATAAACAATCTTTGCAGGATGTGGTGTTCGGATAGAAGATGATGGCTGGCATAACAAGACCATACTCAGAATGTTTACATGCGTTGACCCTGTAAAGAAAGCATAAGTTGTTGACACTTTATATCTGCTCTGATAAATTTTTAGTCTCGTAAAAATAAAATAAAACGCTTTAAAATCAGGACGAAATGAGGATTTTATGGTTCAAGATTATGATGATGATATTATTGAGCTGATTGATGTGGTCACCGAAGAATCATCCCCAAAAGATCAGGACGTCATTGAACTGACCCAACAAGCCTCTGATCCGGGAGCGTTAGGTTCCGAAGATGTCTCTTTGGGCCGAAAAAATGGTGAAAATATCATCCCGCCACTGGACCGGGTGGACATAGAGGCTGTTCTTGAAAAACTTATAGAGAAAAAATTTTCTGAAATTATTGAAAAAATTCTTTTTGAAGTAACGGAAAAGGTAATCAAGCGTGAAATAGAAGATATTAAAGCAGGACTTAAAAAAGATCTTGATGATATTGGTTAAGCTTGATTAAACGATTGACTTAATTTTTAAAAATTTTTATTAACGTGGCGGGGATTGATTCAATCCCCGTTTTTCATTAACTGGCCTTGGACTGCTGTGGTTTTTTTAAAAACGCGTGGCGGTTCATGACAAAACATGACACAGCCCCTACATTTATAATAAAGGGTTGTCATATTAAAAGGGTTTGAGGAGTTGAATTATGTGTTCGGATTCCCTGGACAAAGGATATTCACCAAAAGAGATTGAAGAAAAATGGTATTCGTTCTGGCTTGAAAACGGATTTTTCAAAGCTGAAGACAAAAGTGACAGCCCCCCCTTTTCAATTGTGATTCCACCGCCCAACGTCACTGGCGTGCTTCATATGGGTCATGCGCTGAACAACGTGATCCAGGATATCATGTGCAGATATAGAAGGCTTTTGGGGCAGAATGTTCTATGGATGCCGGGAACTGATCACGCCGGAATCGCCACCCAGAATGTGGTGGAACGTAAACTGGCTGCCGAAGGCAAGAACCGTGATCAAGTCGGGCGTGAAGCCTTTATTGAGGAAGTCTGGAGATGGCGGGAAAAATCAGGTGGTGCCATTATCAACCAGCTCAAGCGCCTTGGTGCATCCTGTGACTGGGACCGGGAACGCTTTACCATGGATGAGGGATTGTCCGAGGCGGTGCGCAAGGTATTTGTCCGCCTGTATAAGGAAGGCCTGATCTATGAAGGCCAGTATATCATTAACTGGTGTCCCAGGTGCAAGACTGCACTTGCAGACCTTGAGGTTGAATACGAAGAAAAGGACGGTTTCCTTTATTATATCCGCTACCCGTTCAAAAACAGCCAGAAAAAAGGGCTGACCGTTGCCACCACCCGGCCTGAAACCCTGTTTGGGGATATGGCCGTGGCAGTCAACCCCGAAGACGAACGGTTCAAGGACCTTGGGGAAACAGAAGTTCAATTGCCCCTGACAGACCGGGTCATTCCCATTATCCGGGATGAATATGTGGATACCCAGTTTGGTACCGGAGCCCTGAAAGTCACCCCGGCCCATGATCCCAATGATTTTCATCTGGGCGAAAAACACGACCTGAAAAAATTAAAGGTCATTGATGATGCGGGCGTAATGATGGAAGGGGCAGGGCGTTTTGCCGGTCTTGACCGGTTTGAATGCCGCAAAAAAGCGGTTGAAGCGCTTGAAGATCTGGGATTGCTTGAGAAAAAAGAACCCTTGAAGCACAGTGTTGGTAATTGTTATCGCTGCCATACAGATGTTGAGCCTTCCATTTCCAAACAATGGTTTGTCAAGGTTGGACCGTTGGCTGCAAAAGCATCCCAGGCTGTACGGGACGGCAGAACCAGAATTATTCCTGATAACTGGTCAAAAACTTATTTTGAGTGGATGGACAATATCAGGGACTGGTGCATCTCCCGGCAGATCTGGTGGGGCCACCGCATCCCTGTATGGAAATGCCCGGAATGCAAGGCCGTTATTGTTGAAGAGACGGATCCTGATACCTGCCCCGAGTGTGGCTCCAAAAATATTGTCCAGGAAACCGATGTCCTCGATACTTGGTTTTCTTCGGCGCTCTGGCCCTTCTCCACCATGGGGTGGCCTGAAAAAACAGATCTTTTGAAAACCTTTTATCCGACTAATGTCCTGGTCACAGGGTTTGATATTTTGTTTTTCTGGGTTGCCAGAATGATGATGATGGGTATCCATTTCATGGACGATGAAATTCCGTTCAAGGATGTTTATATTCATGCTTTGGTCAGGGATGAACACGGCAAAAAAATGTCTAAGTCCAAGGGCAATGTCATTGATCCGCTTAAGGTGATTGATGAATACGGAGCCGATGCGTTCAGGTTTACGCTGGCTGCTTTTGCGGCCCAGGGCAGAGACGTTAAAATGTCCGAATCAAGGGTGGAAGGGTACAGAAATTTTGTTAACAAGCTATGGAATGCTGCCAGATTCACCCTGATGCACATTACGGAAAAAGACGCACTGACAGATGATCTTGACTTGACCCTGACGGACCGCTGGATTCTGTCTAGATGCGCTGAAACATCTTTGGCCGTTAAACAGGGGATTGAGGAATACCGGTTCAATGAAGCCGCTTCTACCGTTTATCAGTTCGTATGGCATGAATTCTGCGACTGGTATCTTGAAGCTGCCAAGCCTGCCTTATATGAAAAATTAGGGGCCGAACACCGTGACGCTGCCCGTGGTGTTCTGGCAAAAGTGCTCGAAGATATTATTATCATGTTGCATCCCTTCATGCCCTTTGTGACCGAAGAAATTTATAATATTCTTCCGGGCACAAGCGGCTCTGTCATGAAGGCGACATTTCCATATAATGACGATGACTTCAAAAAGTTCAAAGATCCGGCCTGTGAAAAAGAGATGGAATTTCTGTTTTCTTTGATATCGGGGATCCGCAATGTCAGATCCGAGATGAATATCCAGCCCTCGACTAAGGTTAAGGTCCTGGCCACCACGGCAGAAAAGGCGGAAAAATTGTTGATTGCCGAAAATAAATCTGTCGTTATCAATCTTGCAACCCTTGAGAATCTGTCTTTCTGCGAAGCAGATAATCCGCCTGAATCCTCAGCTACAACGGTTTCAGGAGCCACCACCTGCTATGTCTGTCTTGAGGGCGTAATTGATTTTGACAAGGAAATCAGCCGTCTTGAAAAGGAGCTGGAGAAAAACACCAAAGAGTTGAATGGCATCCAGAAACGGCTGAATAATGACAGTTTCCTTGAAAAAGCCCCGGAAAATGTCATTGAGAAGGTCAAAGCACAACATGAAGAGCTTAAGGAAACCCAGGATAAGATTACGGTGAACTTGGATCGGGTCAAAAATCTGAAACAGGATTGAAAACGTATATACATGGATATGACAAAACAGATCATTCGGCTGGCACTTTTTGAAGATACCTGTTTTGGGGATGTGACCACGGAAAGTATTTTCCTTTATCCCCAGGAAAAAACCGCCATCATTATTGCAAAGCAGGACTTTATCCTGGCAGGAACAGATGTGGCAAAAAAGGTGTTCTATGCTGTAGATCCTTCCATGGAATGCAAAGTTCATTTTGATGATTCAGACATCATTAAAAAAGATGATGTGATTTTTACCATAACCGGCGATATTCGCTCTCTTTTGACGGCAGAACGTGTGGCGTTAAATTTTTTGCAACGGCTTTCCGGCATTGCAACCTTAACACGAGAGTTTGTCGATGCCTTGGATAACCCAAAAGTCAGGCTGGTGGATACAAGAAAAACGACCCCTGGATGGCGAAAAATCGAAAAAGATGCTGTCAGGGCAGGGGGAGGATTTAATCATAGATTTGCCCTGTATGACGGCATTCTGATCAAGGACAACCATATTGCGGCTGCCGGTTCCATTGCGGCAGCCGTTTCCCGTGTCCGGGCCAGGGCTTCCCATCTAATGAAGGTGGAAGTGGAAGTCTCGGATATGGTCGAGGTGCAGCAGGCCCTCGATGCCCAGGCAGATGTGATCATGCTCGACAATATGGACATCGATACCATGACTAAAGCCGTGACGTTGATCGGAAAGCGCGCCGTGGTTGAAGCTTCGGGTAATGTCAGTTTGCAGACTTTAAACGCCATCGCTGGAACCGGCGTGGATATTATTTCCTGCGGCGCGCTCACCCATCAGTCTGTTTCTGTTGATTTAAGTATGCGTATCCAATGTTAGTAACGCTATAATTGATTTTAAAATAAGAACGGCCCAACCTGACTATCGGGTTGGGCCGTTGCTATTTGTTGCCGCAAAATGTATTCCTGCTTGGTCTAAGGACTTATAGGGCGCCTTTAATGTAAATCATAAGCACCTGTCTGACTTAAGTAATTTCAGACCAAGATTTGTAAAAATTGAACCCGGTTGCCCCTGCTAAATATTTTTCTTTGAAACACAGATCAAATTGGGAGCCCATTTTTTTTAAAACAGGAAAGTCCGACAGGTTTTTAGTTTGTCAATGTATCAATGTGTGCTTTCGCAATTAACGATCCCATCGTCGCCTCGACCACCGTCGCAGAAGTCCTTGGCTTTACCACCATCAAGATTATCATTGCCGTTGTTGCCAAAAAGTTGGTCTTGGCCTAAACCGCCAAACAGATCGTCATCGTCTTGATCACCACGGAGAATATCAGCGCCGGAGTTCCCATCCAGGTAGTCCGAACCGTTACCACAGTAAATGACATCAGCTCCTCTGCCGCCGTCGATGATATCATCCGCGTTGCCGCCGAAGGTGGTAGACACCGGCCGGCGCATTAGGCCGGGGGGGGGGGGGGGAAATCATAGGTGCCGGTCGCGCTTTCCAACTTGAGACGATGGTTGATCAACGAATTTTGCAAGACATCATCGATGTAGATGGCCGGGTCACCCAGACCGTCCTAGGCGCCAAAGTCGATGAAAGCGTTCGAGGAGCCTGCCGGGATATGGATCATCTCGGTGTACTCTTCCTCATTGCCATTGGGCCAGATCATGGTCATGGTGATGTCGAACTGCTAATCCTCTGCACCCGTATCCTCAACGTAGATGCGTTCTTGATCAGGTTCGAGATCCAGCCAAACCGTCTCACCTGCATGGAGGGTTACACCCTCTACGTCAAAGATGATGCTCGGATCGTCGTCGGAGATATGATCGTAGGAGATATAAATGCCTGGGAGTCTCTCCCGTCTCCGTGGCCGTAAAGGAGATGTGGTCGCCATCGGGGTTAAGCTTAAATTCAAAGAATTCGTCGGGGACGAGGTTGACGTCGTTCACGCCGATTGCAAATCCTGCACCCGTTATCGTCAGCGAGCCCTGGGCGATATCGTCGATTTTCTTACCGCTGATGAAGACCGAATAGAGGGTATCATCGGCTTCGAAAAAAGGTACCTTGATGCGGGGTAGAACATCGAAGCATAGCTCGCCTTTGAAGTAGAACAGCTCGGCATCTGGGATTTCGTTGATGTCTTCTTCGATGTCGAAGGCATAGCCGGTGGCCTGGCCCTCGTCATTTTCAACCAGGATAGCCCCCTCACCGGAAGATTGAAAGGTGAGAGTCCCCGCCACCATGCCAGTGGCGGCAGCCCGTAAGCCGGCGTTGGTGGGCAGGATACTCAAACCACCAGAGGTTTTCCCACTCGCCGTGTCAAAGTAGACATCGGACGGTTCGCCGGGTGTGGATGCTGTTACGTAGCGCCAGGTGTTGGCCGCCATGTCGACGGTGATATACTGGCGCTGTTTGGGGAAGTTGTTGTCATACACGATAATGCGTGACTCAGTGGCATTCACCGTTTCCACGCCGTAAGGTGCGATGGAATGGCCCTCTTTGTACCCCGGCATCTTGAAGATGGCGAGCGTGTAGGCCACTGGTGTGGGTTTACTAAAATCCGTGATCAGTTGATTGACAATATCTTTCGGCCCAACTTTGAATTCGTGGTCAAGAACCGGCCAAAGCGATTGGGTTTGGAAGTAGTAGCCAATGTAGTTTTCAATGGACTGTAAAGGAAAATTCAAATCGCTCGCCGTGATTGCCCCGGTCTGATAGTCCACCAGGGGTGGATTTACCCTTGAAGGGAAGCTCACCAAAGAAACGCGGCTGGTCGTGGCCAGACCATCGAAATGCCCAAAGCCAATATCTTTGATCTGGGCTTCCTTCCACTTCTGGGCCGGACCACTCAAGACGCAGGTGGCTGCGGTGTCGCCCGACTGACGAACACCTTTGCCGAACAGGAGAAACAGATCTTCCGCACCATATTTGATCAAACAATCAGCATCGGGAAAAGAACCTTTACCGGGACAGAGGGTCGTTGGAATGATGGATACTGCACCGTTTAGGTCGACTCCGGTCTGTAACTTGGTCTTGACCACTTCACCATCCGTGAACCCCGGCGTAACCGTCTCGACTATTTCAGTACCCGCCGACGCCAAGGTGTCCGAATTGGGGGCATCGCTGGAGGTAACGCTCATCACAACCGTACCCGAGTTGCTGAAATATCGGCAGACATGTTGACAAATTCGGTGCCGGCAGTGTCCAGTGTCGCTTGCCGGGAAGCCCCGAATGTGGAGTCCAGAAATCCAAGGCCGGCCACTTTGATAACGGTGAAAAGGAAAGGCCGACCCTGGCGGGTCACCAATAACCTTAGCAGATTCTTTTACGTCGACCGAAAACGATCAGGCCAATCATGCAAGTGCCAAGGAGGCTTAGTGTGGATGGTTCTGGAACTGGGCTAACGGTCCTATCAAGTTCCAAGCCGTTAAATACAATACCAACACTATTAGCTGCAGCCTTTGAAAAAAACAGTTCAACGTCGGTTGTTCCGTTGCTTGAAAAAGTAACTAAACTCGTAACTGGTGTTGTGGTTCCGGAAATGATATTTTGTGCATTGGAGAGATCTGAAATAGTAACTCCAGTAATGCTCGAGGCAGAAAATTTAAATTGTCCGGAAAAATAAAGATCATTGTGATATCCAGTTAACTGATAATCGCCTGCCGCCAGATTACTAAAAATAATTGAAGTAGAATCACTTCCGATAAAACCAAAATCCTCTATGACGTCACCTAAAGGATCACTGCTGATGTCTCCCCGGTTTCTATATTGATTTACACCAATATCAATCGATACCATATTACCTATAGCTGCAAAATCACTGGCAACAGATATTGAATTTTCATTTGTTAATCCTGTCCAGCCATTTTGAATGTCCTGACCTGTTGCGCCAATATCAAGCAATATGGGGTCTGCGTTGGCTTGGCAAGTTACAACTGCAACGAAAAACAAAACCATGAGTAAACATATTGTATTTCTTTTATTCATAACCAAATCTCCTTTTTACTCGACTATCAAGTTTTTTTTCAACCCTGTAACCACAAGCCTTGGAAGTGAGCGTTTTCGTAGGTAAAAAATATTTTTAAAATATAAAAATTTGATATTATAATAGGTTATTAAGAATAATGCCAAGACAGCATGCTTTTTGTTAGAGTTGTAAAAATGTTAATTAATATAAGTCTATTTTTTTTATATGAAAGTTCCAATAAGTTGCTGAATTACTTTCATGCTTTGTTGTGGGTTGAACCTCGGTATTGATAGACCAAGTCAGCCCATGGCTGTTATATGAAACACTTGATAGTCGAGTTTTAATTTTTTTGTGAAAGCATTAAAGATGTTTTAAATTATGTGTTCTTCCGTTACTCAATTGCTCTCAATGTCACCTCCTCTCCCTTTGCGCCCGGCAATATATTTTTTGCCACTGCTGAACGTCGCAAATTACCTGCGGCAAAAAAAGCAGAGCGAAGCGCCATTTTTATCGCCCGAATGCATTCGCCAGGTTTCCGTGGTAAAAAAAATAACAGCCAACAACCTCTTCATCGTAAGGTTCTCTTTCATTGGAGTAATGTTGGGACAGTTCAAACCCTTAAGACGATAGCCGAAGGTTTCATCGGTCTTAACTTCTTTTTAAACACCCGCCACTTGAAATGCCGCACTGACAATGGTCTGAGCCTCTTGCTGAATACGTTGCAGGTGCGTCTTGTCTTTGAAACTTTCGGTGTAAATTTTATAAATATCTTCGGTGCCGGATGGTCGGGCGGCGAACCAGCCGTTTTCCGTGACCACTTTTAGCCCCCCCAAAGGGGCTTGATTGCCCGGTGCGCGGGTATGTTTGGCCAGGATCGGCTCTCCGGCCAGTTCCTTGGCGGTAATTGTTTCGGGGGAGAGTTTCGTTAAAACCGCCTTTTGTTCGGCAGTTGCCGGGGCATCGATACGCTCATAAACACAAGTACCAAATTGTTCCTCGAGCGACGTGTATATTTCACCCGGATTTTTGCCGGTTTTGGCCATGATTTCAGCGGCTAAAAGATCCATGATAATGCCGTCCTTATCCGTGGTCCACACCGAGCCGTCCCTGCGCAAAAACGACGCCCCGGCGCTTTCTTCGCCGCCGAAACCGATTTCAGCACTCATCAGTCCATCCACGAACCATTTAAAGCCCACGGGCACTTCAGACAACTTTCTCCCAAGATGCGTCGTGACCCGGTCGATCATTGAGGTGGATACCAGTGTTTTACCCACGGCGGCCGATTGACTCCAGTCGGGTCTGTTTTGAAACAGGTACCATATCGCCACAGATAGATAATGATTGGGATTGAGCAGTCCGGCGCTTTTGGTGACAATCCCGTGGCGATCGACATCCGTATCATTGCCAAAAGCGATGTCAAATTTATCTTTGAGTTTGATCAGCCCCTGCATGGCAAAGGGTGAAGAACAGTCCATGCGGATTTTACCGTCTTTGTCCAGGGTCATGAACGCAAAAGTAGGATCCACGAACGGGTTGATGATCTCAAGGGAAAGCCCGTAGCGTTCGGCAATGGGCGCCCAGTAGTGTACGGCGGCCCCTCCCAGGGGATCCACACCAAGCGTGAGCCCGGATTCGGCGATCACCTCCATGTCGACCACGTTGGCAAGATCCGCCACATAGGGGGTTATGTAGTCATATTCGTGGGTCGTATCGGCTTTGAGCGCTTTTTCAAAAGACATTCGTTTGACCTGATCCGGACCATTTTCCAGGATTTGGTTAGCCCTGTCAGCAATGCGCTGGGTGATCTCATTACCCGCCGGCCCGCCATGGGGAGGATTGTATTTGAACCCGCCATCTTCAGGGGGATTATGGGAGGGGGTGATGACCACACCGTCGGCCAGGCCTTTCTGTCTGTTTTTATTGAAGGTCAAGATGGCATGCGAAATGACTGGTGTAGGCGTATAGCCCAGTCCCTTGGAGATCATGACGGTCACACCGGCAGCGGCAAAGACTTCGAGTGCGCTGGCCAGGGCCGGTTCGGAGAGGGCATGGGTATCTATACCCATGAAGAGCGGCCCGTCAATATGCTGGGATGTTCGATATTCACAAAGGGCCTGGCTGATGGCCAGAATGTGATCTTGGTTGAAACTGTTTTTTAGTGACGAGCCCCGGTGGCCCGATGTTCCGAAAACGACTTGCTGGTTCGACTTAGAAACGTCCGGTTGATGGGTGTAGTAGGATGAAACGAGCCTTGGAATGTTGGCCAGCACAGATTTCGGTGCTATTTCTCCGGCGAGTGGGTGCATTTTCATGTTGGATCGCTCCTGTAGGTTTCAAGTTTTTTAATAAAAAGCTTGGCGATGGAATATATTCGAAACTTATATGCAAAAAAAATTATTTTCAAGACATACTTCAAAACAAGCAAAATAGAGTGCAATTAAACATTTGGATGAAAATCCCCAGCACGTCAATTTAGCGGATGCCATTGTTCAACGTATGTTTTAACATTAGTGGTATTTCCACTATATGCTTGTTGGAATAAAGGGAATCCACTGTCAGATCCGGCTGAATACACTTGGGCGCAGGTTCTATCATTATGGCAAATTTCTGTAGAGGCCTTCACCTGGGATACGGCATCGAAGTATTTGACGCGGGATCGGGATTTATATACTTTTTTTTTGACAAAAAAGGGTGCTCTCCCGTAAGCGCTTAATGAACCGCATCTTGTCAGGTACGGTCAATCATGAGATATGAGGAGGACCGGCAAGAGAGGCCCTGTCGAGGTACTGAGGCAGCAGGGATTTATAATCGTCTTCGGTCATGGCATCGGGGAGTTTTTCGAGGAGGTAACGAAGATACCAATATGGTTCAAGTCCATTTGCCTTGGCGGTTTCAATCAAGCTATATAACGCTGCGCTGGCAGCGGCCCCTTCAGGACTTGCTGAGAACAGCCAGTTCTTTCTGCCGATCACAAAAGGACGGATGGTATTTTCCGCCATATTGTTGTCCAAAGTGACGTATGCCGTATCTGCATAGACAATAAGTCGATGCCATTGATTCAGGGCGTAGTTAACAGCCTTCCCAGCAAACTTTTTGGTGGAGCGGCTTCAACCATGACATCAAGCCATAATTTGAATTCATCCAGTATCGGTTTAGCGGGCTTGATCATAAGATGGGCCACGGGGTAGCAAAAGAAAATAAATTTATGAGAAAAATAGATAGACAAAAATAGCCCGGTCTGAGAATAGATATTGCGCCAACAAAAACTATTCTAAATAAAGGAACAACAGACCGAGCATGACCATTACATACTCTGAGTCTTCTCAAAAAGCAAATCTGAAAAAGAGGTGGGATAGAGACGACGTCTCCATGAAAATTATTGATTTTCAAACCCACAAAGAAAAACTCAGCCAGCGGGAGTTTGCTAAAGATAACGGTGTTCCCCGTACGACGCTCCAAAATTGGCTGAACCGTATGAACCGAATTGATGCGGATCCGTCCATGGTCTCTTTTTTTGAGAGCCCGGCAGGGGTTAAATTTTTACATATCCTGATTCAGGCTCTCCATTTTGAATTCACCAAGGTAGGTTGTGCCAGCCTTCGGAATATATCTAACTTCCTGGAGTTAACCCAATTATCAAGCTTTGTGGCTTCATCCTACGGCACCCATCAAAAGATTTCGGATGAAATAGACATCATGATAGGCCAGTTCGGTGATATGGAAAAAGCTCGTCTTTCAATACTGATGCCTGAAAAACGGATCACCCTGTGTGAAGACGAAACCTTTCATCCTCAGATCTGCCTTGTGGCTATTGAGCCTGACTCCAACTATATCATCCTTGAAAGATATGAAAAGAATCGCTCGGGAGATACCTGGAACCAGGCGGTGATCGAGGCGATTGCTAATCTCCCCGTCAAGGTTCTCCAGGGTACCAGCGATGAGGGGAAAGGACTGATCTATCATGTTACCAAAGGTCTGAACGGCCATCACTCCCCAGATCTTTTTCATGTAATGTATGAAATCAGCAGGGGAACCGGAGCTCCACTCTCTGCCGCAATCCGAAAGGCCGAAAAAGAACATGAAAAAAGTGAAAAGACAGTCCATGGGGCACTGAAAAGTAAAGAAGATTTTGAAAACCTTGTTAAACGGCCCGTTGGCAGGCATCCCGACTTTGATAAAAGAATCTCCATTTGTCAGAAAAAAGAACAAGAAGCAAGAGCCTCTCTGGATAAGACAAGGGGAAACCGGGAAACTGTTTCAAAAGCAAGAAAGGAAATAAGCACGGCTTATCATCCCTACGACTCTCTCACAGGTGCAAGGCGGGACTCAGCCTCTGTAAGTATTCAACTGAAAGGGTGTTTTAATTAAATCCGGGAAGAGACAGAAGACTTGGCAGATCGATGCAAGGAACGAATTGAGAAGGCCTGGCGCGTCACCGAAAAGATGACAGCAACCATTGCATTTTTTTTTTGGATGGTCGAATCGCTTGTCAACAAGATGGCTTTGACTGATGACCAACGCGAATTAATGCACAACTGGTTGATTCCGGGCTTTTACCTCCACAAAGTTGCCCAAAAGGAGACGGACCCCGAACAAAGAGGGAAAATTCGACAAAAATCACAGGAATTACTTTCAGTCTTGAAGGACAAAACCGGGCCTCTTTCCGGATTTGATGATTGTGAAATCGACTCTATGGTAAGAACTGCCAAGGAGTGTGCTGGACTTTTTCAAAGATCAAGTTCCTGTGTAGAAGGACGAAATGCTCAACTATCTTTGCATCACCATGGAATGCACCGCCTGAGTGATCGAAAAATGAAGGGTTTGACGGTAATTCATAACTTCCATTTAAAAAGGCTTGACGGGACCACTGCGGCAGAACGATTTTTTGAAAACAAACCGATCAACATGTTTGAATGGCTTGTTGAAAATATGCCTTTACCTGCAAGGCCAAGAAGTAGAATAAAAATGGTGAGTTAGTGAGAATGGCCGATCTTATGATCAACCCCAATATTTGAACTGACATTATTAATATCAGAAGTAGTTAACGCCTTTATTCACAATGTTCTCGGCGATACATAATAGACATAAGTGTCGCTTTTCCAGCGTTTAATTAGAGGCTGGATTTTGATATAAATGTTCTTTTTAAGGTTCTGTTGCAAAGAATTCTGAATCCATGTTAAAAGCATTTCCTCAAACTCAAATACCGGGGGAAATGTATTGATGAATTCGACAGATTCGTTCAAGTGGCGTCATTTTGAAAAAGAGATTATTCTTCTAAATGTTCGGTGGTATTTGCGTTACGTGTCCTTCGCAAGTATTCGTACTTTCTGAAAGTATTGACAAATTTGCATGCGCCTGTCAAGTTAAAATCATGCTAAAAATATTTGGAAATCTTGTTTTGTTCATATAGCTGAAGCTCAAAGTCACTTTGAATCTTGCTGCCGAAAACCTCGCGCTTCGCCAACAACTGGCCGTAATGAAAAGGACGAACAAGCGGCTAAAAATTCGAATGGCGGATCAGCTCTTCTGGGTTTTGCTTTCCCGAATTTGGACTCCTTGGCGCAAATCTCTCATCATTGTAAAGCCAGATACGGTTATCCACTGGCATCGTAAGGGTTTCAAACTTTTCTGGAAATTTAAATCCAAAGGCCCGGGAAGGCCTCAAGTCAGTCGTGAAATTCGTGATCTGGTCAGGAGGCTGGCTTGCAGCTAATCCAAACTGGGGTGCGCCCAGGATTCATGGGGAATTGCTCAGGCTGGGGTTTGAGGTTTCCGAGCGAACAGTATCGAACCTGATGCCCCGACGTCTGCCGAATTTAAAGCCGTCTCAGACTTGGCGGACTTTTCTGAAAAATCATGTCAATAAGTGTTCGATTGATTTTTTCACTATTCCGACAGTCACCCTTAATATTCTGTTTGTCCTGGTGATCCTTAACCACAGCCGCCGCAAAGTCGTACATTTCAGTATAACCTCAAATCCGACGGCCGAGTGGACAACCCAACAGATTGTGGAAGCCTTCCCCTGGGATACGGCACCGAAGTATTTGATGCGGGATCGGGATTCGATCTATAGCGTTTTCTTCCGCAATCGAGTAAAAAACATGGGCATCAAAGAAGTGATCTCGGCTCCGCGCAGCCCTTGGCAAAACCCGTTTGTTGAACGGGTAATCGGATCAATCAGGCGAGAATGTGCAGACCATGTCATCGTATTGAACCAAGGACATCTGAAAAACATTCTTTGCGCGTATTTCCAATATTATCATAACGACAGAACGCATCTGAGCCTTGGAAAAAATACGCCAAACGGTCGGCCAGTTCAACCCAGACCTGTCGGTAAATGTAAGATAATCGATTTGCCGCGCATTGGTGGGTTACATCATCGATACGAGTGGAAGAAAGTGGCCTGAAAACTCAAATCGTTCTGATATCAAAAGCATGTAACGGTCTTTGCTGATCTGTGGTTAGAATAGACCTCAATCAAATATTTCACATTGAATCCGCCGTTTTTAATGAATTTGGCAGAGGGTCTTTCATTCAATCGCTCCACAGAGGAGAATATTTTTTCAACAAATTTATCACGGATTAATTTTTGCGAAGGACAGGTAAGCGTGAGCCTGAGCGGTTAAAAATTTTTTGGCCATTGCTTGACAATTGAGATCTGAATTTATATATTCACATCTAACGATTTGCAAAAGTAGGAGGAAAAACATACCAATGGTGAGACAGAATACCGTTGGAAGAATAACATAGACCTTGCAGACATTGACTACGGATTCAAGGAAAATGCAGGTTATGGCGCAATGAGGTCGCCGCCCTTGGCCATCAAGCGGAAAGTAAAATCGGTAGAATCTGTTCCAGCGGAAACAAAATTAAAGAGTAGACACTTGAAACCTACAGCCAAACTTAAAACACAGCAGGATGCATAGATGGGAATACAGTCATGAAAACATTCATCAAAGTCATGAAAGCATTATCCGATCCCAACAGGGTTAAAATGGTGAAAATTCTCCAGAAGCGTCCCTTCTGTGTCTGTGAAATACAACAGTTACTGGGGATTGCCCAGTCTACCACGAGCAAGCATTTAAAAATCCTTGAGGATGCGGACCTGGTCAAAAGCTTCAAGGATGGATTGTGGGTGAGTCATGACCCCCAGTGAAACTGGGGGCTTGATTGTTAACCGCTCAAAGCGGTCTTTTAAAAGCGCCTAAAGGCGCGGTTTAATCAAACAAGTTCATCTGTTCGCAACGTTGATCCTCTTTTTCTTGATGCCGGATATATGCTCGAACAGTTTGTTCGTCGATTCCTACTGTTGATGCAAAATAACCTCTGGCCCAAAATTTTTCACCATTATAGTTCCTTTTTTTACCACAAAACTGACGTGCTATCTGAATAGCACTTTTCCCCTTGATGAACCCAACTACCTGAGCCACGGCAAATTTGGGTGGAATGGAGATCAGCATATGAACATGGTCTGTCATCAAATGTCCTTCTTCGATCTCGCATTCTTTTTGTTTTGCCAAACCATGTAGTATTGACCCCAGTTCCCGACGTAATTGCCCGTAAATAACTTTCTTCCGATATTTTGGAATCCAAACCACATGATACTTGCAATACCACTTTGAATGCTTTAAACTTTTATAATCTTTCATACAACCTTCCTTTAATAGCTTTGAGCGGCTAACTTAAGGAAGGTTGTTTATTTTCAACTCCCGGAACTGTCAAACTTTTCGAGTCCTCCACCGGAGGTGGAGGTTTACCCAATAGAATTACGTTTTATCGGACGGCGACGACTCCCCATTTGCCGCCAGCATGATCGGAAATCTGAAACACTGGCTGGATAGTGACAGCCAGATTAAAGAACTGACTAAGCTTCTTCCGGATATCGATCGGTATGGTATTGTTGATAAGGCATCAAAAAATTAAGCAAGTACATATATGTAAAAAAATAGTGGAGTGAATATGAAAAACAGATCGAATATCCGTTTAGTTCGAAAGAACGAGTCTGCATTAATGCTGAATTTTTTCATGGGAGCCGCCGGCGTTGTTCTGTGGTGGATGATTTACCGGCAGTTGCCGGAATTATCCAAATGGCTGACATACGGCCTGCTGCAAATCGGCAAGGGTTCTCACCTGGGGGAATCAATCGAATTTTTCCTTTATGATACGCCGAAAGTCATGATGCTGCTTTTTCTGGTTGTCTTTGGCGTAGGCGTTATCCGCAGTTTTTTCACCCCGGAGAAGACCCGTGCCTTTCTTTCCGGGAAAAGTGAATTTGCAGGCAATATTTTTGCAGCCCTTCTGGGGATTATCACCCCGTTTTGTTCCTGTTCTGCTGTACCGCTTTTCATCGGCTTTGTCACCGCAGGGGTGCCCCTTGGAGTCACGTTCTCCTTTTTAATTGCCGCTCCCATGGTTAATGAAATTGCCGTGGGTCTTTTATACGGCCTTTTAGGGTGGAAAGTGGCGGCCCTATACATGGGAACCGGGCTTTTCATCGCCATTGCTGCTGGATGGGTTATCGGGCGTCTGAAACTTGAAAACCACATTGAGGACTGGGTGACCCAGGCCAATATGGCTGCAGCAGAAATGGAAGAGGAAAAACTGACCTGGAATGACAGGTTTATTTACGGCTGGGATGCTGTTAAAGAGATTATTGGTCGGGTCTGGATCTATGTCATACTCGGCATTGCAGTGGGAGCAGGAATCCATGGATTTGTGCCTGAAGGAATGATGGCGTCCATTATGGGCAAAGGGACATGGTGGTCTGTGCCCCTGTCCGTGGTTATCGGAGTTCCCATGTATTCCAATGCCGCCGGCATAATTCCCGTAGTAGAGGCGCTTTTAGGCAAAGGCGCGTCACTGGGGTCTGTCCTGGCATTCATGATGAGTGTTATTGCGCTCTCCCTGCCGGAGATGGTGATTCTAAGAAAAGTGTTGAAACCCAGACTGATCGCCGTATTTGTCTGTGTTGTCGCCTGCGGGATTTTGTTTGTGGGTTATTTGTTTAACATGGTGCTTTACGATGGTTCGGACATTTTATTTTCCAATATTACAACCCTATATAATAAACTTTTGGGGTTGCTGAGCAGCTTTTAAACAACGGGGAAGTGCTTAGATAGTGCAAGGAACAAAGCAAAGTTACACCAAAAGATATTTACGAGAAAATAAAGGTGGTTTCAGCGGATCAGTAATTCGCCTGATACCTGATTCAATAAATCAAATAGTTGATGAACTGAACAAACAAATCAAACTTGAAGGAGTTTAAACATGGAAATCAAAGTATTGGGACCTGGATGCGCCAAATGTGTAAAAGCTGAAAAACTGGTCAAGGAAGTATTGGAAGAGACTGGACTTGACGCCAGCGTGGAGAAAGTGACTGATATGATGCAGATTGCTTCTTACGGCGTCTTTGGAACCCCCTCTGTCATTGTGGACGGCGAGGTGAAATGTACCGGAAAAGTACCCAAAAAAGAAGATGTCATAGCCTGGATTACAAAGTAGTCTCAAAGGAATGTTTAATGAAAAACAATCGAGTTATTATCCTTATTTAAAATTTTTATTTTAAAAAATGAGATGGCGGCCCGCGATACCTCCGGCAGGAGAACCAGGCCGCCAACTCTGGGAGGAAATGCAATGAAAGAACGTACCAAGCTACTATTGATCATAGGGGTTTTTCTGGTTGCTTACTATGTACCCTGGAGTCATCCGGTGATCCGTCAATCCGGTCTGGAAGCGTTTATGATGCTTCAGGAATATGCCCGGGAACATGTTCTTACCTGTTTGATTCCCGCTTTCTTCATTGCGGGTGCCATTTCCGTGTTTGTCTCCCAAGCCTCGGTACTCAAATACTTCGGGGCTCAGGCCGCCAAGCTGTTGTCCTATTCTGTAGCCTCGATATCCGGCACCATCCTGGCGGTATGTTCCTGTACGGTACTGCCGCTGTTTGCGGGAATCTACACACGAGGGGCGGGGATCGGACCGGCCACGGCTTTTCTCTATTCTGGACCTGCCATCAACGTGCTCGCCATCACTTTGACCGCCAAGATCCTCGGCTGGCAGCTCGGCTTTGCCAGGGCCGTTGGCGCAGTGATTTTTGCCGTGGTGACCGGTCTACTCATGGCCCTGATTTTTCATAAAGACGATGCCTCACGCACTGCTGGTAAGATTTATCTGCCGGACGAGGAGGCCAAAGAAAGAACTCTGTTGCAAGACAGTCTATACCTTCTGACCATGGTGTTGATTTTGGTTTTTGCAGCCTTTGCCAAACCGGCTTCCGGATCGACCGGGCTTTGGCCCGCAATCTTTGCGGTCAAGTGGTACATCACCATTGCCCTGCTGATTGTCCTCGGATTAATGATCAAGGCCTGGTTCACCAAAGATGAGTGCAAAAGCTGGGTGGAAGCCACCTGGGGCTTCATGAAACAGATTTTCCCTCTGCTTTTCGGCGGGGTAATCGTTGCCGGTTTTCTACTGGGCCGTCCCGGTCATCCGGCACTGATCCCGGAACAATGGATTTCGTCTCTTTTGGGCGGCAATTCCATTTGGGCCAATCTGCTGGCGTCCGTGGCCGGAGCCCTGATGTATTTCGCCACCCTGACCGAAGTACCCATCCTGCAGGGGCTTTTAGGAGCCGGCATGGGTAAGGGACCGGCCCTGGCCCTTCTGCTGGCCGGTCCGGCGCTGTCGTTACCCAACATGCTGGTGATCGGCAGCATCATGGGCGCAAAAAAGACTGCTACTTTTTGTACAATCATCGTGATCTTGTCCACCATCGCCGGAATGGTGTACGGAACCATTGTCGGGTAGATGGTTTTTTATAACTTATTTGAAAACATAACAATTTAACTAAACTACATTAAAAAAGGATAGAAGAATGGCTAAAAAAATAGTTGGACCGGCGGTTCTGGTGTTACTTTTTCTTTCAATATCCCTTGCCTGTGCCCAGGATTTTTCCGCAGTACCGGAAAAGGGAACAGTCACCATGGTTGATCTTGGGGCCAAAAAGTGCATCCCATGCAAAATGATGGCCCCGATCATGGAAAAACTTGAAAAAGCTTATGAAGGCAAAGCCCATATCGTTTTCATAGATGTATGGAAAAACCGGGGCCAGGCCCCCAGATTCGGCATAAGAACCATCCCCACCCAGATCTTTTTTAACGAGAACGGTGAAGAAGTCTGGCGTCATGAGGGCTTTCTGGAAGAAAAGACCATTGTTGATCGCCTGACCGAAATGGGGGTAAAGAAACCGGATATAGTAAATAATGGGGTAAGCTCATGCTTGATTCCATATTCCTAACCGTCAATCAATGGATGACCGGCGGCATTGCCTTGGCGGCTGCCGGATGCTTTATATGGGGCGTTATCAGTGTATTGTTCAGTCCCTGCCATCTGGCATCCATCCCGCTGATTGTCGGGTATGTGGGTGGCCAGGAAAGAATGGTCCAACCGAGACAGGCAGGCATATATTCTGTTTTATTTACAACAGGGCTTTTCATCACCATTGCATTAATCGGTATCATTTGTGCCATACTTGGGAGAATGCTCGGGGATGTGGGTGCTTACTGGCAGATTCTGATCGGCCTTGTCCTGATCTGGGTTGCTTTGGGAATGCTGGGGGTTGAAAAATGCTCGATGTCCGGCAGCCTTTTATACCGCTTGAAGCTCAAGGGAAAATTGGGGGCGTTTGTCCTGGGACTCGCCTATGGGGTACTGTCCGGGTCATGCACTTTCGGATTTATCGCTCCGATACTGGCAATTATTACGGTTCAGGAAAAAATTGCCACCGCCATCATTTTAATTGTTCTGTTCGCTGTCGGCCATTGTCTTCCCATCGTCATTGCCGGCAGTTCAACTGCAGCGGTCAAAAAATTGCTGGAAAACAGCGCATGGAATGGTGCCGGAACCTGGTTCAGGAAAGGTGCCGGAACCCTTGTCTGTTTTTTGGGGGTCTATTTTATCATTTCCCCGTTTATTTCCGCATGAGGGCTGATTCTAAAAAAGTATCGTTAATTCCAGCATCTTGAATCCATTAAGTAAAAAGGGCCTGTTTGCCAGTTGTTACCTATTGTGACGGAGAGACATGCGATTTAAGTCACGAGCTGGCCTTGTTCTTGAGGGATGAAGAACTCACCCGTTATACGGTTACGTCCGGTTTCGAGACTGAACTGAATAACGGACAGCTTGAACTTACGGTTGTCAATGGGTCTGAAAGGGCATGGAAAAACCTGCCCAAGGTTTGGGACTATCTTCACGAAGAGGAGCAATTCACCGATTACGTCCAAAAAGAGATACAGAGGTTTTTAAAGAAAAGGAGTGAACAATGAATGTGAAAAAGGTTCAAATTGAACTGACTACATCCGACGTTCACAGAGTTTTGATGATTGATCTGGATGATAACGCAGAGGAAGCTCTTGCCTTTATCAAGGATACGCTTTCAGGAAAACTGAAAACGGCCCTTCAAAGGCATTGAGTGCCGGTCTTCGAGGCCTGTTACGACCCCGGCCAGACTTGGAGCGGTTTACCAGAGAATAAAAAGGTGATGCTGAGTTATGACGTACCGCATGTTATGGAATAGTGTTATTTCACTCTTCATGTTGATTCCACTTTTCGTTGGTGGGATGCCCGTATTCGGAGCATCCGGGGAGCATGTTCGACCCATCGGGGAAACAGCGCCTCCTTTAACACTTGATTTTTGCATTGAAACCGCCCTTGCTAACAATCCGGATCTTCAGGCTTCACGTGATGAAAAACAGATTGCGGCATCTGACCGGAAAATAGCAGGTGCAGAGAGGTGGCCCTATTTTAAACTCAAAGGCGGCGTCACGGAATTTGACGATGATCAGAGACTGGTACCGGCACGTTTCAACGGCGAACAAGGCGTTTTCGGCAGGAATATGTCGGATATCGCAGTCACGGTTCGCATGCCGCTTTTTTCCGGAGGTAGTATAATTAATACTCGATGATCCAGTTTTTTTGAGGGAAGAACAGGTAATCAGTATTGAAAAATGCAAAGGCTGGTCAAGTCGATGCTATAATACCAATTTTCCAAACTGATATCTCACTCATCGGTTGGCCAGCCTTCAATGAGCAGAGTAAAATAAATGTTATTTGAATACAATAGTTCCTGATTATAACGGATTTGGGGGACTGAGTCGGGGAGCGATGAAATAGGCTGAAAAAATTCATTTCCTGAGTTATGGTTGAAGTGCGAACAGCAACTATAACAACTAAGGAAAATTATGACTCCTGCCTCTAACATCGCTCCCCGACTGAATCGAACTATTTGTATGCACGTTTGTCAAGCACAATATTACAGCATCATTAAACATGCCATCCAATTTCGGATAATATTAGACATGGTAATCAAGGAGCATCCTAATATTTTTCCGCCTGAAATCGCCTGCGGATACACAATGAAGGAGATCAGAGTCTCAAAAAAACTGAAATTAAAAATCAGAAGGATAGTCATAGCTGGTGTCAGTTACACAATAAGGCCGTCTTTTGCCATGCCGTATATGACTGGATTTGTGAAAGATGTTGAAAAACCGTTATTTTTGCGTAAGTTTGCTGTTCCATTTTGGGCTCTGAGCCACTGTTTCGGGAAAAATCCCATGTATTGGTATCGTCTTGAAGCAACTATTGGCCGGTACAGCCTCGTAGGAACCACTATCAAGTCCCCAGAGAAATTACCCCAGCACCTTTCTGCTGATGAAAAACATACCCGCCTTTTGGGAGAAAAGACCTATATTGCCACGACGGTCGGAAATAACTGTATTTTAGGAGCCAGTGTTTCGGAAACAGCATCCGGTAAAGATCTTCAAAAAGCATACGGTGTTTTTAAAGAGGAGGCTGAATGCATTAATCCGGAATATCAGCCGGATACTGTCAATACCGACGGATGGCGGTCAACGCAGAAGGCCTGGAAAAAGCTGTTTCCCAAGATAGCCGTGCTATCCTGCTTTTTGCACATTTTTATTGGCATACGTGATCGCTCACGCAAAAAATACAAGGAGCATTTCCTGGATGCGGCTACCAGATTATGGGATTGCTTCAGGGCAGAGTCCAAAAGATCATTCTCACAAAGAGTTCGGAGGCTTTCCGAATGGTGTCGAAATACGGAGAATGAAGTTCCAGACGTCATTTCAGTTAAAATCAAGAAGCTTAGGGATAATCTTCCACAGTTTTCCCAAGCCTATGATTTTCCTGGCGCACATAGAACGAGCAACATGGTTGACCGGCTGATGCAACGGATGGATCGTCATTTATTCAGTACCAAATATTTTCACGGCACTATGAAATCTGCCAATCTCAGCATACGTGCCTGGGCGCTTATCCAAAATTTTGCCCCGCTCAATCCATGGACGGTAAAGCACAAAGGCCATGTGAGTTCTTTTGAAAGAATTAACGGATTTCAGTACCACGAAAACTGGCTTCAGAACCTTTTGATTTCGGGTTCATTGGGAGGCTTACGGACGGGTCCCCCAAATCCGTTATAATCAGAATTTATCAATGAAATGCAAAAAGATAGGATTTAAATTTGCCATTGATGACTTTGGTACTGGTACAAGTTCTTTCAGCTATTTAAAAAACCTACCTGTTGACGACTTGAAGATCAATGGCAGTTTCGTGAAAAATATAGAACATGATGATGTGGATAGAGCAATGACTGAAACAATTAATCGAATTGGACATATTCTTGGGAAAAAGACCGTCGCGGAATTTGCGGAAAATCAAGCTATCATTGAAATATTAAATGAGATAGGTGTTGATTTTGCCCAGGGATTTGGCGTTTGCAAGCCTACACCTCTTTTTCAAAAAAAATGATCAAAAACTGCAATAACATAAATCAGGGCTCTCATAAAAAATCCCCCCCAGTTCAACCGAACACGACTTTCAATAGAGGTGTGCCGTGATTCGAAAACAGTATCAGGAAAATATGAAAATTAACGTCTCCCTGTCTGATTCACATTATTATTCAATGCACAACAAAGAAGAGAAAAATGTAAGACGGGATTAAGAGGCTACGGTTAACCGATTGCGACCGTTTTCCTTGGAACGGTACAATGCCTTATCTGTCCGTTTGATAAATGATGTAACGTCTTCACCACTGATAATCTGTGCCGCCCCGATGCTTACGGTCACAGATGTCTGCACACCTTTTTCCGGTGTGAATATCGCTTTTCGAACATTGGCCCCGATGCGGGTGCCCACCAGACAGGCTTCCTCTAACTCTGTTTCCGGTAAAAGTACGGCAAATTCCTCACCGCCGTAACGATAGGCGGAGTCCATGCTGCGCAGGCAGGAGGAGATGATCATGCCCATGCTCATCAGCACTTTGTCTCCTTCCAGGTGTCCCCAGGTATCGTTGTATTTTTTAAAAAAATCGATATCCAGCATGAGAAGTGATAAATCCCTGGAGTAGCGCTGAAAACGTTCAACCTCCTGCTTAATTTGATGAAAAAACTGTCGGAAATTGAACAGGCCTGTTAATCCGTCGGTGATGGCCAGTTTCTTCATATCTTTCAGAAGCTTATCCCTTTCCTTCTTAAATGCAGCTTCTCTAAGCATCCGTTTGATTCTTAAATTCAGCTCTTCAAAACGGAACGGCTTGAAGATGAAATCACTGGCCCCTGAATTAATGGCTTCTTCATAGGAATAATCAGCAGAATACCCAGTCATGACCATGACATCAATGTCGTACTTCTCCCTGATCAATCGGGTAAGCTCAAGTCCGTCCATTCCCTGCATCATGATATCCGTTAAAACGATATCGGGCTGAAAATTTTTTAAAATGTCAACGGCCTGGAATGCATTTTCAGCACTTTTGACTTCATAGGCCATTAGTGTTAAAAATTCTTCTACTGATTCCTTAATTGCTATATCATCATCAACAATGAGGATGGCATGGGCCATTAGTTTCTCCGATACAATCCAATACAAATAGAACGCCTTGAACGGCGGCTTTTCTTGACACTGCAAAATACAATTGTTAAATATATAGTCTTATTATGATAGATACATCTTTTTTGTCAACTCTTAGTTTGGAGTCTAATTGAAACACGATCACCTGAATATTAGAAATTTTTCTATTATTGCGCATATTGACCACGGCAAATCCACTTTGTCTGATCGGCTGATACAACTATCCGGTATTATAGAAGATCGGGATATGAAAGAACAGATCCTGGACTCCATGGACATTGAGCGGGAAAGGGGAATCACCATAAAATCCCAGACCGTGTCCCTTCCTTATACGGCTTCGGACGGCAGCAAGTATTTACTTAATCTCATTGATACACCGGGACATGTGGATTTTTCATATGAAGTGTCAAGGGCCCTTGCTTCCTGTGAAGGCGCTTTAATACTGACCGACGCAACCCAGGGGGTAGAGGCCCAGACTCTTGCCAATTTGTACCTGGCCATGGAACATGAACTTGTAATCCTTCCGGTCATTAATAAAATTGACCTGCCTTCGGCTGAAATTGAATGGGTCAAAAATCAGATTGATGAAGACTTAGGCCTTGACAGTGAACAGGCCCTTCTTGTGTCCGCAAAAACGGGAGTAGGTGTTGATAAAATTTTTCAGACCATTGTTGACAAAATACCCGGTCCCACCATTGAAGATACAGGCGCATTTAAGGCCCTGGTCTTTGATTCTCACTATGATGCTTTCCGAGGTGTTATTATTCATATCAGAATTTTTGAGGGAAATATCAAAAAAGGGGACCGGATACAGTTTATGTCTAATAATTCGACCTACAAGGTTGAAGAAGTGGGACTGTTCCAGATCAAAAGGAACCCTATGCCTATTCTCGAAGCAGGCCAAGTAGGGTATTTTCTTGCAGGGATAAAGCTTATATCCGATGTTAGAATCGGTGATACAGTGACCATGCCGGACAAACGGTGCGACAAAGCGCTGGGCGGTTTCAGAGAGCCTACGCCCGTGGTATTTTCTTCCATGTATCCGGTGGCATCAGATGATTATGTGGAACTGACCGAGGCCCTGGAAAAACTCAAATTGAATGATGCCGCCCTGATTTATGAAAAGGATTCATCTGCAGCACTGGGGTTTGGTTACCGCTGTGGGTTTCTGGGGCTTTTACACCTTGAGGTGGTTCAGGAACGCCTTGAGCGGGAATATGATATTTCATTGATTTTGACCTCTCCTTCGGTTCAGTATGAAGTCACCTATGTGTCAGGGGAAGTGAAGATCATTGACAACCCAACTGAATATCCTGATCCCACAGAAATAAAATGTGTCAGGGAACCCATTATCAAAGCCTCTATTATTGTTCCGGATAAATATATGGGCAATGTCATGCAGGTCTGCCATGAATTTCGGGGCATCAGCACCAATTATCAGTATCTGACATCAAACCGTATGGAAATGAATTTTATCCTGCCTTTGGCCGAGGTGGTTTATGAATTTTATGACCGCCTTAAAAGTGTGACCCAGGGCTATGGTTCCTTTGATTATAAAATTGCAGGCTACCAGGAAACAAATCTTGTAAAACTTGATTTTCTGATCAATGGGGAACGGGTTGATGCACTTTCCATGCTGATCCACCGGGATAAAGCAGAGAGCAAGGCCAGATCTGCCTGCAAAAAGCTGCGTGAAGAAATTCCAAGACAGCAGTTTAAAATACCCATCCAGGGAGCTATTGGCGGCAAGTTCATTGCAAGGGAAACCATTTCTGCCTATCGCAAAGATGTTACCGCCAAATGTTATGGCGGTGATATTTCAAGGAAGCGTAAGCTTCTTGAAAAACAGAGAAAAGGCAAAAAAAGAATGAAGATGGTCGGGTCTGTGGAGATTCCGCAGTCAGCGTTCCTGTCTGTGTTGAAGTCCGATTAAATTTAATGACGTCGTAAAAAAATATAAAAAACCCCCTGACTATTAAAAGCCTGGGGGGTTTTTTCATTGTAATGTATTTAAAAAAGACAAAACCGGTCGATCTGAAAATAAAAATATCTATTCACTTGATGCGGCCGCCTTTGCTTCATTTTTTATGGTCCAGCGCCAGTTTATACTGAAAACTGTCCGCCAGCGCCTGCCATGAGGCTTCGATAATATCCTCGGAAACACCAATGGTTGAAAAGATATTGTCCGTATCCCGGGACTCGATCAATACCCTGACTTTTGAATCGGTTCCGTCGGATCCGTCAATAACACGAACTTTAAAATCCACCAGATGAAGGTCTTTGACGCCGGGATACATGGTCGCCAATGCCTTTCTCAGGGCATTATCAAGGGCAGATACCGGACCTTCGCCTTCGGCTGAGGTGATTTCGGTTTCGTTTCCAACCCGGATTTTGATCATGGCATGGGAATAACAGGGGCGTTCCTTGTCCTTTTCCACCACCACTCTGAAGGATTCCAGATCAAAATGGGATTGATACTGCTCTGTGAGTTTTTCCATGAGCAGCTTCAGGGTCCCTTCCGCTGTGTCAAATTCATACCCGTAGTTTTCCATCTCCTTGATGTTGTTGACAATCAAGGTCTTTTTGGATTCGTCATCGCCCAGATCAACCCCAAGTTCCTTGGCCTTATAGACAATGTTGCTCTTGCCGGACTGCTCGGATACCAGAACCCGTCGGCGGTTGCCCACAAGTTCCGGAGCTATGTGTTCATAGGCTTTGGGGTTTTTCATGATGGCCGACACATGAACCCCGCCTTTATGCGTAAACGCAGAGTGACCCACAAAGGGTCTGGAGGCGATGGGCTGCATATTGGCTGTCTCAGATACAAATCTGGACAGATTCTGTAGCTTGGCCAAATTTTCTTCACTGATACAATTCCTGTGCATCTTAAGAGCCAGGATGGGGATAATCGCTGTGAGATCGGCATTGCCGCAGCGTTCCCCATATCCGTTTATTGTGCCCTGCACCATGGTTGCACCGGCATGCACTGCGTTGATGGTGTTGGCAACAGCCATGGCACAGTCATTATGGGTATGTATACCAAAAATGACATCATCATAATTTTTGAAATGGGCAATGATTTTCCTGGTGATGGTGTCAATGTCACAGGGGAGGCTGCCGCCGTTGGTGTCACACAGTATCAGACAACGGGTCCCACCTTCCAAAGCCGCTTCCAGGGTTTCCAGCGCAAAATCGGCGTTGGCCTTATATCCGTCGTAAAAATGTTCAGCATCATAGAAGACTTCACGACCCTGGGCCTTGAGATAGGATACGCTTTGCGTAATCATGGCCAGGTTTTCTTCCCGGGTATTGTTCATGATCTCTGTGACATGCAGATCCCAGGATTTGCCGAAAATTGTAACCACTGGCGCATCTGAATCAATCAGGGCCTTGATGTTGCCGTCTTCTTCACAGGTTGAATTTTGTCTTCTTGTGGATCCGAATGCGCAGATTTTGGCCTGTTTGAACTGTTTGTCCCTGACCAGATCAAAAAAAGCCTGGGCCCCTGGATTGGAGCCGGGCCAGCCCCCTTCAATGTAGTGGATACCGGCATCATCCAGTCGCATGGCGATTTTGAGCTTATCCTCGGGGGAAAAGAAAATATTTTCCCCCTGCATCCCATCGCGTAAGGTTGTGTCGTAAAGCAAGGCTTTTTTCTTTGCTTTTACTACATTCATTTTCCGGTCTCCCTGCCCAGGGCAATGGTGCCGGTGGAGGCAATCTCAACAATGCCCATGGGCTTCATCAGCTCAACAAAGGCCTTTATTTTGCCTGAATCTCCTGACACTTCAATAATAAAGTGTGAGCAGCCCACATCAACGATCCTGGATCTGAAAATATCAACAATCCGCATAATTTCAGCCCGTTTTTCGGTTTTTGCATGGACCTTGACCAGGACAAGCTCACGCTCCACATATTTTTTTTGCGTTAAATCATTAACCGTGATGACATTGATCAGCTTATGCAGCTGTTTTTTGATCTGTTCTATGATGTGTGCGTCACAGAAGGTGGCCAAGGTGACCACTGAAACATCCGGATCTGCTGTTTTTGCAACGCTTAAGGAGTCAATGTTAAACCCGCGGCCCGAGAACAGGCCTGAAATCCGGGACAGAACCCCCGGTTCATTGTCCACAAGAATTGATAAAATATATCTGTTGGTTTCCATATCAATTTTCCTTTTTAAACCAGAAGCATATCAGTGATGGCCCCGCCTGCCGGAACCATTGGATAGACCGATTCTTCACGGTCTACAACAAATTCCATGATCACCGTACCGGGGGTATTCAATCCCGTTTCAAGGGTCTGGGTCACCTTGGCCGGATCGTCACACCTGAAACCGGTTGCCCCGTAAGCTTCGGCAAGCTTTACAAAATCGGGCTGGGCCTCCATATTGGTGTCGGCATATACTTTGTTGTAGAAAAGTTCCTGCCATTGGCGCACCATCCCAAGATAGCGGTTGTTTAAAATAACGATTTTTACATCCAGTTTTTCAGCGACAGCCGTCATCAGCTCCTGGGAATTCATCTGTATTGAGCCATCCCCTGCCACACAGACAACTGTTTTGTCAGGGGCCGCGGCCTTGGCACCGATGGCTGCGGGCAGGCCAAACCCCATAACACCAAGACCGCCTGATGTTATAAAATGATTGGGCGCTTCAAAATGATAGTACTGGGCCGACCACATCTGGTTTTGCCCCACTTCCGTGGTAACAATGGCTTTGCCTTGGGTGACCTCATACAGTTTTTCAACCACATATTGCGGTTTGATGGTGTCAAAGGACTGGTCGTACGTCAGAGGTGTCAGCTCTTTCCACTCGTTGATGCGGTTCATCCATGCATCCCGGTCGTTCATAAAATTTTCAGGTGCTTCTTTTTCCATAAGCGCGGCAATACTTGCCAGGGCCATTTTGCAGTCCCCTACAATGGGGCAGTCAACGTTAACATTTTTATGAATGGATGTGGGGTCAATGTCGATTTGAATGATTTGTGCGTCAGGTGCAAATTTTTCAAGGTTGCCGGTTACTCGGTCATCAAATCTTACACCAGCCGCAAAAATCAAGTCGCTATGGCCAATACTCATATTGGCCCGGTAGGTGCCGTGCATGCCGAGCATGCCAAGCCAATTATCATCGGATCCTGGAAAGGCACCAAGTCCCATCAGAGATGCCGTAACTGGGATATTGGCATATTTTGCAATCCGGGTAAATTCATCGCTTGCACCGGATGAAATGATGCCGCCACCGCCGAACATTACGGGACGGCGGGCCTCTTTGAGCATTTTTATAGCCTTTGTCAACTGCTTTTTATTCGGTTTGTAATTGGGCTTGTAGTTGCGCATTTTTGTAGGCCCGGGTATCTCAAACTCAATTTGCGCCTGGACAACATCCTTGGGAAGATCCACCAGTACAGGACCGGGGCGGCCGGATCCGGCAATGAAAAAGGCTTCCTGGATGATCTCCGCAAGCTGGTTTGGATCTTTGACCAGGTAGTTGTGTTTTGTGCAGGGGCGTGTGATGCCGACGATGTCCACTTCCTGGAAAGCATCATTGCCGATAAGGCCTGTGGGCACCTGGCCTGTAAAGACGACAATGGGAATGGAATCGCAATGGGCGGATGCAAGTCCTGTTACGGCATTTGTGGCACCGGGTCCCGAGGTGACAAGTGCGACACCGGTGGATTTATGCGCCCTTGCATAGGCATCGGCCATGTGAACAGCCCCCTGTTCGTGTCGCACCAGAATATGGCGCAAGTCGTCATGTTTAATGATTTCATCATGGATATCAATGGTGGCACCGCCGGGATATCCGAAGATCGTGTCAACACCCTGTGCCTTTATCATCTTAATCAGGATTTGGGCCCCTGTAAGTTTCATTATCCGCTCCTTTATTTAAATATGGCACCATTGCCGGCAGATGTCACCATCTTGGCATAACGGGCCATATAACCTTTTTTGATTTTGGGTTCGGGTTTTTTCCAGTCTGCTTTTCGCAGGGCAAGTTCATCTTCAGGTACCATCAATTCAATGGTTTTGTTGGGAATATCAATGCGGATTTGATCTCCTTCATTTACAAAGGCAATCAGGCCGCCCTGGGCCGCTTCCGGAGATACATGGCCGATACTTGCGCCTTTGGTGCCACCGGAAAACCGGCCGTCCGTGATCAGGGCACAGCGGTCATCAAGCCCCATGCCTGCAATGGCTGATGTGGGGGTGAGCATCTCGCGCATGCCGGGCCCCCCGGCCGGTCCCTCGTACCGGATCACGATGACATCGCCCGGATTGATCTGTCGCTCCATGATTGCGGCGCTTGCATCTTCTTCACAATCAAATACCCTTGCAGGCCCCTGGTGCTTCATCATTTCCGGCAGAACCGCAGACTGCTTAACCACACAGCCTTCGGGTGCAATATTGCCGAACAATACGGCAAGCCCGCCCTCCTTATGATAGGGATCGTTAACCGGCCGAATGACATCAGGATATTTCACCTTAACTTTTTCAAGGTTTTCTTTGATGGTTTTACCCGTGGCTGTCACAAGACTTGTGTCGATCATGTTGTTGTCACTAAGTTCCTTCATGACAGCCTGGATACCGCCGGCTGCGTCAAGATCTTCAATATGGTCCTTTCCACCGGGGCTTAAGGAGCATAAATGGGGGGTTCTTTTGCTCACTTCATTAATCAAATCCAGAGGAATATCCACACCGGCTTCGGCCGCCACTGCTTTAAGATGCAGAACCGTATTGGTGGAACAGCCCAATGCCATGTCCACGGCCAGGGCATTCATAAAGGCTTGCCGGGTCATTATTTTGTCCGGGGTAATATCGTGTACCACCAGATTCATGATCTGCATACCCGCAGCTTTTGCCAGGCGCACCCGGCTGGACATGGGTGCCGGAATTGTGCCGTTGCCCGGCAGTCCCATGCCGATGGCTTCGGTGAGGCAGTTCATTGAATTGGCCGTGAACATGCCTGCACAGGATCCGCAGGTGGGACAAGCTGCATTTTCCATTTCCAGAAGTTCTTCTTCGGTCATTTTGTCGCTTTGTACTGCACCCACCGCCTCGAATATGGTGATCAGGTCGATTTTTTTTGCCCGGTCATGGGGATGACGTCCTGCCAGCATGGGGCCGCCGCTGACAAAAATGGCAGGAATGTTAAGCCTTGCCGCAGCCATCAGCATGCCCGGCACAATTTTGTCGCAATTGGGCACCATGACAATACCGTCAAAGGGGTGGGCCATGGCCGTCACTTCAATGCTGTCGGCAATAAGCTCCCGTGATGCCAGTGAATAGTGCATGCCGATATGATTCATGGCAATACCGTCACATACGCCGATGGTGGAAAATTCCATGGGGGTGCCGCCGGCCATGGAGATACCGGCCTTGACGGCTTTGACAATAGAGTCCAAGTGCATGTGTCCCGGGATCAGTTCATTGGCGGAATTGGCAATCCCGATCAGGGGGCGGTTAAGCTCTATATCGGTGTATCCCAAGGCTTTGAGCAGGCCCCGGTGGGGTGCTCTTGCCACGCCCTGTGTTGCAATACTGCTTCTTTTCATTTTTAAAAAGTCTCCTAAAAGCAAAAAAGCCGTTACCAGCCCCCCTTCGGGGCTGGTAACGGCTTTTTTTCATTAATCTTATTTAAGCCACTAATCGCCCCTTCGTCCGGAGGTGACAATAATCACCTCCACGATAATGAGGACCACTAGGCTGTTAATAATATTTGTTTTAATCATAATATTTTACTCTTACTTAAGAATATTAATTATATATAAATAACATTAATGTCAAGAAAAAATAATACTTTCGCCAAATTAAATTTCCACCTGACAGGCAGGCATTAAATGAACTGCGTCTGTTCAGAAATAAGGATTTTTATTCAACCAAGAAATTGAGCAAAAATGCTATTCCTGAGCGCCCACGAATTAGGGTTTGACATACAAACAGCCAGCCAGTTATAGTATTCCTATATCCACATCTTAAACACCATGAATTTAGATTGACGCAACTCTACATGATCACTGATAAAGATCCATCAATCCGGTTGTCATCCATTATGACGGCAATTATATTCTGTCTGGCAGGGATGGGTGTGTATGCCAAAACCCTTGCCCTGATTGCACCATCAATTGCAACAGTCTGCCTGATATGGGCCGCACATCATCTATTAGGTGGGCGATCTGCCGACAGATCCGCAATCCGGGGGCGCAGTATTCTATTGATTTTTACAGTTTATATCACCTGGTTTTCTTGTCTTACCGGCGGTATTTTCAGTCCCGGGCTCTTTTTTTTCATCATTGTTATGGCCGGAACCGTTCTCTGCGTGGATTTGTCCGGTTTTTTTGTTCTATTCTGTTTTTTTGCAGCCTTGCTTGCCTTTTTTTATTTTGGTCCTTCCTGGGGGCCAGGTGTATTGAATCTCAACGAATTTCGTCTTGTGGTTTTTGTCATTCTGTTTTCCGGTATTGGATCTGTCTTGTTTTTAATTTTCAAAAAACAGCAGGAGCTTATCAAAAAACAGCAGACGGCTGTTGACTTTTCCCAAAAAGTTCAGGAAGAAGCCAAAAACGCCATCGAAGTTAAGGATAAATTTTTGGCCAACATGAGCCATGAAATACGAAATCCCATGAATGGGGTTTTGGGCATGCTTCACGTTCTTCTTGACTCTGAGCTTGATGCCGAGCAAAGACGCTACGCAGACATTGCCCATAACAGTGCCAAAGCCCTTTTAACCATTGTTAATGACATTCTGGATCTGTCCAAAATTGAAGCAGGCAAAATTGAACTTGATATCCGTCCCTTTGATCTTGAAATCGCCATTAAGGATATTGTCTCTTTACCGGAATTGCAGGCCAGGCAAAAAGGACTTGAATTTGTATATAATATAGATACGGATGTACCAAGACTGCTTAAAGGTGATATCGGCAGAATACGCCAGGTGATCTTGAATTTCACCAGCAATGCCATCAAATTCACTGAAACCGGGTCTGTGACCTTGAATGTGACACTCAAAGAGGACAACGAAGAGTCCGCGTTGATCCATTTCAGTGTGGATGATACCGGTATCGGTATTAACGATGATGTGCTCAAAGGCCTTTTTTCGCCTTTTGTTCAGGCCGATGCATCCATAACAAAGAAATATGGCGGTACCGGTCTTGGTTTGTTCATATCAAAACTGTTCATTGAGTTAATGGGTGGTCAGGTAGGTGTGGACAGCATTGAAATAATAGGCTCCACGTTCTGGTTTGAAGCGCCCTTTGAAAAACAGTTGCCCGAGGAGATTGCCCAGGACCCGTCTGCCGTTTCCGGAAATGAAATCAGGCTGATTGCCGTATCTGACAAACCGGAACCCAGCACCCGGCTGACTAAAATACTTGATCGGGTCGGGTTTGATTATAAGATGTGTGAACACGATCAACTTATTGAACTTGTTACCCTTGCGAATACAACTTCAACCCCTTTCCATGTGATCATTATGGAGGTCAGCGAATCCGATCAATATGCAAGGAATATTGGTCTGGAATTCAGCCTGAATCCTGATTTGAACAACCTTGCGTGTATTCTCGTCACTGCGGTGGGTAAACAGGGGGATGCAAAAGAATTTGAAGACTTGGGCTTTTCAGCCTTTTTAAGTTTCCCTTTGGACAAAACCATTCTCCATGATGCCATTCACACGGTGCTTTCACCAACCTACCGGAAAAGCAGCCAGGCCATTGTTACCCGGTATGCCCTTGCAGAACGCAAAAAAAGATCATTTAAAATTTTAATAGTGGATGACATTGAAACCAATGTGGTGACGGTAAAGGAAATTATAAGCAAACAGGGATACCAGACCGATTCAGCATCCAACGGTCTCCAGGCGCTTGAAAAGGCGAAGGATAATGAATACGATTTGATTTTCATGGACTGCCAGATGCCGGAAATGGACGGTTATGAAGCCAGTCGTCGGATCCGGGCATATGAATCCTTGGAAAAACTTGACGCAACCCCCATCATTGCCATGACCGGAAACGCTTTTGAAAGGGACCGGCAGGCCTGTAAAATCGCCGGTATGGATGATTTTATTGCAAAACCGGTCAATCCCCATGCGTTAATTGAACTTATCAATGCGTATAAGCTGAAATCCTCGTTGGTTTCGGTGGCATTTGAAATCCCGGATTCCGACATGCCTGATCATGATATGCATGACGTTGAGAAACAAGAACAGGTCTCAGTAGTTTTGGAAGATAACGATGCGCCGGTACTTGCCTTTGACCGGATCGGACTTCTTGAACGGTTTGGTAATGACGAGGAACTGGCTGGAGAAGTCCTTGCATCCTTTCTTCAGGAAGTGGACGAGCTTGTTGATAAACTTGTGTCGGCTGTTAAAAAAGAGCCTTTTGATCCTGAATATGTCAAGACCTGCGCCCATGCGTTAAAAGGCGGTGCGGCCAATGTAAATGCAGATCAGTTGAGACGAGCCGCCTTTGACATCGAAACCCGAGCCGAGAATGCTGTGCCGTCGGACCCACTGGTCGTACCCGAAATGCTTAAGGAATATTTGAATCGGTTTAACGAAAAGGCCCTTTTATGATTGATATTAAAACTATGACCATACTGATTGTGGATGACATGAAAAGCATGCGTCTGACCCTGCGGAAAATGCTGCGGAATCTTGAGATCGGCAAAGATCTTCTGTTTGCGGATAATGGGAAATCAGGCTTGAGTACGCTGAAAAATTCTTCCTGTGATTTAGTCATTGTTGACTGGAGTATGCCCGAAATGAACGGAAGCCAAATGTTGGCCAACCTGCGCCGGGACCCAACTATCAGGGATATTCCTGTTGTTATGGTTACAGCCGAAAACGAACGCGATATTGTGGCCGATGTTGCAGAATACGAAGTGGACGGGTATCTTCTTAAACCATTGACCCTGGCCGCTTTGGATACAAAGATAAAAAGCGTTATTGAGGCTGCCAACCACCCGGAAAAGGCAAAGCTTCATCTGCTCGAGGCAAGGGCGTGTGAAGAGGCCGGCAATATTGAAGGCGCCATAGACGAAACCCGAAAAGCCTTGGCGCTTAAACCCAAAGCATCACGGATTTTAAGAAAACTTGGGCTGTTATACCTTGAGACCAAGAAAACGGAAATTGGTGAAAAATGTCTTCAAAAGGCCGTTGCCGTCAACTGTCAGGATACGATTTCCCGAAGCCATCTGGCCAAGTTATACATTAACAAGCGCGCATTTAAACGGGCCGCCCAGCTTTACATGGAAATTCTCTCTTTCAGCACCAGGTATTTTGATTCAGCTGTTCGTCTAAGTGAATCACTTTTGATTAACGGATTCAGGAATGAAGGAAGAATGCTTTTTTCGCGTATTATGTCAAAAAGCCGCTCCAACAGGGTGCTTCAGGAAAAAATTATTAATATCTGCCTGGAGAACCAGGAATATGAGTTTGTGGCCGAGATTGTTACTGAGGCGATCAAAGAGAATCCTTCCAACATGGATTTAATGTATAAAGCCGGCACCATTTATCTTGAAACCGGTGATCAGGAAAAAGCCCTTGAATGCTTTGTCACTGTTGATAATAACAGGCGAGGGGATATTAAAACCAAACTTCAGATAGCCAAAATTCATTTTAACAATAGACGTATTCTCCAGGCAGACGACTATCTGAACCGCATTTTGAGAATTGATCCGTCAAATAAGGAAGCCTTAAAAATGCGCCGGCAAATATAGTGATTTAAAACTCAACCCCCACATGGTTAATGGTGGCGGCCATATAACCTGCCCCGAATCCATTGTCGATGTTGACCACAGCAATATTTGAACTGCAGGAATTAAGCATGCCCAAAAGCGCAGTCATACCGTTGAAGCTTGTGCCGTAACCAACACTTGTGGGCACTGCAATTACAGGCGATTTGACAAGGCCACCCACCACCGAAGGCAGGGCACCTTCCATGCCTGCGGCAACAATAATGACGGCCGCTTTTTCAAGGTCTGCCTGGTGGGCAAAAAGGCGATGGATGCCTGCAACCCCGACATCAAAAAGCGTTTTTACCTGGTTACCCATGGCCTTTGCCGTTAAATAGGCTTCCATTGCCACCGGAATATCTGAGGTTCCTGCACTGACGATAAGAATCGTACCTCGGCCTGTAATGGCAGGGGGCTGTTTTTCTATTTTTAATAGATGTGCGTCATCAAAGTATTGCGCATTGGGAAACCGTGAAAGAACCGTGTTTGCCTTTTCCTGGTCAATGCGGGTAACAAGTACGATATTTTCCGATTGTTCCAGTTTCTCAAGAATGGCAATAATCTGTGCAGTTGTTTTGCCCTGTCCGAAAATCACCTCGGGAAAACCTTTGCGAAGGGCCCTGTGATGATCCACATGGGCACAACCGATATCTTCAAACGAGAGGTGTTTTAATTGATCTGCCGCCTGGCCCACGGGCAGTGCGCCGTCGGCCACCATGGAAAGAAGTTTGGTTAATGTATCAATGTTCATATAGCGTCTAAGCGTTTTGCCTTCTCAACCAGGCAAGTCCTTTCCTTGCTTTATCTGTTTCTTCCGAAGATGGTGCCTCTTCCCGGGTTGACGGCTCTTCTTTCTCTTCTTTAGGAGCCGGTGCTGCCTGCCGGGAAGGTATCGTCTTGTCTTTTCCCCATTTGTAATGACCAAATTTACAATATCCCTGAACATTATTAAACCGGGCGTCAATGTTCGTGGGAATAGGGATCACATTGCCTTCAATAGATGGTATCAGAAATTCGGCCAAAGGGATAGACCCTCCCCCGGATACGATAATGATGTCAATATCCCAGTCATTTTTCCATAGTCGGTTCAAATCAGAGGAAATGCTTGAAGCGGCATGTGCATACACGCGTTTTTTAAGATTGAGAATATTGTACTCCTTGCCCCGGATTTTAATCACGCCGGATTCCATGAACTTAAAAATTTTGTAAAGTTCAATATTGATGCCGCTTTCTTGGCGCAGCTTATCCGCGATTACGGAAAAGCATTTGGACACCCCTGTGTCCATGGTTGACGAACCCCTTTCAATGTATTGAAGATGGTCAAAAATGGAAAAATCAGTTGTTTTAAAACCAATATCCACCACTCCGAGTTTGGAGGCCGCAAGATCCCTGTCGCAGATTTTTCCGTTATCGTCAAAAATCAGGTTGAAGATGGACCCAATAGGCTGGGGTATGACATATACCTTGTCAATTGAAAGTTTTCTATGTTCATCTGGTGCGTCCTGGTGGTGATAGATGATTTCGTGTTCACCCTGGATAATTTCTTTAAGCCGCTTGGTATCCCGTTTTAAGTACGCAACAGGTAAGCCGGTTACCACATTGATCGGGCCATAGGTCTGGGAACATGTACCTGCCGCTGCAAGGGCCAGAATCTTGATGAATTCTTCCACCATTTTTTCCTGGTCAAGGGTATATTCGGTCAGGCTGGACTGTCGTTCGGCATAGGATCCTAAAAAATAAGTTTTATTGTCCAGGGTAATATGCAGATTGGCCGTTGCTGCAGCATCGCCCATGGATGACATAAACTGAATTTCGGCTGCGTCGCCGATGAGGGATTTGAAAATGACCGAATTTTGTCCGTTGTATGCTTTTGTAAAACCAAACCCCACATCTATGCCGATGATTTCCATGTTCTGACCTCCTGATGTAATCTGCTTAGATACGTTGTGAACTGTTTTGAAATTTTGCATGACAAAGCTATCACTGTCCCCATAATCAGTCAAGGAATCAGGGTGATGACATTTAAAAAACAGTCCAGCAATGATCGCTGTGGATGTCAGGACTATCGATCATCGGCCGTTCGGGCAAATCAATATTGACCGGCAGTTCTCGGACGTTTTCATGGAATTCATTGTTTTTGGGATGGGGACTGCTAACCCGGCGCCCTTCGTTTGGGGACGGCACTGATATTTCTGACATGGTGATGATCGGAATTAAGAATACGGGTATCTACCCATTTACCCGTTCCGGTTGGCAAAATATAATAGTTTTTTATTTTTTTGATAAAAGAAGAACATTACAAAAATAAGGCCTATGATCGGAATAAAATATTCCAAAATATGGTTTAGAATTTTCGTTCGTATTCAAGGCGTGGCAATGGGAGCATATTGAAGTATATGTACCCATTGACACAACGAAGAAAACGGATGAAAAGGCAAACCATGTGGAAGGTTTTATTTTGAACTTGGGCCTAATATATTTGAAGACAACAAAGGAAAATACCCATGTCCACAAAAGAGTATTTTGATAGACAAACTGGAATCTCAAATTACGGCCTGGGAAAAAGAGGCCAAAGCAAAACAGGCTTAAGCTGAAAAAAAGTAAGCCCAGGACGAAAACGAAAAAGCCGGTGTGGAACTCAAAGAGGAAATCACAAATATCCTTCTCTTAAAAATTATAGAAAATGGTTTGAAAAATGTCCAAGAAAGAAACAAAAGAACAGAATAAGTCAGGATCAAGGGATCAGTATATTGATCCCCAGGAGTGCGAGTATCTAACCACTTCGGAAGACTTTTCAGCGTTTCCGGACGAACCCATCGACAAGATGGTCGATCCGTTTAAACGCTTTTTGCATGTGGAATCGGCCAGCGGTTTTGTACTGCTTGGGGCGGCTGTTGCAGCATTATTGCTGGCCAATACCCCGGCCGCCGGCGGTTTTCAGGCCATTTGGGATACCCATGCGGCGATATCTGTCGGAAATATTACCCTGGACCTGTCGCTGAAACATTGGATAAATGATGGGCTGATGGCTATCTTTTTCTTTGTGGTCGGCCTGGAGGTCAAACGAGAGCTTGTAGTCGGGGAACTCAGTGACATCCGAAGCGTCGTCCTGCCCATTGCTGCAGCAATTGGCGGCATGCTGGTACCTGCCGGCATTTACCTGATGCTCATTAACGAGGGGCCGTCAACAGACGGCTGGGGAATTCCCATGGCCACGGACATCGCCTTTGTTGTGGGGCTTCTGGCCTTGCTTCGGGACAGGGTGCCAAACAGCTTGCGGGTCATGTTGCTCTCCTTGGCCATTGCCGATGATATCGGTGCCATTGTGGTGATCGCCGTCGGCTATACGGAAACAGTCCATCTGACAGCACTTGCCCTGGCCGTAGGCGGACTTTGCCTGACACTGGTGTTTTTCCGGTTGGGTATCCGCAATATGGCCGTGTACGGGCTGTGCATGTTGTTCGTGTGGGCGGCCCTGTATGAATCGGGCATTCACCCCACCTTGGCGGGGGTTGCTTTCGGACTGCTTGCCCCCACCCGCAGCTGGGTGGGCCAAGGACGACTGGGAACGATGGCGCGGCGTACGCTCTGCTACCTGCAGGGCGACCAATGGTCCGATCCCAAGGCACGGTACAAGGCGCTGCGTGACATGGAGGACGCGACCCGGGAATCCATCTCCCCCCAGCAGCGTTTTGAAAATCAGCTGCACCCTTGGACCAGTTTCGTGATTATGCCTCTGTTTGCCCTTGCCAATGCCGGTGTGGCACTGCGGCCCGAAGGGTTCACCGATCCTGTTGCCCTGGCTGTTGTCTGTGGTCTTTTTTTGGGCAAACCTATCGGTATTGTTGCGTTTAGTTGGCTGGCGGTGAAAACCGGGATAGCGCGGCTGCCGCGTGGTATTACCTGGGGGCCTTTGACCGGTGCAGGCTTTTTGGCGGGAATCGGATTCACCATGTCTTTGTTCGTTGCCGGTCTGGCCTTGGAGAATCCGGAGCTGGAAGCTGCAAAAACCGGTATCCTGGCAGCATCCCTGCTCAGTGCCGTTTTCGGCGCTGGGGTGCTGGTCTTTTTTCTTCCAACTCCAAACGCGAGGGAATAAACTTGATCCTACTCCTGCAATTAAATACTATTGGCCATGAAATTAAAAACAAAAATTCTGGGCGTTTTGTTGGCGGTGCTGCTCGTATACGGTGTTTTGAGCTACGTTATTGAACGTTTTGTGGTTTTTCCAAGTTTTGTTTTGCAGGAAAGGCTTGAGGCCGAGAAAGATCTGAACCGGTGTCTTGAAGCACTGAGAAGGGAAATTCATTATCTGGACGAATTTGTCCATGACTGGGCGGCGTGGGATGATGCTTATGAGTTCGTTCAGAACACAAATATGGACTTCATCCGGTCGAACCTTGTTCGTACAACTTTTATCGACAACAGATTAAACGTCATTATCCTTCTGGATCTGGATGGCCGTGTCCTCTGGAAAAAAATGTTGGATTTAAAGACCGGCCTGGAACTGAATATCAACCAATTCCCTGATGATCGTTTCCCATTGTCCCACGCATTCTTAGCACACACCAAAGATATAGAAAGCTGTGTTGCAGGGGTTTATGCCACCGATAAAGGTCCTCTTCTTGTGGCGTCCCGGCCTGTCATCCGAAGCCTGCACCTTGGACCGGCAAAAGGCTATATGATCATGGGGCGCTTTCTGAACGAGGCATACATGAGAACCCTGACGGACCAGACCAAGGTGGACCATTGGTATTGGCTTTCACAGGATCCGTCCATCCCGGCTGAATCCAGTTCCATATTTGAAAGCGTGCAAAAAAATTTAGGTCCCGTATTTGAAGAACAGGATAAAAACATGCTTTTTGTATACGATGTTTTCAAGGGACTGACCGATTCTTCTGACCTCATTATCCGGGCCGAAATTCCCCGGCAGATTATGAAATATGCAATGAACACCATGTTTTTTGTTCTGATTGCCACTGTTTTGGCCGGGTTTATCCTGCTGCTTGTGATGTTTTTCTTATTGAACCATGTCGTGATTGCGCCTTTGGGGAAACTGACAGCAAGGGTCGTTTCTTTAGGGAATTCAAAACAGACCTCATTTTCTCTTTTTTTAAACCGGAATGACGAAATAGGCATTTTATGCGGTGAGTTTCAAACGCTTTTTAATAAACTTGTCATAGTTCATGAAAATTTGAAACAGACCAATAGTCGTCTGAATCACGAAATCCGGGAGCGGAAAAGTTACGAAGAAAAACTCCAGTCCCAGCGGACCCGGCTGCGGCAACTCACTTACAAACTCCTGTTAACGGAAGAGAGGGAAAGAAGACGGCTTGCATCAGACCTTCACGACCAGATCAGTCAAAATCTGGCGATCTGTCAGTTAAAACTTTCAATGCTCAGGACGTCCTGGACTTCGGTCAATACGGCCCGGGCCGGGGAATTAAACGAGATAGAAGATAAACTTGATGAAATTATTCGGGAAACCCGGACCTTGACCTTTGAAATCAGCCCACCAATACTTTATGAACTGGGACTTAAGCCCGCCCTGGAGTGGCTTTTGGAAAACACCTGCAGGGAAAACGACATCGACACGCTTCTGGAGGGAGATCTGGAGGAAGATCGGCTGGATAACAGTCTGAGCATTCTTATTTTTAGGACGGTAAGAGAATTACTCCACAATATCATCAAACACGCAAACGCCTCAAAAATAACGATCCACCTGTCCCAAGGAGCGCATTTTTTTGAAATCTGTGTTACGGATAACGGAATTGGGTTTGATCCTGAAAAACAGTATAAAAGTATCGGATTCGGACTTTTCAGCATTCGGGAACGGTTCAACGCCATTGGCGGCAAGTTTACGGTCTTGTCTGAATCCGGTGCGGGAACCCGGGCCATTTTGAGAATCCTGCATAACAGCTTAAGGAAGCATCATGGAAATAAATATCATTCTCGCCGATGATCATCATGTGATTCGTGAAGGGCTCAGGCTGCTTCTTGAAAGTGAAAAAGATCTTTTGGTTCTTGCTGAGGCGGATAGTGGACGGGCCGCCCTGTCTGCAGTTAAAAAATTCAGACCGGATCTTGTGGTCATGGATGTCTCCATGCCTGAGTTAAACGGTATGGACGCCACCCGGAGAATCCTGTCCGAGGCCCCCGGCACCAAAGTTCTGGCTCTTTCCATGTATTCGGACAAGCGTTTTGTGGAAGGCATGTTTCAGGCGGGCGTATCCGGATATATCCTGAAAAACTGCATCGCAAGAGAACTGATTTCGGCCATCCGCCTGGTGGCAAAAGGACAGGTCTACATCAGCCCTGAAATTGCAGGAACCATTGTTGACGGGTACCTGTTGCGCTCTGTCTCTGAAAATGACACAAGTCGGCGCATAAACAGGAAAATGCTGACCGATCGGGAACGCGAAATTCTTCAACTGATCTCCGAAGGTCAAAACACCAAAGAGATCGCTGAAAAACTCCATGTAAGCACGAAAACCGTCGATGCCCACAGAAGAAACATCATGGAGAAGATCGGTGCCAATTCCATTGCGGAGTTGACCAAATTTGCCATACGGGAAGGGATTACCACCCTATAATTTGCGACAGAAAGCCACGCTGGATTTTATTATTTTCATGGCCCTCTAAGCCACTGGCTATGTTTAAATTAGGCCTTTTGCCAATATTTTTTCAAAATCGCATCTGGTAGAATAACCCATTATCGGTATCTATTATTCATCAAGTAGGGCTACATGCTGCCTTATGGCAGACACATTTTTTATAACGGCCATGGGCCGACCTGGTTTATCAATACCCAGGCTCAGCCCACAACAAAGGTTGAAAGATCTGAGTACCTTACCCAGACTTTCATATAAACAGCCATGGGCTGACTTGGTCTATCAATACCGAGGTTCAACCCACAACAAAGCATGAAAGTAATTCAGTCACTTATTGGAACTTTCATATAAAAATAAAAAATATCAAAAGGAGAGCAACATGATGAAAAAACTGACTGGCATTTTGATAAGTTCCTTATTTCTGATTTCGGCGGTATGGGCTGCCGGCGGCCTGCCCAACGTTGGTTCCGATATGGAAAAACTCGGGATGAGGCTTTATAATGACAAGAACATCTCTTATAACGGTACTCAGTCCTGCCGGGACTGCCATCACCACTTCAGTGGGTTTGCGGATATTACCAATTATCTGGATCCTTCTACCAACTTTGTTTCAACCGGCGCAGACGGTGTCAGCAAAGGCGGACGGAATGCCCCGTCCTCGGCCTATGCCGGGTTCAGCCCGAAATTGCATGTGAATGCTGCCGGAAATTATGTTGGCGGCATGTTCTGGGACGGTCGGGCAGACGGCTCTTCTGTACTGGAAGACCCCCTTGCTGAACAGGCACAGGGTCCGCCGTTAAATCTGGTTGAAATGGCCATGCCTAGTAAAGATGCGGTGATAGATGTGATTGCGAATTCCGATTATCTTAATCTGTGGATTAAAATTTTCGGCTCTGGATCACTTGATGACGTGGACGCCGCCTATGACAATTTTGGCAGAGCCATCGCGGCATATGAACGCTCAAACGACGTGACTAAATTTACCTCAAAGTTTGACACAGCAAAGCTTGCTCTTACTGCTACGGAGCAGGCAGGACAGGCTCTTTTCGAGACCAAGTGCGCTTCATGTCATTCCATGGAAGCGGATTTTAATGCGCCGGCGTCACTTTTTACCAATTATCAATACGCCAACATCGGTGTTCCGGCTAACCCGGGAATTCCATCGGAAGCGGACTTAGGTCTGGGACCTGTGGTTGACGATGATACCCAAAACGGAAAATTCAAAATTCCAACCCTGCGCAATATCTCGCTGTCAGCCCCTTATTCCCATAACGGGGTTTTTCCAACCCTCATGGAAATGCTGGAGTTTATCAATGACGGCACCAGTTTTGTACCGGAAGTTTCAGAGAACCTGTCAGACAAAGTTGGAAACCTGGGGCTGTCAACGACACAGCTGGAAAATATCGAAGCCTTTTTAATGACTTTGACCGATGATTATTAATAATCGATAATATAAAATATTGAAAAAACCCACGAGCGTCTGCCTTCACAATTTTTGGAGATAATTCCTGGAACGGCGGAGGCAGGACGCCAACAAAGGAGAAAAAGCCATGACAAAAACAAGTAACCAACGGCAAAAGAAGCCAATACTAATTTGAAGTATGGTATAGGAGATTTGTATTACTGAATTTTCACGGCAGGCCGGGCTTAAAGCATCCAGGCAAAATCGGCTCGAACCGGGTAGTGATCGGATGGGAAAAGACCGTTAAAGGAGTCCTGTATCACCTGTTCGGATACGGGAGACAGACCGTTCCTGTATAGTATCCAGTCGATGTGACGCCCTGTTTTTTTCCCGGTAAAATCGTGGAAGGTGGTGATGGATTCTCCTTCCTTGACCAGACCAAATCCCCGGGATTTAAAACACCGATGGGCAGGCGAACCCGGGGTGGTGTTAAAGTCGCCGGTGATGATCTGCGGCACGCCCTTTGGAAAACGTTTAAGAAATTTCATAACCAGGCCGGCGCTTTTTTGCTGGACCTCGGACGTGAAATCAAAGTGGGTGTTGACCATGAGCAGATACCGGTTTTTCTTTTTAAACCATCCAATGACGCACTGCCGGGGCCATCTGGAACCGGGAAGCCGGGAGAGGATGTCCGGGGTGTGGCTTAAGAAAAAGTGACGGTGCCCCAGGCATTCCCAGGACGAGTCGAAAAGGATCAGGTTGTTCTGCCACCATTTAACCCCTTTGTTGTACCAGCCAATGTGATCGTGGTGTCTCAGTGACCGGATCAAAAATTCGGCCTGGAAATGGTTGACCTCCTGGAAGCCGATAAAATCGTTGGGGTATGTTTCCAGGATTTTTGACACCAGAGGTTTCCGGTGTTCCCAGGCATGGGGACCACCGTCCTTGGCCAAACCGAACCGGAGATTAAACGTCATCACGGTGACCGGCTCATCGGTTTTGTTTTTGACCTTTTCGGAAAAGGGTATGGGAAAGATCTTTGTCATTGGGACATAGAATGCGATATTCCTTTCCGCCTGTCAACACCCGGTCGCACTCGGACAGGTCTTCAGAGGGCAGAGCAGGTGGACGAATCCATCCGATTCAAAGCCTGATTGAACCTCAATAAAGAAGAAAAGTTATACATCTTTATATTTAGCGGGTTGTGTGCTCCCTTCCGGCTCCTGCACTTAGGCCCGCAGATTAAATAATTTGAACGAAATAGCTTGCCTTTTGGCCCATCTACTTCGTTGCATCAAAGGTCCAATCGACCTGCTATTCAACCTTTAATGCGCCTTGTAGATGAACCAAAATTCGGCGTTCTTTCTGCCCAACTTATTTAATCTGCGGGCCTTAGGACTGCCAGGGCCTGGTTGACGACGATCAATGAAGTTACAGACAGACGTCAGGGGTACCCCAAGCCCCCGGGCAAGTGCCGGTGCAAAAGGGTAGACCATACGCCGGGCGGTATTCAACATTAGTTTGCTGAACGTTGCCACACCAATAAATGCGGTAAACGCATGCGATCGGCTTATCATAAATTTCTTGCCGGAATTTAAAAGGCTGCCAGAAGCCGGAATTTGTCAAAGATCAACAGCAAACCAATGACAATGAGAAGCCCGCCTGCACATTTATTGATAACGCCCATGACCCGGGTGGCCTTTTTCATGAAACTGATCATGGAGTTAATGAAAATGGATATCACAATAAAAGGCAGGGCCATGCCCGCAGAATAGGTGGCCAGCAGCAGCACGCCTTTGAGGATGGTGTCCTGGCTGCCTGCCACAATGAGAATGCTGCCCAGCATGGGGCCGATGCACGGACTCCATCCGGCGCCAAAGGCCATGCCGATCAAAAATGTACCAAACAGATGAAAGGGTGTCTCCTTGAAATGAAATTTACGTTCAAACTGAAAACTTTTAATATTGATAATACCGAGCAGATGCAGCCCGAAAAGAAGGATAATGCCGCCGCCCACATAACGCACAACCCAGGAATACCGGGAGGCAAGTCCGCCGAGAAAGGAGGCGGATGCTCCGAACAGGATGAAAATAAAGGAGAATCCGCCTACATAGGCCAGGGTGGACAAAATTACTTTTTTGCGCACGTCTTTGTCGTCAGCTGTCAGTTCATCTAAAGAGAGTCCTGTGATAAAACTGAAATAAGCCGGGATCAACGGCAGCACACAAGGGGACAGAAAGGACAGAAGGCCTGCCGCAAACGCTGCAGGAAATGTAATAGTCTGGGTCAGCATGGCATTGTTTCCTTTATTATTAATTGTGAGGTTTAAGCTAAGCTTTTTGGGCGTGGTTTTCAAGCCTGATCAACCGTTCACTGGTCAGGCGATTTATCAAGGACGTTTAAATAAATAATACTGTTATCGACAGGTTGTTTCTGATAAAACTTTTTCCCATAGATAATTGGTAGTTTAATTTTTTAATAACAAACTCAAGCATACAACATGGCAACCAAAGATAAGCATGTTTTTATTGTGGATGTCCGAACCCGTCCAGAGTAGGTTCTGGTTGGACATCCAACTATTGCATACCATGTTCCCATAAAATTTTGGACAAGAAAACATGTTGGCAAAGGATATGGTATGATATTGAATGAAAGTTTTTCAGAGGATCTTAAAAAACGATTCAATCCTGAAACCGATACGCTTATTTTTATGTGTCGAAGTTGTAGCCACTCTTGTGAAGCAACAAACATAGCATATTTAAAGGCCAGCTGGCCGCTTGATAAAATATACAATATGATGGGCGGATTTGAAGGTGATAAAGAAAAAAACGAACATAGTGCGTTGTATGGAAAGCGTGTGCTCGGTGTTTGGAAGAATGAAGGACTGCCATGGACGTATAAAGTAGACTCAAAACTTGCCTATCCTGAGGCAGATTAAAAAGTGTGAAGGTTATTATAAAATAATTTATGGCAGATTATCATTATCAATACAGCTTGTGCAGCGTGCCGGCGTGGGTCATTGGCTCCCGCGAATTCAACGTCAATCCTACCTCCTTAAGTGTTCATGGTGTACGAGCAACCCATGCCCATTTTTTCAAAAAGTTGGATAATCTTTCCAGCTGGGAAGAAAGAGCCAGAATATTTCAAGATTATATGGAGGTTGCGTTTCATCTTCATCAATGGCGAGAAAAAGGTGATGTTGGTGAGCTGCTCAGTATAAAACACAGTTATTTAAGATTTCTTCGGGGCTGGCTTTTTAATGCCGATTCTGTTGAAGGGGCGGTCTTGAAGGGATGGGTGCAAAGCAGGATGGGGCTGCCCCCAACCTATCATGGCGGCCGGATTAGCGGAAAAGAGAGCGACGAGTATTTATCATACATGAAGGATCGTATGAAAGGTTCAGGGCGGACCAACGCTATTTTCAACCAGCTGGATCTTCTCTATGAATTTGTTCAGTACGAGATGGAACGTCGCGATCCGAACACCTGTCACATTACCCTTTTCAGAGGTGTTCATGGGTTTTACGATCATGAATTAATTGAATGGGACAGCAAGACGGGTAAAGGGGTGGTCCGGCTCAATAATCTAAATTCCTTTACCCATGATTTTGAGCGGGCCTGGGAATTTGGAACATTCGTTATTGAAGCCAGGGTGCCTGTTGCAAAAATTTTTTTTGATGGCGCTTTTCTCCATGCCGGGATACTCAAGGGGGAAGAAGAAGTGTTGGTCATTGGCGGTTTGTACGATATTTCCAGACGAATCATATAACAGGGAAACCATCATTCATGCAGTCGGTTCGGGTACCAGACAGAAAGCAAATTGTGGAAAAGGCAAAAGGGGCCTTTGTCGGTCTTGCCATTGGAGATGCCCTAGGGGCGACTACCGAGTTCATGACGCCCGAGGAAATTAAATTACAATATGGCGTACATAAACAGATCATCGGGAAAGGATGGCTGTATCTTAAAGCCGGTCAAGTAACAGACGATACTGAAATGTCGATTTGTATAGGGCGGGCCATTCGAAATTCCCAGGGATGGAATCTTACGGCCGTAGCAGAGGAATTTGCCAATTGGGTAAAAGGTCGACCGATTGATGTCGGCTCCACATGTGCCCGGGGAATCAGAAACTACATTCTCCACCAGACCCTTGAAGCGGCACCGAGTCGTTGGAGTGCCGGAAACGGGGCCTTGATGCGCATGCTTCCCGTTGCGCTTTACACACTGGGAAATGAAGATTCTCTTGCTCAATACGTGGTGGAACAGGCCCACCTGACGCACAATAATCCTTTGTCTGATGCGGCATGTATATTTTTTGGCCGTTTGCTGCATGAGGCCATGATGGGCGCCACATTGAGTCAACTTCTGGTCCATACCGACAATTTTGTGGATGAACATCCTGATTTTTGTTACCGCCCGTATCCGGGTAAAAGCTCTGCCTACGTTGTGGACACGGTGCAGACCGTTTTCCACTTTTTATTTTCAACGACAACCTTTGAAGATTGCCTCGTTGGTACGGTAAACCAGGGGGGGGATGCGGATACGACCGGCGCCTTGGTCGGGATGCTTGCAGGTGCTGTTTACGGGGTCGACGGAATACCGAAACGCTGGTTGAAACGATTGGATTCTCGTATTTACTCAGAGGTTGATGAGCTTTCAGAATATTTGGTGGACCACTCTCCGGCACTTTTGTCGTTGAAGGATTGATATAAGTAGGTGGACAAAAATAATTCTTGTTTTATTATTGCTTTGCAATAAATCATTGTTGTTATTTTAATTTGCATAGCAAGGATATCAGATGAAACGTACGGGTAGAAAATTTGTTTCTCCAATTGAGCCATTGGCATTAAAATGGCTGTCACTTATTGAATTTTCGGATGAAGAGTCAAACCGTACTAAACTTAGGGCTCAAGCAATTCGATTGAGCAACTCTGGGTATAGTATCAATCAGATTTCACAAATATGTTTGACTACTCAGGAAACAGTTTCGAAGTGGATCGATGGATGGGGAAAATATCAATTTGACTCTTTAATTGATAAACCACGTCCTGGAAGGACACCACTGATCCCTGGTGATAAACATGATGAAGTCATTGATATTGTAAAGAAAAATCCAAGACAACTTAAAAGTGCCATTACTGAAATAGAGGGAACGTTTGGTAAAAAAATCAGCGTAAAAACCCTGAAACGAATTATAAAAAAAAACTGCGTTGGTGTCGAGGACGGAAATCTCTCAAAAGCAAACGCAATGAGAACGAGTTCAGGGACGCGCAAAAGGAAATTGAAATCTTGAAAGATGAAGATAAGGCAAATATCATTGACTTGTATTATTTTGATGAATCTGGCTTTACCGGCGTGCCTGAGATTCCATATGCCTGGCAAGAGGCGGATGAGCAGCTTTTACTTCCGAGCGGAAAAACCTCAAGAATCAATGTGTTGGGTTTTTTGAATAAGCAAAATGACTTTTTCCCTTGCGTTTTTAATTGCTCGGTTACTTCAGATATTGTCGTGGCCTGCTTTGATGTTTTTTCACGTTCCATAACAAAAAGAACCATCGTTGTTCTGGACAATGCTCCAATACATCACAGCGCCATTTTTAAAGCTCAAGTTGGGACATGGGAAGAAAGAGGACTTTTTCTATACTTTATCCCCAAATATTCACCGGAGTTGAATCTGATTGAAATTTTATGGAAACATATCAAATACTTTTGGTTATCAACATCTGCTTATAAAGGATTTAAATTTTTGAAAGCTGAGTTGGATAATATATTGGCAAGTGTCGGTAAGGAATTTACAATTTCGTTTTCTTAACATAGATTTATTTTTGTCCATGTACTTAGATGTTAAGGACCGTAGATTAAATAACTTGAACGAAATAGTTTGCCTTTTGGCCCATCTACTTCGTTGCATCAAAGGTCCAATAGGACTGTTATTCAACCTTTAATGCGCCTTGTAGATGAACCAAAATTCGGCGTTATTTCTGCCCAACTTATTTAATCTGCGGTCCTAAGCGCTTTTGGATTTATTGTTGTCTAAAAATGGAAAAAGGAAATGATGATATATAAACATGTATTTAACGATGGGTCGGTGTGCGACCTGCCGGTGGGAAAGGTGGTTTGTGTCGGTCGCAATTATGTAGACCATATCAAGGAATTGGACAATCCCATGCCCACGGAACCTATTTTGTTTATCAAACCTGCAACATCACTGCAGCCGATCAGTCAGCCGATTGTGATCCCTGATTTTACCAAGGATTGCCACAATGAGACGGAATTGGCCGTGTTGATCGGCAAAAAGATTACCCGGGCAGGTCGGGACGAGGTAGAGGCGGCTGTTGCAGGTTATGCGCTTGCATTGGATCTGACCCTGCGGGATGTCCAGAAATCGCTGAAGGAAAAAGGGCTGCCCTGGGAAAAGGCAAAAGCATTCGACGGGTCCTGTCCAATCACTCCCTTTACTGGACCCGACGACCTTGCCAATCCCCAGGATACACGATTAAAGCTGGAAGTGAATGGTCAGGTGCGTCAGGATGAGAGTACAAAGTTGATGATTAACAAAATCTTTGACCTGATCGTCTACATGTCCGGTTTTTTTACGCTGTTGCCAGGAGATGTTGTCCTTACCGGGACCCCGGCCGGTGTGGCCGCTTTAAAATCAGGTGACAAGCTGGCGTTGGAGCTTGACGGCCGGTTTGGCTTTTCTGCATCTGTTGCATGAGGCAGTTTTCTATAGCAAGATCCAAATAGACAGACAATTACAACATTCTGAGGGTGTCCCGATTTAAAACGGTAGCCGAGAAACAAATAGGAAAACATGGGGCAGATCAGGCCAATGCAAACATAGGGTCAGACTCTGTTTTTCTTACCATTTTTTTTACAAATGCAGGGTGATGGGCAGTTTTATGGTTTGAGCTGCCTTGTAATTTCCCATGTTCCTATGTATGATATCATGAATTTTAAATGATAAAATTTCGTGTTTTTTTTACCCTTCCAATGAAATTTTTATTTACCAATTTAAAGAGTCATAATGAAGATATTTTCCAGTGTTCATGTTGAAACAACAGGTCTTCTGTCCGAACTGCACCGGATGATTGATTTGGCACTGGAAAATGGTGCAAAGTACCTGCTTGTTTTTTTGGGAAGTGAGCATGAATTTGACATTGAAGAACTCCCACCTTTGTTTGCATCGTTGCCAATACCTGCCTGTGCTGGTGTCTTTCCTGGTATTATTCATGATGAGATGCACTATCATAAAGGCGCTTTGGTCTGCGGATTTACGACACCATTATTCTCTACCATTTTAAAAGAAATAGCCCGCCCGAATATTGAAATTACCAATGAAATAAAGCAGTGGTTAGATGGAAAAGTACCTGCTGGAGCCATTGTTCTTATTGATGGACAAAGCAAGGGCATCGATAATGTAATTACATGTATTTATGATTGTCTGGGGCCAGCAATCAGTGTTCTGGGTGGCGGTGCCGGGTATTTGGACTTTTCCCATCGCCCCTGTCTCATTACGGCACAGGGATGTTATGAAAATGCATGTTTTATTATTAGTTTACCAGTCCCGTTAGCACTTGGCGTTCGTCATGGTTGGGAAAGTATTGCCGGGCCTTTTTTAGTTACAAGTGCCAAAGACAATTTAATTCAAAGCATTAATTATGAACCTGCTTTTCCGTTTTATGAGGGGATTATCAGGGAATATTGCAGTGAACCTATTGATTTTACCAATTTCTTAGAAATCACAAAATGTTATCCTTTGGGGATGGTGCAATTGGATAATGAGTATCTTGTCCGTGATCCCATTCAGAGACATGGTACCGCCATAGAATGTGCCGGGAGTGTTCCTCAAAATACCTTGATCTATATACTGAATTCTCAACCTGATATCTTGATTCAATCTGCTGCAAAAGCTGCCAAAGAGCTTAGAACGCAGTTATCCTCTGTTTATGAAAAACAGGAAGGCTATTATACATTCACCATCGACTGTATTTCCCGGCAGCTGTTTCTCGGGGATCAATACTGCAAAGAACTTGCTGGTATTAAAAAAGAACTGCCGAATCAACTGCCACCCATTGGGGCCCTGACATTGGGTGAAATTGCCAGTTCGTCACAAGGGGTTATTCGGTTTTTGAATAAAACAACAGTCATTGGAGGGCTTGGATCTGAATAACAGTGGAAAAACAGTCACCTTGAATTTAATATCTATCCAACATGAACTGGCAATGAATATTGGATTAAGTCTCCGGTTGGAACCCATGGTTAGAAAGTTTATGGAAGTTTGCCTGAGGCGTTTAGACGTAAGACGGGTTCATCTAAGTACATGGACAAAAATAAATCTATGTTAAGAAAACGAAATTGTAAATTCCTTACCGACACTTGCCAATATATTATCCAACTCAGCTTTCAAAAATTTAAATCCTTTATAAGCAGATGTTGATAACCAAAAGTATTTGATATGTTTCCATAAAATTTCAATCAGATTCAACTCCGGTGAATATTTGGGGATAAAGTATAGAAAAAGTCCTCTTTCTTCCCATGTCCCAACTTGAGCTTTAAAAATGGCGCTGTGATGTATTGGAGCATTGTCCAGAACAACGATGGTTCTTTTTGTTATGGAACGTGAAAAAACATCAAAGCAGGCCACGACAATATCTGAAGTAACCGAGCAATTAAAAACGCAAGGGAAAAAGTCATTTTGCTTATTCAAAAAACCCAACACATTGATTCTTGAGGTTTTTCCGCTCGGAAGTAAAAGCTGCTCATCCGCCTCTTGCCAGGCATATGGAATCTCAGGCACGCCGGTAAAGCCAGATTCATCAAAATAATACAAGTCAATGATATTTGCCTTATCTTCATCTTTCAAGATTTCAATTTCCTTTTGCGCGTCCCTGAACTCGTTCTCATTGCGTTTGCTTTTGAGAGATTTCCGTCCTCGACACCAACGCAGTTTTTTTTTATAATTCGTTTCAGGGTTTTTACGCTGATTTTTTTACCAAACGTTCCCTCTATTTCAGTAATGGCACTTTTAAGTTGTCTTGGATTTTTCTTTACAATATCAATGACTTCATCATGTTTATCACCAGGGATCAGTGGTGTCCTTCCAGGACGTGGTTTATCAATTAAAGAGTCAAATTGATATTTTCCCCATCCATCGATCCACTTCGAAACTGTTTCCTGAGTAGTCAAACATATTTGTGAAATCTGATTGATACTATACCCAGAGTTGCTCAATCGAATTGCTTGAGCCCTAAGTTTAGTACGGTTTGACTCTTCATCCGAAAATTCAATAAGTGACAGCCATTTTAATGCCAATGCTCAATTGGAGAAACAAATTTTCTACCCGTACGTTTCATCTGATATCCTTGCTATGCAAATTAAAATAACAACAATGATTTATTGCAAAGCAATAATAAAACAAGAATTATTTTTGTCCACCTACTTAGTGTCAGTGGGTTTGGCTCATGTAATCAACTTTAATCATGGTTGATTTTATAAAAGATATATCCTATTTTGTTCTTAGAGTCACTTTTTTGGAGATAAGGTCGTAATTTTAACAAACAAATGCATACACCCTAAAATAAAAATGCTGTGGGCAAAAAGATTTTGTTTTATTTTCGGGGACCCGGATCCTGCTCGCGGAGTGGCTGGCCTCTAATAGTGGGGCGGTTTCTCATTGGCCGGGCCGGTTGAGTTGTCCGGGAGCTGTTTTTCCAGCTCTTCAATGAGCCGGGTCATCCGGTCTATTTGTCTTTGCTGGTCGTAAATCACATCATTGAGTTCTTTAATGGCCTTTTCATGGAAGGCCAGCTTTGTCTCTATTTCTTCGAGCCTGTTTTCATTCATTATGGATCCTCCGGGATGATCTTCGTGGTTTTTGGGGTGGTTGTTCAAGCGGTTTTACCGCCAGCCAGATGGTGTGGCGGCTGCCTTTTTTACCCTTTACGGCCCGGACGGATACGGCCTCGGATCTGAACCCGCACTTTCCCAGCCGCCGGGAAAAGGCCTCGTCCATTCCCGCAGACCAGACGCCCAGAATGCCACCGGGGGCCAATGCCCTGAAGCATGCCTTCAGCCCGTCCGGTGAATATAGGCGGTTGTTGGTTTTCCGGGTCAGTCCCACAGGACCGTTGTCCACATCCAGAAGGATGAGGTCCCAGGTGACGGACTCTTGTTTGATCAAGTCTAAGACATCCCGGGTTTTTACCGTCGTTCTGGGGTCTGACAGGGGATTGCCGGCCAGGTTCCCAAAAAAAATTTCATTCCAGGAAACGACATCGGGTATCAACTCGGCCACAACGACGCTGCTCTCCGGGCAAATTGCGTTCAAGGCCGCTGAAAGGGTATATCCCATGCCCAGGCCGCCGATTAGGATTTCGAGTCTGGATGTTTTGTGACTCCGGGCAAGGGCCAGGTCTGCCAGGGCGTCTTCAGACCCGTGGACCCGGCTGTTCATCAGTTCTGTTCCGGCCGTGCGGATGGAGAACTCATCTCCCCGCCTGCGAAGGATCAATTCATTGCCCTCCTCCGGTACCTTGGCCCTGCCCAGTTCTACCCAGGGTAGCATATGTCCTCTCCTTGCATCAGGTCGTAATCATTTCGGAACCGTTTTTGAAGGGGCACTATACCATGGTGGAGACATCCAACAAAGCCTTATCCAGGCGTTTGGCTGAAATTTTGAACCGAGTTTTCAGTTCCTGGGCATATACGGAAATTTTATACTCTTCCAGCATCCAGAAAAACGTTTCCACTGCATTGGATTTTTCCGCTGAAGAGCCCGGGTCAAGGCTTGAAATCAGGAGGGCAAGCTTTCGTTCATAGGGGGCGACAAGTTCTTTTTTCTGGGCCTCTTTGACCGGGTTGTCCACCCATCGCCTGGCACGAATGGACAGGCATTCCAGATTTTTGGGCAGCAGCGCAATCCGGTTTAAATCATAAAGTTCCAGGAAATTGGCTGGGCACAGATTTTTCAGCTCATTGAATATAGCTGTCAATGCTTCAAAAATGATCGGTCGGTCTTTGAACGCAAGACTTAAGCTTTGCAGCAGATCAAAACAGGCGGCGTATTCCCGGCCCACGGTTAAAATGCTTTCCATGGCTTTCCGGCCAAGGGTGTACAGCTTTGGACGCAGCGTTTGAACATGGGCATCAAACGCTTTTTGCGTAAAGAGTTCTTTTTGAAAAAAGGCCTTTGCCATGGCATTGTAAGCCATTGCGGCAAAGGTGGGCCGGTCGTTAAAATAGGGGGCGATACGGCTTAGGCCTTCGGTCCTGGTTATATCTTTTTTCAATGCCTTGATATCATCGGGGAACATGATTTCAAACAGGCGGCCCACCCCTTTGGCGTGGCTTTCTAAGGCGGCTTGCTTTGTTTTGAACAAGGTTAACGTCATCCCGTGGGGGTCTTGCCCGCAGCAAAGGCCGGGAAAGGCTTTGCGCCGGGTTCCATTGCCTTCGTCTAAGTGGATTTCCTGTTCAAGATCAGAAAAATTCCATTCCTGAATCCCTGTTTTTTCAAAGGCTTTTTTTGCCCGCTCAAAGGCATTGGTTTTTTCGGCAGGGCGCCGGGTGGCAAAAGTCCCGAGTTTTGACAGGTCCCTTAACGATTTGATCTCCCTGTCTTTGTGGTCCCGAATGGATATCCGCATCTTTAAGTGATCCTCAAGATCCGTATCAGACCAGGCTGAAGCGGGAATCACAAGGTTAAAATGGTTGCGGATGACCCAGGACAGCTTTGAATATAAAGGTGCATCCGAGTCGGGCAGGTGGTCTGCAATAAACTCAGCCCGCTGCTGGATGGGCATCAATTTTACCCGATGGGTTTTGGGCAAGGCTTTGATCAAGGCGGCTATTTTTTCCCTGAGCAGTCCCGGTACCAGGGTCTCCACCTGGTGGGGGCGGATAAGTGCCGCATCCTGGCTTGGCACTTTAAGGGTGACCCCGTCCGTCTTTGCCCCGGGATTAAATTTGTAATCCAGGGCAAACTCCCCCTGGTCCGTGGTCAGGGTGTTGGGAAATTGGGCAAGAAACGCTTCGTCCACATCGGTTTTTTGCAGATCCCCACGGGTCATGCGCAGAAAGGTATCATCTTTTTTGTCTTTAATGAATTTGGCAAAGGTGCGGATGTTGTAAAAAGGTTTGGGCAGCCGGGACTGGTAGAACATATAGATTTCATCCTCCGAAGCCAGGATGTCCCGCTGGCGGGTTTTGTCTTCCAGGGTAGCAATTTCTTCTATGAGAGTTGTGTTGTGGGTCATGAACCCGAACTTCTGGTAAATTTCCCCCTGGACCAGGGCATGGCGGATGAACAGTTCCCCGGACTCTTCGGGATTAATTTTTCCATAGGCCACGGATCTGCCGCTCGCAAGGATAAGGCCGAATAAAGATACCTGTTCGGATGCCACCACCTCCCCGCGTTTCTTTTCCCAGTGGGGATTGCTGTAGGTGCGGGCGCAAAGGCTTTGGCCGATCTCTTCGATCCAGGCCGGATCAATATTGCCGACACACCGGGCAAAAAGCTGGCTGGTCTTGACATATTCTGCCGCCACAATCCAGTTGCCGGCTTTATTGAACAGGCCGGAACCCGGAAAGATGATGGCCTGTCTGCCCTTGGCTGCCGAGAAAAGGTTTTTTTCTTTTTTTTGGGCAATGCCGGCCAGATACCCGTGGAGAAGGGCCTTGTGGATGGCGGCATATAAGGGGCCTCCATGTTCAAACTGGTCGGCCTTAAGATCCGCGGTTTTTGAGTCTGCTGCCGGTGGAACCGTTTGTTTAATGCCGTGTTCTTTGATTATCCGGGTAATTTGGCCATGGATATCCTGCCACTCCCGCAGCCGCTTGAAGGATAGGAAATTTTCAATGCACCATTTGCGGAGGGCTGAACGTGATTTCAGCCGCGTTTTGGCGTCTATGCACGCATTCCAGATGTTGAGCAGAGTAATAAAATCAGATGCCGGGTCCTTGAACTGGGCATGTTTCTGGTCTGCAGCCTGGACCTTGTCTGCCGGTCGTTGGCGGATGTCGGACACGGTCAGGGCCGTGGTGATGACGACCGCTTCTTTAAGTACACCCGTATCTCCGGCGTTGATCAGGATGCGGGACAGTTTCGGGTCCATGGGCAGCCTGGCCATTAAACGTCCCGAGGGGGTAAGCCGGTATTTTTTGCCCGGTTTTTTTGGGGCACCTGTTTGTTTTTCGGGTTTGTGTGCTGTAATGGCGTTAAGTTCCAAAAGCGTGTCAAATCCGTCCTTGATGCTTTTGGGCGCAGGCGGATCAATAAAGGGGAAGGTGGAAACCTCTCCAAGCTGTAGGGCAATCATGCGTAAAATAACTTCGGCCAGGTTGGCGCGCAAGATTTCAGGTGTTGTAAAAAAAGGGCGGCCATTGAAATCATCTTCATCGTAAAGTCGGATGCATATGCCGTTTTCCACACGGCCGCAACGTCCCATGCGCTGGTTGGCGCTGGATTGGGAAACAGGGCTGACCGGCAGCGCCGTGGTCCGGGTTCTTGGCGAATAGGAGGGAATACGGGCAAGGCCTGTGTCCACCACATACTTGATGCCGGGGATGGTCAAAGAGGTTTCGGCCACATTGGTGGCGATCACGACCTTTCTGCCGGGGCCCGGGGCAAAGACCCGGGCCTGTTCTCCGGCAGACAGCCGTGCAAACAGCGGCAGAATCGTTACCCCGGAAAGGTTTTTGCCTTTAAGTATTTCCATGGTCTCTCCGATATCCTGTTCTGTGGGCATGAATATCAGGATATCTCCGGTGCGGGTGCGCATTAACAGCTCTGCGGTCTGTCCGGCGGCGGCCTCCACATAACCCTGGTCATCCGGGGCACCGGTGGTATCACCCGTGTTATGGTCATCTTCGATGGGCGCATATATCAGTTCCACCGGATACATCCGACCCGAAACCTCAATAACCGGGGCATTGTCAAAGGCTTTGGAAAATTTTTCCGTGTCAATGGTGGCACTGGTAATGATCAATTTGAGATCTCGACGTTTTTTAACAAGGCCCCGCAGAATGCCTAAAACAAAATCAATATTAAGGCTGCGCTCATGGGCCTCATCCACAATCAGGGTGTCATACTGGCTTAAAAATTGGTCCTGCTGGGTTTCGGCCAGGAGAATACCGTCGGTCATCAGCTTGATATAGGCACTGTCCGGTGTGTGGTCATCAAACCGGATTTTATATCCCACGGATTGCCCCAAAGATTCGTTGAGCTCAAAGGCAATGCGTTTGGCCACGGTCATGGCGGCAATGCGCCGGGGCTGGGTGCAGCCGATCATGCCCGAAATTCCACGGCCTGCTTCCAGGCATAATTTAGGAATCTGGGTGGTTTTACCGGATCCTGTTTCACCTGAAATGATTACCACAGGATGATCCTGTATGGTCTTAATGATTTTGTCTTTTCTGCCATTGATGGGCAAATCCGGGTCAAAGCGGATGTTTTGAGGCCGGTTGTCCATGCGCCGCTGCCTGGTCTCAGCCGAAGCCCGGGCTTTTGATAGAAGATTTTTTAAATTTTTTTTGTCTGGCTGTTGACCGGGTTTGCGCCTGCTGCGCAAGGCACGAGCCAATATATACCGGTCCCGGCACATGGCCTTTGGGATGAGTGCTTTAATCTGATCTGAAATTGACATAATACCGCCAATAGTAGCCAAGCTTTTGAAAATGTCAAATAAACCGTTTGACCCTCACAACTATTTTTTTATTGACATGCATTTTGGAATAGGGGAATAAAAGCATTGCTCTAATCGTTGGGGATATTCCCGGGGCAACAGGGGACGTGCTGTAGTAATATCAATTTATTGCTGGCGCTTATCATCCTGCCGTATCCTTAAAAAGCGGCCAAATCATCCGATAGATCGAATGGCTATATGTTTGCTTCTACACTTTAATTATGATAAGAAAATTGGATTATGACTCAGATCATCAGTATTGCAAATCAGAAGGGTGGGGTGGGTAAAACCACCACAGCAGTTAATCTATCTGCCTCCCTTGCCAAACTGAAAAAAAAAGTGCTGCTTGTGGATTGTGATTCCCAGGCCAATGCCACAACTGCTCTTGGGGTAGACAAACCCGCCTTGGAATCCTCTTTGTATGATGGATTGATTGGAGAAACCGGCATTGAAGATATGCTTTTACCCACCATGATGACGGGTCTGACCCTGGTGCCGGCCAATGTTGATCTCATTGGATTTGAGGTGGAAATGATGTCTGCCCCCAAAAGGGAAGCCCGACTCAAGGAACTTCTGGTTCCCGCGGCTGATAAGTTTGATTTCATTATTATCGATTGTCCGCCCGCGTTAAGTCTTTTAACACTGAACGCTTTTTCCGCAAGCCATTCCGTTGTCATCCCTTTGCAAAGTGAATTTTTTGCCCTGGAAGGATTAGGGCAGCTTTTAGATACAATTAAGCGAATTAAAAATGCATTTAACTCAAGTTTGATAATCAAAGGTATTTTGCTGACAATGTTCGATCGCAGAACCAATTTATCCCAGAATGTGGTGGATGACGCCAGGCAGTATTTCAAAGATTTGGTGTTCAAGACAAAAATTCCCCGGAATGTTAAGCTTGCAGAGGCCCCAAGTTATGGCCTGCCGGTTGTTCTGTATGATAAAACCTCACCAGGGGCTAAAAGTTATATGTCCTTTGCCAGGGAACTTTTAAAGCGATGATGAACAAGAAACGGAAAAATACCGGTCTAGGCCGGGGTATATCAGCCCTGATTCCCGATATGGAAGAACCCGAAGTCAATTCAGATTTTTTCTTTTGTAACGTTGATCAGTTAAGCCCTAACCGCTACCAACCAAGAACCCGGTTCAGTGAGGAGGAACTGGAACGGCTTACCCAGTCCATTGCCGAGCAGGGTGTTCTCCAGCCCCTTTTGGCCCGGAAAATGGATGGTGCCTATGAGCTGATTGCCGGGGAACGTCGCTTGCGGTCCGCAAAGGCAGCTGGACTTTCCCAGGTGCCCGTCATTATTTTGGATCTTACGGATGAGCAGGTGCTTGAAGTTTCGATTATCGAAAATATCCAAAGGGAAAATCTCAACGTGCTCGAGGAGGCCGAAGCCTATTTCCGGCTCATTGATGAGTTTGGATACACCCAGGAAAAGGTGGCCGAGAAAATTGGTAAGAATCGGTCTACCATTGCCAACCTGCTGCGTTTGCGCAGTCTTCCCGAAGAGATCAAGGAGAGCCTGATTGCCGAAACAATCAGCATGGGTCATGCCCGGGCACTGTTGGGGGCAGGCTCTGTTGAAAATCAGCTTTATTTGTTCAAACAGGTGGTGGAACACCACCTATCGGTACGGGAAACCGAACGTTTGGTAAATCAGGCTAAAAAACAGCCTCAGAAAATCGAAAAAAAAATGACTGCGGACGAAAAACAGTTTCTGGAAGAGACCTCGTCCCAGATATCCTCCCGGATCAATTCTCCAGTCTTCATAAAGAAAAGTGGGGGCCGTGGACGAATCGAGATCAAATTCTCCTCCGGATCCGAATTTAACCGTCTTGTGGAGTTACTGAGCAGAATTTCATGAAAATTTCAATTGCTAAAACCGCTGGTTTTTGTATGGGCGTCCGCCGGGCCGTGGACATGGTGCTGGATGCATCCAATAAGGCTAAGGAACCCATTTATACGTATGGCCCTTTAATCCATAATCCTCAGGTTCTGGAGATGCTGGAAAGCAAACAGATTTTTCGGATGGACACGATTCCTGAATCCGGAAAAGGCATTGTGCTCATCCGGGCTCACGGGGTGCCGCCCCAGGATGAAAAAGCCCTGGCTGATGTTGGATTCACCGTAATTAACGCCACGTGTCCCCGGGTGGTAAGGGTACAGGTCATTATCGATAAATATTCAAAAAAGGGCTATGACACCATTATTCTTGGCGATGAAAAGCATCCCGAGGTTATCGGCCTTTTGGGATATGCCCGGGATAAGGGACATACCGTCACCAATCTGGATGAGCTTCAGGCGCTTCCTATATTTGAAAAGGCTGTGGTAGTGGCCCAGACCACACAGAATACTAAAATTTTTGCGGATATCCAGGCTTGGTGCCGTAAAAATGTCCCCCATTACGAAATTTTTAACACCATCTGCGATTCCACGGAAAAGCGGCAGAATGAAGTCAGGGAAATGGCCGTTACCCATGATGCCGTCATTGTTGTGGGGGGAAAATTTTCCGGAAATACAAAGCGCCTTGCCCAGGTGGCTGCGGAAACCGGTAAACCGTCCATGCATATTGAACAGGCCTCGGAAATCGACTATGAATCCATTGCCCATGCAAAATCCATTGCCATTACCGCAGGGGCCTCCACCCCCAATTGGATTATCAATGATACCTGCAGTCGGGTGGAACAGGCGTTCAGGGAAAAACAGCCCGGGCGGAGAAAAATTATGGCCGTGATGGATGTGTTGATGAAAGCCAACATTATCCTGGCCGCAGGTGCCGCCTGTCTGACCCTGGGAGCAGCCATGATTTCCGGCGCAGAAAGCCCTGGCGTATCTGCGGTCATTGCCATGTTTTATATTCTGTCCATGCAAATTATGAACAACATGATGACCATCGGGTCCGACACCTACAACAAACCGGATCGTGCAGCCCTTTATAAGCAAAACAGGGGATGGCTTTTGTTGGTGGCGTTTTTGTCCGGTGCGATTGGGCTTTACCTTGCCTGGACAAGGGGATGGGGGTACTTTGGTGTGCTGCTTGTCATGATGCTGTTAGGCATGTCATATACCCGTACTATTTTCCCCTCCTTTTCCTCCGGACGTAAAATTTACCGACTTAAGGATGTGCCGGGTTCAAAAACCATTCTCATTGCAGTGGCATGGGGCGTTGTTACAAGCCTGATGCCCGGGATAAGTCTTAAGGCACACCCGGGTCTGACCCTGGTCGCCTTTGTTTTTACCACAGGACTATCGTTTGCCAGGACCGCTTTTATGGATATTCTGGCTATCCAGGGAGACAGAATTGCAGGCCGGGAAACTCTTCCCATTCTTCTGGGTAAAAAGAAAAGTCTTAAATTTGTTCATTACACCCTTGTGGCTACAATGATCATCCCTTTGATTTTATCTGTCTGGGGGTCGCCTGTTGTTTGCGGTCTTGCCTTGATACCGGCTTTTATGTTTATATTAACCATCCGGTATAAAACAGACAGTGATATTTCCGCTAATTTTTATGAGTTCTGGTTCGAATTCCCCTTGCTGCTTGCAGGCATAATTGCTGTTGCCGGCTGATAGTTATCCTTTTCTAAGGAGGATGTTGGGAAAATATGGCAGAAGATGGGTTAAAGCATGGTAAAACTGCTCCGCTGATCGGAATCCTGGCTGTCAAAAATGAATTCATCAGTGAAGAACAGTTGCAAAATGCCCTTGCCCAATGCACCGGTGACAACGATTTAAATGAAAAACTCAAAGCATATTTTCTTGCTGAAAGCCTGATTTCAACCCAGAATGTTCATCGGCTGACCATGGCAGTCAAAGCCGTTGCCATCCATCAACAAGAATACCGGTTCGGTGCCATCGCGCTTGCCAGGGGGATTGTTAATAAAAGCGTTCTGGATCTGGCTTTGGAGGAACAAAAAGAGCAGTTCAAAAAAGGGAAAAAGCCCCGGCGCATCGGAGACGTGATGGTGGAAGCGGGCATGATCACAATAAAACAGCGGGATGCGATACTTAAACTTCAGAATCGATCCTGCACACCGCCTGACTTGCCCGGCAAACCGTCTGCAAAAACAAAATCCTTGGTGGATGGGCTTTCTGGTGACCCTGATGCGTACCACACATCTGCAAACAATATCCCAGGGGGAACCCCGGAAGCCAATGATAATCTGATCCTTGACCGGATGGAACAGGTGGCACAGATATGCGGGGGCCTTTTGCTCCAGGTTACCTGCGACCATATGTCTGCATTTTTATCAAAAATTTGTGACATGGATCCGGATATTCCGGCCGTGGTCGTTCGTACGGCCCTAGCGGAAAATGGCATTGTTTTCGGTCTGGCATCGGATGAACGCATAGAAGACTTTATCAGATCGTCCATTGCGGATTCAACACTTTTCGGTGTGGCCCAGGGGGTAGGGGCGTCCCCGGGGAAAAATACCAAAATAGAGTTTTTTTTTAATACGGATTATCTAAAAACCGGTGGCATGGATGATTCCGGCAATATTGATTTTAAACGCTGGGGCCGAAGGTCTTTGGTGGAAAAAGGCACGGTGCTGGCTGAAAAAATTGCAGGGACCAGACCCCAGCCCGGCAAAGACGTCTTCGGTAATGTCGTTTCGGCGATAGGCAAAACGGATGATCCCTTTCGTGTCGGTGCAGGTGCCGTGTTGTCCGAGGACGGTCAAAAAGTGCTGGCCACGGTTCGGGGAGCCCCCAGGATCACCTTGGCCGGGTTGATTGTTGTCCATGAAGAATCTGAGATTAACGGTGATATAGACAATGAAACCGGGCCTGTTGAACTTGACTGCAACATTCGTGTAACCGGGAGCATAAAATCCGGTGCCAGGGTGTGCGGTGTTGATGTTTCCGCACAGGCAGTGGACAACGGCATTGTAGAAGCCAAGGGAGATCTGACCATTACCCGCAGCATCAATGATGCCCGGGTGTACGCCCGGGGCAATGTGTATGCCCAATCCATTACCAACAGCCAGATTGTCTGTATGGGTGATGTGTTTGTTAAAAAAAAGGTTGTAGATTCAAAAATTGAATGCTCCGGAACCTGTTCCATTATCACCGGTATACTGGTGTCAAGCCGGGTGTCCGCTAAAATGGGACTGATGGCCCGCAGCATCGGCTCCGGTACAGCCGGCCCTTCCAGGATTAGAGTCGGGCATGATGCTTTTGTTGCCCGGGAACTGGAAAGAAACAGTGCCGGGACAATACGATTGGAAGAAGTGCTTCAGGATTTGGGTAAAAAAAAGAATGCGATCCGCAGACAGGCAGGCGATCTTAAAAAACAGATGACCGAACTGGATTTGGGCAGGGATCGGATACTGGTTAAATACCGGGAAATTGAATCCCGGTCGGAACTGCCTCCGGGTGGCCGGGAATCCTTAGATAGTCGTTTAACAGGACTTAGAAAAAATCTAAAAGCTGCGGAAAAGAAAATGCAGATGTGTGCCGCAAAAATCAAAGACTTTATTAAACAGGCAGCAAAAATAAACCAGCATATTTTTGAACCGGCGGCGTCAAAAAAGGCCCTGGCTGATGAGAAAAAAAATCTGATCCGCTGGTCGGAGCATACTCCTGGAAAGGCCCGGGTGGTTGTGGACGGTGAAATCGTGTCTGGAACCGTCATTAAGGGGCTGCACAGCACATTTGTGCCGGAGACTGAACTTTGTCATGTCCGGATCACGGAGCGGCCTGTCAAATCCGATGACGGGGAAAATTCCCAAATCTTTTACCAGATGCAGGTGGATGATTTTTAACAATTTGCCCTGGGTTAGGACCGCAAATTTCGTCTACTTGATTTAATCTGCGGCCCTTATCATCTTTTTTACCAAGTTATTTAAGTCCCCGGGCGATGATTTCCATTGGATGGCAGACATCAAGCAAGCCTTTTTGGGGCAGGTTGCCTGACAATTGTACCCGGCAGCCCGGACAGCCCGTTGCCCAGGATTGTGCCCCTGTGTTGATCGCGTTTTTGATTTTGCCGTCTACGATTTTTTTTGAGATTTCAGGGTATTCATTGAAAAAGAAACCGCCCCCGCCGCAGCATGAATCCCAGTCTCCTGCCTTTTGGTAATCCACATGGGGAAGCTGCTTCAGCAGGTTTTCAACCATATTTTTCCCTTGGCCATGATTTTTAAGGTGACAGGGCAAATGATAGGTTACGGTCTCTTTATCCCTTTCTTGATCCAGATGGGGCGCCAATTGGTCAAAATGCTTAAAAACAAACTCGCCGATATCCCACACTTTTTCGGCCAGGCGACGTGCCGGCCCGTCAGGTAGATCCAATTCAGCCATCAATTGCGGATACGCATGGCCCAGGGCCGAGCCGCAGGTCGCGCAGTCCACCAATATGGCATCGCAGGTGGTGGCTTGCAGAGTATCGATGTTGGATAGAATCGTATCCTCTGCCTGCTTTATACCACCGTGAAAAAACAGCGGCAGACCACAACATCCCTGATTTTTGGGGAGCAAGACCCGGTATCCCATGCGTGTTAACACCTTGATGACGGCGTGGCCGGTGCGTTCAAAAATATGGTTAGTCGCACACCCGGTGAAATAAACCACCGTGCCTGCAGGTCTGCCGGAAGGTTCAATAATTTCCGGTATCTGGTCGCGAAAAGGTGTTGCGTTGGGGGGCGGAAAGTTCTCAATGGGGATGTTGCCGATGTGCATGCGTCCAATGATGCGCTGGGCCAGGCTGCTGGTTCCTAACCGTGCCGCCTTTGACGCCAGCCGAAGCCGGTTTTCCCTGGGCAGAATCGCTTCTGCGACCTTGACTTCCTTTGACCGGCCGCGCCGGACCCCCATTTCTTGGCGCATGCGCATGAATAGGATATCGTGCTGCACACCGCCCGGGCACATGTTTGTACAGGTGCCGCACATCAGGCAGCATTGCAACTTTTCCTGCATGCGGTCCGTAGCCGGCAGGCTGTCATGGGCGAAACTTCTGATTAGATGAACCTTGGCCCTGGGGGCCGTGGTTTCTTCACGGGTTACCCTGTAGACCGGACAACTGGTTAGGCATAGACCGCATTTACCACATTGATATGCTTCATCAGCTTTCATGATCACCACCTATACAAATTTTCCGGGATTAAGGATCCCTTTGGGGTCCACACATTGCTTGATCCTGGTCATGAAGGCCTGGGTTGCATCGTCAATGGCCATGGGCAGGTAGTCCGTTTTTGCAAGGCCAATGCCGTGCTCCCCGGACAAGGTTCCGTGATAGGACATGGCCAGTTCGAAAATCTCTCGACTGGCAGCTTCAACCCGCTGCCACTCTTCTTTGTCGTTTGTATCTGTGGAGATCAACGGATGCATGTTGCCGTCACCTGCATGGGCCAGAATGCCGATGCGCAATTGGTAACGGTCCGCAATCTGCCGGATGTGGCGGATCATGTCAGGGACATGGCTGACCGGTACGGTGGCATCCTCTACAATACAATCCGGTGCCAGGCGAGCAAACACCCCGTATGCCGAGCGCCGGGCCGTCCAGACATCGTCTCGCTCGGCAGCCGTACGCGCTTCAATGACTTCTTGGGCGCCGTGGGCTTTGGCTTTTTCAACAATGGTGCGCATTTCCTTTTCCACGGCTTCTTCGACACCATCCACTTCAATGAGCAGCAGTCCTTCGGCATGGCGAGGCAGGCCAATGTGGGCAGAGTCTTCCACAGCGTTAACCACGGTTTTGTCCATTAATTCCAGGGCAGCCGGAAGAATGCCTGAACCAATAATGTCGGCAACTGTGTCCGCCGTGTCATCCAGGTCGTTGTATACGGCAAGTATGGTGCGTGTGGCTTCGGGTAAAGGCACAACCCTTAATGTGATTTCAGTGACAATGCCCAGAGTACCTTCGGACCCGCAAAAAAGGCTTGACAGCCGGTAGCCGGTAACGTCTTTTACATTCCGGCTTCCAAAACGAATCACTTCGCCTGACGCCAGCACCACTTCCATGCTCAGGACATAATCAACCGTCACGCCGTATTTCAGGCAGCGGGGTCCCCCGGCATTCTGGGCCACATTACCGCCGATGGTGGAAACCATGTAACTGCCCGGGTCAGGGGGGTAGAAGAATCCCTCTTTAGCCAGACAGGCCTGGAGATCTCCGTTAACCACGCCGGGCTGGACAATACAGTACCGGTTTGGGGTGCTGACCTCAAGGATTTGGTCCATCCGGGTTAAGGATAGGACAATCCCTTTATTGACGGGAATAGAGGCGCCACTGATGTTGGTCCCGGCTCCCCGTGCGGTAACCGGGATGCCCTCCTGGTCGGCTATCGCCATGATAGCGGCAACATCTGCCGTGGATTCAGGCAACAGCACAAGTTGTGGGGTTGCCTCTTTAACAAACGCATCATAGGAATAGGCTGACAAGTCTTCCGGGGTATCAATAAATCCCTTTGACCCAACAATGTTTTTCAGCTTTTTTTTTATTTTTTCGGTTAACACGTCTTCCTCACTATATGAAAGTTTCAATAAATTGTTAAATTACTTTCATGATTTGTTATGGGTTAAGTCTGGGTGTTGATCTGCCAGGTCAGCCCATGGATGTTAGTTCATCATTTCGGGCAGGTAGAGAACGGTTTGGGGAAACAGGATACACAGCGCCAGGGCTGAAAGCATTATCAGAATAAAGGGGATCATGCCCCGGTATATTTCAATCATCTCGATTTGAGATGTGGCTCCTCCCGCGCCTTTGAAGTAAAAAAAAGCATAGCCCAGCGGCGGCGTCAGAAAAGACATTTGCAGGTTCATGGCAATCATCATAACAAACCACAATTCGTTAAATCCAAGATCTCTGGCAATGGGAACAAAGAGCGGCAGGCAGATCATGGTGATGCCGATCCAATCAATAAACATGCCCAGAAAAAGGACGATGAGCATCATCAGGGCAAAAGATCCCCATTTGCTTCCCACACTCAGTATGGCCACTTCCACAAGCTCGTCACCGCCAAGGCCGATGAAGACGCCGGTAAAACAGGTGGCGCCAACCACGATAAACAATACCATGGACGTTACCGTACTGGTGGCAATTACCGAGTCCTTGATAATTTTGAAACTGAATCTGCCGTATGCAATCATCATTAAAAGGGCAACAAAGGCCCCCATGCCTGCAGCTTCCGTAGGCGTTGCCACACCGGCAAAGATAGCCCCAAGGACCGACGCTATCAAAAGCGCGGGCGGGAAAAGATTTTTCAGGCAGTCGATAAGCACTTTTTGGGTGGGAACCGCCGCACGTTCTTCGACTGTCAGGGCGGGGCCCCATTCCGGCTTAATAAAACAGATAATAGCAATATATAGAATATACAGCCCGGAAAGGATGGCACCGGGAATTAGAGCCCCCATGAACAACTGGCCCACCGGAACACCGGCATAGGACCCCATGAGCACCAGCATGATGCTGGGGGGGATCAGGATGCCCAGGGTGCCGCCGGCACAGATGGAGCCGGCAATCAATTCCTTTTTATATCCATATTCAAGCAGGGGCGGGGTAGCCAAAAGGGCAATGGTCACCACTGACGCGCCGACAATACCGGTGCAGGCCGCAAAAATAGTGGCCACCAGGATAACGGTCATCCCAATACCGCCGCGCACGGGGCCAAGAAGGTAGCGCACAGAGACAAACAGTCCCTCCATGACGCCGGATCGGTCTAAAAAATTGGCCATCAGGACGAACAGGGGTACTGCCACAAGGATGTAACTGTTCATGGTCGACATGTAGATGCGATCAATGAACATACCGAAACATTCCGGTCCCCATCCGAAATATCCGAAAATGACGGCCAGTCCGCCAAGGGTAAAGGCCAGGGGATGGCCCAGGCTAAGACCAATCAACAGGCAAACGAACATTAAAAGCGCAAGGATCATACCGGTTGTCATAACTCAACTCCCTTTACCACGAAAATGAATTTTCGATAAAACATGCAGATCCCTTGCAGCAAAAGCAACAGAGCCGTGAGCGGAATCATTGTCTTGATGGGATAAATTGGTGGTGCAAATACAGAAAAACTGGTTTCAAGTATTCTCCATGATTCCCGGGCAAAGGCTGTGCTTTCAATAAGTAAAACAATGATAAAAGGGAAAAAGAAAACCAGGTAAAGCAGAATGTCCAGGATTGCCCTTGTACGCTTGGTGAAGCGTTCAACAACAATGTCCACTGAAATGTGGCGACCCAGTTGCAGCGTATAGGCACCCAGAATCATAAAATGAAATCCATAAAGCTGAGTGCTGGTTTCAAACGTCCATAGCGTGGGATGATTGAGTATACGCCGGGTCACCACTTCAAAAACCATGATCAGCATTAAGGGTATAATGGCCCAGGCGGCTGTTTTGCCAATGGCTGCAATGATTTTTTCAATTATTAAAATTATTCGATTCATCAATTCCATATAAAAACAATTCCTAATTCCAATATATTAACGGAAATTCGTGTTTGGTTGCAAAGTTGCCCAAATGCAAGGCGCAGAAAAATTTCCAACCGGAGCATACGAACGTATGTGAGGATTGGAAATTTTTCTGCAATGCCACAGATGGGTGACTTTGCGTTCAAATACTACTTTAATTCCGGCAGGGAGATGGAATTTGTACCAAAGGTAAACGGTGACTCATAGTCGCGAACCGGTGAAAAATCCTTCATGAATTTAATCTGTGAAGAAAGTATTTTTTTGAAGTCCGGATTCTTTTCAGCCTCTTCCGCCAGGACTTCACTAATAATGGCTGATATTTTTTTAATGGAGTCATCGTCTAAATGGGTGATTTCAGTACCTGCGGCCAGAAAATCCTGGGTTGCTTTGATATTACCGTATTCAAACCAGGAACTCATGTAGGCTGTGGTGGCCCGGGACGCCTGGATCACCACTTCTTTCAAGTCGTCGGGCAGCTCGTTCCAGGCATCTTGATTTACTATCACGCCCAGCACGATGGCCGTTTGATACCATGCCGGGGCATTCCAGTACTTGGTGATGTTTTGAAACCCAACGGTCCAGTCCACTGTGGCGATGCTGAATTCAGCGCCATCAACTACTTTGCGGGCTACGGACTCATAGACCTCGCTGCCGTCCAGCAGAACCGGTGAGGCCCCTAATTTTTGAAGTATTTTTTGTCCGAAAAGACTGCCCATGCGAAGGCGTAGCCCCTTATAGTCCTCTAAGGTACGGATGGGTTTGTGTGTTCGGATACCGGCTTCAATGGGGGTGAAATTTTGAAGCAGCCACTTACAGCCGTACTGTCCATAGAGTTCATCATACAATTGTTGGCCGCCGCCATGATAGATCCAGAGCATGTAGTCTATCCAGGTCATGCCCATGGGCGTTGTTGCAAGAATGTCAAAGGCGGTATTTTTGCCAACCCAGTAAGAACCGAAGTCTCCGGCACATTGAATTGTTCCTTTTTTAACGGCGTCCAGATTCTGATATCCGGGTAGTAACTGCCCGGACGGATATAATTTTATTTTCAATCGGCCGTTACTCAACCGGTTGACCGTATCACAAAAATACTTATCACCTTCATAAAGTCCGATACCTACCGGCCACAAAGAATTATACTTCCATCGAATCATACGTTCTTTGGCACACACCATAGACGTTCCAATCAACACTATTGCCAGGATCAGACAAACCTGCATTGATTTCATCTTCATTTTTTCCTCCTTCTGTTTAGTCTATTGTAGACAATTATTGCTTTGGGTCTCCCCTTTGGTTTATTAATGTCCTTCTGCATTCATATCTGCCTTTTCAACCCGGCTTAATGTTGTCATTAATTTTTTGCGCTGGTATTCCAAGTGTGCTTTTAAAAGAGCCTCCGCTTCATCTAATTGTCCTGATTTAATTAAATTCAGCATTTTGGTGTGGTCTTTCAGGTCTTTGGCTATGGCGCCTGGTTGGAAGAAAAAAAGATACTGGTAGCGTGCAATATTTGAAGACAATCCCCGGTACCAATGCGTAAGATAGGAATTTCCTGCAGATTCAACAAGTTGAAGATGAAATTTGGAAAACTTATAAAATAATGTGTATTTTTGTTCATCGTCAATAAATTTTTTTGGAATCTGAATCGCATTCTGGGTTTCAACTATTTTTTTCAATTCAGGCAGTTCTCTTATTCCACTGTTTTTTAATTGCTGAACAGCAAAACATTCCACCATTATGCGAAGGTCGCAGATCTGATTAAAATCCGAACCGCTGAGCTTGGTCACAAAAGTACCCATGCGAGGCGTGCTTTTTACCAGACTTTCGTTTTGAAGGATTCGAAAGGTTTCTCTTAGGGGTGGACGACTAACCCCAAGTTCAACGGATAGTTTGTTTTCGATGAGGCGTTCACCGCCTTGAATTTTTCCGGACACAATCTGCCGCCTTAAAAATTCAAGGATGCTTGTTGAAATATTTTGGTACTTCAGCATAAAATTTCTTTCCTTTGAAAAAATTCGGTCTAAAGTAGACTGTAGACAATGCCTTGTCAATGAAAACATAACGCCGAATCACTGAGGACCGCAGTTTAAATAGGTTGGGCAGAAATAACGCCGAATGTTGATTCATCTACAAGGCGTATTAAAGATTGAACAGCAGGCCTATTGGGCCTTTGATGCAACGACGTAGATGGGCTAAAAGGCAAGCTATTTAGTTCAAGTTATTTAATCAGCTGTCTTTACTTTATTATGCCTGATCATAATTTTAATTGACAAAAATCAAATTTTTATCCTATTTAATACCTATTTTATACTTCTCTCTCATGTCGATTTTTATTCAATCAATGGGAGTTTATCCAAATATTATAGTAAGTAAATTTAGAATATTTTTAGGATCATGAAATAGTAAAATTCACCATATGGTTGATCTTTTTACATTTTCTTTGTTGCATCAATATGCTCATATTTTGATGCAACACATTGAATAGGAGTAAATATTTTTCGCCATATTTACGTATTTTAAAATTCTCATGGCCTTTAAGTCAGCGTTTAATAATGCCAACGAAAGGAGCCGTTCGATTGTTAAAAATTTATAGATTTTTGAAATTGTTATTTGTTTTTAGTGTGTGTCTTGTGTCTTACGCAGGCGCTGTGATTGCTTCCGAAGCCGGGAACCTTGATCCCATGCCTTTAAATGATATCCTGAAAGATATTATAAAAACAAATCCGGATATTATAGCGACCAGAGACAACTATCGCAGTGTCCTGGAAGAGCTTTCCATCGCGGAAAGCGGCTACTATCCGAAAATCGGGGCAGAAGTGTCCGTAGGGCCTGAAATTACGGACGGTGTTGATACCAACGATCAACGTGAAGATTATATTGCATCCAGAGCATTAATATATCTTCGGCAGAACCTGTTCAAAGGTGGAGAAACAAAAGCATTTGTCGAGGAGACGGATGCCCGAATCCTCTCTGCAGCCTATGAGGTCGTCACGGTTGCCAACCGGGTTTTTCTCGAAGCGGTTGAAGCGTATATTAATGTATTGAAAGCCCGTGAACTGCTGGCGTTTTCGCAACAAAACGTTATGACCCAGGAACGGATACTGAGCCAGGTCAAGGAACGGACCACAGCAGGATTTACCCGTGTTTCCGATCTAACCAACTCAAAGGCCCGATTGTCCCTTGCCCGGGGAAATTTGATTTCAGCCCAGCAGGACCTGAACCATGCTGTTGTAAAATTTCATCGCCAGTTTGGTCGGGTGCTCCAGCCTGAACAATTCGTGATGCCCGAACCGGCCTTTAAATTTCCGGATACGGTTGAAAAAACTATTGATTTTGCATTTCGCAATCATCCGGCCTTGGAGGTTGCAACGTTCAATATTCATGCGCGTAAATTTGCCTATGAACGAACAAAAGGGGCCTACTGGCCCAGTCTTGATCTTGAATTGAAAGCACAGTACGAGAATGATGCTGACGTGATGAGGGGGATACCACCCAGGCCTCGGCATTGCTCAAATTGAGCTACCTGTTTTACGACGGGGGAATCCGCAAAGGTGAAAAAGGTCAAAAGTACCATTCCCTGCTCGAAGAATATCAGCTTGCATATACCGAACGAAGAAATGTTAACCAGGCTATCCAGCTGGCCTGGAATATCAATCAGGCTGAACAGGTCAAAAAAGGATTTCTCAATGACCATTTGGCGTTGAGTGCCGAGACCCTATCCGCGTTTAAAGATGAGTATCATTTAGGCCGTCGAACACTTTTAGACCTTCTTAATATGGAAAATGAATACAATGCTGCCAAAGTTGCCAATGCCGAATCCGAATATAATCGACTGACGGCATATTACAGGATTTCACAGGCAACAGGGGTGCTGATTCATGAATTTGATACAGGCCTGCTGGAAGAGATGAATCTTCCCACTGAAAAACCCTATGACCTTGTAGAATATGAAAAAGAGATCCTGGACCCGAATCGTGACGTCGATAGGGTGGTCGATGTCAGCGATCAATGCGATAACTCAGCTATGGGTGCAAATGTGTCAGCTTATGGCTGCATCGGTGAAAATGTTTCATTGGTTGGCTACACCGAACCGGTAAATATCAGTCCCTATATCCTGCCAGATGAAGGCACTCCCGAAGCATTGAATCTCAAGATAGATACAAGAAAAGCAGTTCAGTCCATAAGCCTGGATGTCATTCCTTTTCATATTGACTCGTCCCAATTAACGGATGATGCAAAACAGATGCTCATACCGATATCAGAACAGCTTAAGGCGGCAACCGATTATCATATTGAAATCATAGGCCATACGGACAGTACTGCCAGTGAGGCATACAATCAAAAATTATCCGAAGCAAGGGCCGGTAGTGTACTTGAGGAATTGAAACGGCTGGATTTGGATGAAAACAGAATGACGTCAAGCGGACGGGGAGAGAGTCAGCCTGTTGCAGATAATTCAACCGATGACGGCCGACGGAAGAATCGTCGTACGGAATTTCGGTTGACGAAATAGTAAGTTGATGAATGTCCGAAATCAAGCATATATGGATCGTATTGACTGTCCTGGTGGTGACGGCGCTCTTTGCTGAAACCACCACCAGGTTTTTTGTGCCTGGAAAATTGTTAAATGCGTATAAAAAAAAATATGGTGGGCAGGCGGTCAGGCGTTTAGACAGCCTGCTTGCGATGATGGAAAAACAAAGTGGTTTACCCGAAGAGCAGATCGTTATTAATGTAAACAATTTTTATAACCAATTGGAATATCGTTCTGACCAAAAAACGTGGAATAAAAGTGATTACTGGGCCAGCCGCCTGGAATTTCTCGGCAGGGGACAGGGTGACTGTGAGGATTTCGCCGTTGCCAAATTTCTAACCATGATGCAGCTTGGCGTCCCTGGTGAAAAAATATTTCTGACTTATGTTCGTGCCAGAGGATTTCCGGAGCCGGCCCATCTTGTTGCAACCTATTACAAAAACCTGGGCACCGTACCCTTTGTCCTTGACAACTATATCAAAAAGATCCTGCCTGCCACACAGCGGCCTGACCTTGTCCCTGTTTACAGTTTTACAGCCAGGGATCTTTATATCCAGAAACAGCATGGCCTTGGTAAACGTGTGAGTCGCGGGTTGTTGAAAAATCAACTCAAATTAAAGGCTATTGATCTGGAAATCCAGGAGATTAAACATTGAGTCTTTTAAAACAGACGCAGCTATTGGTAACTTTGCTTTTGACGGCAACCCTGATTATTGTCTTGAGGATCAATTTTAATACGGCCCGGGAATTTACAGCCAATGAATCTTATTTGAACACAAAAAATAACGTGAACATGCTTGCCCTGACGTTGAGTATTCGGCCCATGGATGAAGATTTCATGAAAACCTGTATCAACGCAATGTTCGACGGCGGCTATTTTGAATTCATATCATTGGTCCGCCAGGACGGCAGCCTGGTGTATGAAAAACGTGAACCAGTGGCAATACATGGCGTGCCATCTTTTTTCATCACTCACGTTGATCTTGTTATACCCGAAGTCGAGGCAAAGGTCATGGCGGGATGGAATATCTTCGGCACCCTTAAAATCAAAGGTCATCCAGGCTCATCCTACACCAAACTTTGGGAGACACTAAAACAGTTGTGTCTTCAGTTTTTTGTACTTGGAATCCTTGTTTTTTTCTTGAGTGTTCTAGGATTACGCCATCTTTTGGGCGCCTTGGAAAAAATCAAACACCAGGCAGAAGAAATCAGTAATAATGCTTTTATTGTCAACCAGGATATCCCCCAAACACCAGAGCTAAAAAAAGTGGTTCTTGCCATGAACACCATGGTTAAAAAAGTGCAGTCAATTTATGAACACAACCTTGAAAACTTAAGCAAGTACCAGAAATTAAGATATCAGGATAAAATTACAGGCCTTCACAATCGTACGTCCTTCATAAAACAGCTTGCCATGTTTACCGGGGATGAGAGCAAAAAAGCCCGGGGCCATGTTGTCTTTTTTGGCCTGACCGGCATGGAGGCAATCGAGGCCTCGGGTAACCGGCCCCTTGTCCATAAAATTTTCAAGGAGATGGCAGGTATTTTAGACACCCGGACAGGGGCCGCTGTACCGGATGCAACGGTTTACAGATTTCCAAGGCGCGAGTTTGCCGCAATCCTGCCGGACACCGAACCAAGAGACGTCATGACTCTTGTTGAAAGCGTTATAAAGAAATTTTTATCAGAAAAAGACAGGGATATTCCGGACACAATAAAAGTCTACGCAGGGATTTCATCATATGACAAAAATGATGATGTGGGCATGGTTCTTTCCAGGACGGATTATGCATTGTCAAAAGCAAAAATCGGCCATCCGGGAACGGTCAGGATGTTCAGGAACGAGTCATTCCAGAAGGCCCTAGGAAAACAGGAATGGAAAACATTGATTGAGGTCGCCTTCTCCAAGAATCATTTTTTTCTGACAGCCCAGCCCGTCCACTCTGATCTTGGTGAATTCCACCGCGAAGTCTTTGTTAACATGGTGGACCAGGAAGGCATCCAAAGAAAGGCAAACCTGTTTATGCCCATGATTACAACCCTGGGCCTTGCAAGTAAACTTGACCGGTATATTATAGAAGAATCCGCGGTATTTCTGCAGGAAAATCAAGGAAGTGTTCTGGCGGTGAATCTCACAACGGAATTCTGCAGAGACCATCTGGCTGCAGCCTGGTTACGGCAATTCCTCTCGGATAAAGAATCGCTGTCAGACCATCTTTTGTTTGAAATACATGAAAACACCTTGATAAATTTTCCTGAAATCTGTTTTGATTTTAACGGTTTGATTACGGGAAAGGGCTTTAAATTGGGCATCGACCGGTTCACCATGCATGATGCGTCACTTCTCCTGCTGGATAAAATAAAACCCTACTACATTAAAATTGAACGCGATTATCTTGAGGTCTTTGATGATCCCCAGAAAGCGGATATGGTTTTAAATTCACTGTTTGCAATTACCAAAAGCCTGGGTATAAATTTGATTGCCACAAAAATTGAAAACGAAACCCAACGGCTTGAACTTGCAGATAAAAATATAACTTATTTCCAGGGCCACGGCATTGCGGAAATTATTCCGTTAAAAGGATAAATATGAGCCAAACCCATTTTTCCGATCCTTTGATGCAGTGCCTGGTAGCAATGACCAGACTGAACCACACGCCCAGTTCTGAAAAAGTCCTTTCCCATGGCCTTCCGTTTGAACCCGGTGCAGATCGGCCGCGGCTGTTCAGTATTGACAATCCCAAAGCCAATTTTTCGCGTGCTGCGCAAAAAGCCGGGTTCGTTTCAAAGCTGCAGAAGCGTAAGCTTAAACAGATTCCTTCCCTGGTTCTCCCTGCGATTCTCACCCTTAAAGATGACAATGCATGTCTTCTGCTTGACATTAATTTTGAGAAAAAAAACGCTGAGGTCATACTTCCCTGGCTTGATGACAATCCGGTTCAAATTGGCCTTGAAAAATTGGAAGAGGAGTACCTCGGGTATGTGTTTTTTCTTAAAAAGAAATTTAAAGGAGCAAACCAGGATCCTGCGGCAGCCGGTATTCTAAAGAAAAAAAATTGGTTCTTCGGCACGCTCATGAAATTTAAAGGGATCTACGGTAGGGTGCTTCTTGCCACATTCCTGGTGAATCTTTTTGTCATTGCAGGACCTATTTTCACCCTGAATGTTTATGACCGCATTATTCCCCATAATGCAACAGACACATTGTGGGTTCTGGCCTGCGGGGTCGGCCTGATTTATATTTTTGACTTGATTCTTAAAAATATCAGAACCTACTTCCTTGAGAATACCGCACGCCGGAGCGATGTGATTCTTTCTTCCATGCTTTTTGAACAGGCCATGAACCTGAAATTGCGGGATAAACCGGGATCTATCGGTTCATTTTCAAGCATTATAAGAGATTTTGACGGCATACGGTCTTTTTTTGCCTCAAGTGCAATCACCGCATTTATAGATCTTCCATTTGCTGTTATTTTTCTTCTGGTGATATATTCAATTAACCATCTCATTGTGCTTATCCCGCTTGTAACGGTTTTTTTAATTTTGGTCATCAGTATCCCCATGCGGTATTTGATCCAGAAAACCATCGACAGTACCCATGATGCCACCCACCACAGGAATAGTGTGCTCATAGAATCTTTATCCAATCTTGAAGCGATAAAGGCGTATAATGCCGGCAGTTCCATGCAGTGGCATTGGGAGGAAAGCTGCGGATTTATTGCAGACAAAAGCCAGCGTTCACGGGTCAGATCCGGATTTCTTTCCACCATGACCGCTTTTCTAACACAGGTGAACAGCGTGGCCATTATTATTGCCGGCGTTTATCTGATCAAGGATGGCGAATTAACTATGGGCGGTCTGATTGCGGTTAATATTCTTGCTTCCCGTTCCATTTCCCCCATGGCTCAGGCTGTTTCCTTGATGTTGAATTTTGGCCAGATGAAAGCCGGATTAAAATCCCTTAATACCTTCATGCAAAAAGATGTCGAACGGCCTGAAAATAAAAAATTTATCCACCGGCCTAACATTAAAGGTGACATTGAATTCAAAGATGTCGGTTTCAATTATCCTGAAGAACAAAGCCGGGCCGTTTCGAATATCAGCTTCCACATAAAATCAGGGGAGCGCGTCGGTATCATCGGCGCCGTCGGGTCAGGAAAGTCCACCATCGGCAAGCTGCTACTCAGCTTGTTTGAACCGGACGAGGGTTCTATTTTTATTGACGGCCTGAACATCAATCAGATTGATCCGGCAGATTTACGGCATAATTTTTCCTATGTGCCCCAGGATGTGACGCTTTTTTCCGGAAGTGTGCGGGACAATGTTACGCTGAAATCAGCCCACGCGTCGGATGATGCTATTATCAGGGCGGCCAGGATCGGCGGGGTGAACACATTTACCGACCGCCATCCCCAGGGCATGGATCTCCAGGTCGGGGAAAAGGGAACCCGGCTGTCCGGAGGTCAGCGCCAGTCGGTTGCCGTTTCCATGGCATTTATTGAAAAAAGCCCGATTATTTTGCTGGATGAACCGACAAATGCCATGGATTTTAATACCGAGGCCCAGGTGATTGCAAATATAGGTCGTGTAACTAAAGGGTATACCACCATTATCATCACCCATAAACCTTCGATCCTTAAAATTGTTGACCGGCTTCTTGTCATGGACAAAGGCAGGCTTGTCATGGACGGCCCTAAAGATGAAATTCTTGCACGGCTGGCAGGGAAAAAATAATGAGCATTGATATCAACTCTGTTAAAAAAATCCCCCCGCAACGATGGCCGGTGGGAAACAACAAAAAAAAATACAGCCGGACTGATATCGAATTCATGGACAGCCTGAGTGCTGCCGTGTTATCGGACAGCCCGGCCAAGACCAATATTTTGCTTTACGCGGTTGCCCTGGTGGTCATTTCCCTTATTATATGGGCCAATTATGCACAACTTGATGAGAGAACCCAAGGCATCGGTCGGTTGATTCCTTCCCGACAGATCCAGGTGATTCAGAATCTTGAAGGTGGTATTATAAAAGAAATCAAGGTGGTCGAGGGGGAGGCCGTTAAAAAAGGACAGGTACTTGTTATTATTGATAATACAGGCGCAGGTAGCTCCTTTGAAGAAAGTCGGAGTGTGATCAATGAGCTGCGTGCTCGTACTATTCGATTTGCAGCGGAAGCCGACATTCGAAGTTTTCAAGCAGGTGTAGAAAAAGAAGAAGGTCTTGCGCCGGATCTGCTTGAAAAGGAACAAAGGCTGTATGATTCCAATGTTTCCCGCAAACAAAGTGAAATAGAAGTTTTAAAACAGCGCATCAGACAGCGGGAGATTGAGTTGTCCGATACCCGTATGTCCATAACCAATCTGAAAACTAGCAAAGAAATGATCGCAAGGGAAATGGCGCTTACCAAACCCATGTTTGAAAAAAGACTGGTATCGGAACTTGAATTCATCCAGCTCAAGCAAAGGGTTTTGGATAAAAAGAACGAATATGAAAGCGCGGTAAATGAGGCAAGATCTTTAGCGTCAAAAATAAAGGAAAGTCGGAACCAGCTCAAAGAAATCCAGAGCCGGCACAAGTCCGAAGCACAGGAAGAGCTGAACAAGGCCTTGGCCGAAATATCACGGTTGAAAAAAAATCAGGTGGCCATAAAAGACCGGGTGATGCGGACAAATGTGCGTTCGCCTGTGGAGGGTACGGTGAAACAACTGTTGTTTAATACCGTGGGCGGCGTGGTTAAACCGGGCATGGATATTATAGAAATTGTTCCCAATGATGACAAACTCCTGGTTGAAGCCAAGATACGACCCTCTGATATTGCATTTTTGTATCCGGGGCTCAAGGCGGTGGTCAAACTGACGGCCTATGATTATGCCATCTACGGCGGCCTTGACGGCAAGGTCGTTCACATCAGTGCGGATACGATCACTGATGATCGGCAGGAGGAATTTTATCTTGTCAGGGTCATGACCGAAAGAAATTACCTTGGAACCGAAGATAATAAAAAAGAGATGATTGCCGGAATGACGGCCCAGGTCGATATTATTACCGGCAAAAAAACCATTATGCAGTATTTGATGAAACCGATCCTCAGAGCAAAAAGCAATGCGTTGAGGGAAAGATAGAATCATGATGTCTGACTATATCTATAGCAACGATCTGACTTTGGTGCTGCGCTGCAAGGAGTTGTTCGGCGGCAGAAAAAAGATAGAGCATCTGCCGGCTAAAAAACAACTTGCCGGTTATGATATCTCACAAAAAGATATTCTGATCATTGATTTTGAATCCTGTGATGAAAAAGACCTGCCAAGGATTGTCTGCCCCTGCATGGCCCTTGTTGCCATCCCGCAAAAAGATCAGGCATTGCGACTGTTACAAAAGGGGATACGGGCTTACGGTAACCGGCATATGCATGAAGACAACCTGAAGCAGGCGATCGCAACCCTTAAAGCAGGTCAGATTTGGCTGCCCCCGGCCATCATCACCCAGGTGATCTCGGCATTACCGAAGACCAAAGCCGAGGACGAAAGAAAAGATCTGTTGAACGCTTTGACATCCCGGGAGGCAGAAGTGGTCAAATGGCTGGTTAACGGGTTGTCAAACCAGGAGATCAGTGAAAAAATGTTTGTTTCCGTCCGAACGGTTAAAGCCCATTTGACCTCTATTTTTAATAAAACCGGTTGCCGTAACCGGCTTGAACTTGCCACCCGGATGAAATAAAAAAAGCCGTACCGGAAAACTCGGTACGGCTTTTTTTATTCTTTAGATTTTTGTCGTGGGTTGAGTCCGGGTGTTTTCGATAGACCAGATCAGCCCATGGTTGTTATACCGGAAATGAATCTCCGTTATCAACATCCACATCAATGTCTACACCGTCATTCACCGGCGCGATGGTTACCTGGATGCTGTTATCCGCGACATTGGTAAACAAGCCATTGCCTTCATGGGTCCATTCTCCGTCTTCAACACCTGTCAGTGTAACAGAAGCACCTGTTTCCCCAGTAATCTGAAGCGTGTTATTTTCATCTGTCATACTCAAAACTCGATCCAGGCTAAGAGTCAGCGTCTGATCAACACTGTTCTCACTCAGATCAATGCTTTCAATATTTTTGACATTACTGAAATCAAGTTCAGTCTCATTGCTCACAACCAAGGTGTCAAACCCGGATCCGCCGTCAACCACATCATTGCCTGACCCTGCATCTATGATATCGTCTCCTTCCTGTCCGTAAATGATGTCATCTCCGGTGCCACCCTCTATATAATCGTATCCGCCATCGCGAGTGTCGCCGTCGGATGTCCCGTCATTAAGTATGGTTTCTGCTGCCAGTTCTTCATGGTTTTCCTGGATATACCGGATGGTATCCTCCCGGGTCCACAGGTCAGGATTTGCTTCTTCCAGGTTTTCAAATACTTCCCAGCCAGATCCGTCAGGTAGGTCCTTGATCGTTGATAGATCATATTCCTCATTTTCAAGATTTTCAAACACACCGTCGGTATTCAGGACATCACCGAAAATAAGATCGTTGCCGTCATTGCCGTAAATGTCATCACTGCCCGCAGGAGAAAGATCAAAATCGGTCACAAGGTCAGAGATAACACCGCTCAGTGAATTTGCGTCTGAAAGACTGGTTGCATCATTTTCCGAATCGATATCGTCCAATATCGCTTCACCGCGGTCACTCATATTAATCCCAACAGCCTTTATACTGTCAACATTAGAAGCAAGCGTGTTCAAGGCTTCATTAAGGTTGGTAGTGTTGATGTTTGGTATACCATCACTAATGAAAATAACATCGTTTTGGGCATAAGACGTGTCCACAAGAGTGTCGGCTGCAGTAAATGCGTCCGTATAATTTGTCCAGCCGGCATATGTCAGGTTGTCTATCCAGTCGTAGATTTCATCCATATCACCTGTTAAAGAATTTAAGTTATCTATACTGTTATCTATGATTACAGCATCACCGGATTTGGTAAAAGAGATCCAGGCAGAGGTGCCTGCATAAGTTGAAAAAGGTAAAAGCGTAATTTTTACACTGCCATCGGCACTGTCTTCAACCTTTTGGTATAATTCATCGATCAAATCTTTGACCGCCTGCTGGAGGTCCTCCATCCGGGTGGTTAAACCATCATCCTTTTCACGCATTGAATCGGAGGTATCCATCACCAGAATATAATTGTTATCCAGTGTTTCCGTGACCGTGCCGGGATCTCCAACCAGGATATCTGCGCCGTCTTGGCCAAGGAGTGCTCCCTGAACATTTCCGTCCGTATTTACTGTATGGTAATCGGTCTCTGAAGTGCCTTCAACATCATCCAATGGTGGGGTGTCGAGGGCTTGATCTTCGTTATAGTCTCCTTGGTCGTCATCCTGTGGATCGGACCCAACGATAAAAACAGGATCAGGATCGGGATCAGGATCGGGATTAGGATCAGGATCGGGATCAGGATCGGGATCAGGATCGGGATCAGGATCGGGATTAGGATCAGGATCGGGATCAGGATCGGGATCAGGATCGGGATCAGGATCGGGATCAGGATCGGGATTAGGATCAGGATCGGGATCAGGATCGGGATCAGGATCGGGATCAGGATCGGGATCAGAATCGGGATCAGGATCAGGTTCGGGATCAGGTTCGGGATCAGGATCGGGATCAGGTTCGGGATCAGGTTCGGGATCAGAATCAGGATCGGGATCAGGTTCGGGATCAGAATCAGGTTCGGGATCAGGTTCGGGTACTTCCTCCTCTTCGCCTTCTATTTCGGGAAAATCTTCATCTTCATCACCATATTCAGTACCGAACAGATAACTGTCGACTTCGCCCCCGGATTGATCACCTGCATAGTAGGCAAGATTATAATCATGTTCTTCATTTTCTTCACCTGCAGCAGCCTCTTCATCGGGAATTTCTTCACCTGCTTCCAGGGCGGCCTGAATTTCCTGCACTTCCGTAACCACCGCATCCTGTGGTGCAACGGTTGCAACAACGGTGTCATCAATGACAACTTGGCTGTTTTCCGCCAATTTCAGTGTCCTTCCATCGTTCAGTTCAATGGTAAGATTGGAACCGGTGGCTGTTTCAATGATTTCATTGTCATAGACCACGTCCCCGGCAACAAGTTGGCGGACCTGGCCATCCGGCGTCCGTGCACTTACACTGCCTGTAATTGTTTTAATGATTCCGGCTTGTGCCATGATTTTTCCTCCAAGTTGTTTTAACTTCAGACCTCGTTACTTTTTAACCTCTTTGGTGTGTAAGATGCTTTGTTAAAGCGACTTTTAACAATTTGCCTAAAAGTTGGACACTTATATTCCATCAGTTTATATAAATTCAATAACTTACAAGATGATCATCTGCCCGAGTGTCCAAAAAATATAGGCAAAAATAACGAGGTCTGGAATTGATTTAAATGATGTTATAATACCAGATAAAAATGATCTGTATTATTTTACACAAGTATAATTGATTTTTTTAAAAAAAATATTGTACCAAGGTCTAATTTTTCTTTGAAATGTGAATCAGTATAGGTTATACAAGAGGTTGCTCTATTTTAATATAAAAAATGGGCAATAAATATGGCTAATTCGTGTAAAAATATTCTATATATTGGGTAAAAATGTAACTATTTCGTGTTTTTTAAAGTTGTTTAGCTACTTCTATTTTTTCGCAAAAAACCTTTTTAATAAAGCCTGACAAATCTTTTTATATATTTGGCATTTTAATTGCTTAAAATTTTTTTAGGTAAAAGTGGTGAATAATTCTTTGGATAAAATAATATACAGGAGAAACCTCATGAGAAAGTTTTTATTTTTAATTGGATTTTTACTGAGTATCGGGATCATCGGCCAGGCATCTGCTATAACTATTCAAAATGCCAGTTTTGAAGATGGTTTAGATGCATCAAATGGATGGGATAACTCTGGTACTGTTGCGACCAGTTCAAGTTTTTATTATCGTATGTATGATACAACATTCAATGCAACGGATGGTGATGATTTTGCACAATTAACAGGAGACACTTATATTTATCAGGAGTTGAGTTGGTCTACAGGGGATATTATTTCATTTGACTGGAATTTTTTAAGCTTTGATAGTGGCCTGCTTACAGATTCTTGGTACTTTGGCGTTTATAATCTTAACTCAGGGGACCTTATAGAAACAATAGTCACGATGTCATTTGAAGAATTGGTTGTATTTCCAATTGAATGGCAACCCTTTTCCTATAAGTTTGAATCTGATTCTAAAGCAGACTACGCTATCATTTTTGGTGTTTCTATTGATCCGGATAACTATTCTTATTCTTCTTATGAGCCTTCAGTATTACTTGTCGATAACATAACCACGACCACAATTCCGGAGCCTGCCACCATGTTCCTCTTGGCTTTCGGTCTTCTCTCAATCGCGGGAATCCGTAGAAAGTTGTAGCACCCGCGAAGTGAAAACATGGACAGAAAAACAGCCTGATATTTTTATAGGAAGGGTACAATTAAGTTACTGAAATTTCCTTTTTCATTCTTTGTTGTGGGTTGAGACTGGTTGGTGATAAGATAAAGCCAGATCAGCCCATGGCTGTTATAAAATATAAAAAAGGGTGCTATTCATTAAAGACCGGGTCTACAGAAAAAAACACCTCCCCGCGAAAAAACGGATTTTTTTATTGGCCCCTTTCCAATGCTCTGAATTTTAAATAAGTTTATCAAAGCCCCTTTAATTCTTGATTTTTTTTATATGTGATTGCCCTAACCAGGCCGATGGCCTGTCCGCCGATTCACAAAGAAGCAGTTTTTTCAGTTTTTCGTCCTTTTCCTGCCAGATCTTATTAAGCCAATCACAGAATTGTTTCTTATACACATCATTATTGAAGTAATCACCAATCATCTGTTCACCCACAGGGAATACATCCACGTCCACAATGATCTGTTTGGTTTTGCCTGAAATATAGTCCCAGAAGGTCGGCACCCCGCCCGGATAGACAATGGCTACATTCACAATATGGTGAAGGTATTCGCCCATGGAGCTCAGCACAAAAGCAATACCGCCTGCTCTGGGCAAAAGGAGCCGCTCAAAGGGCGAGTTTTGACATTCATGTTTTTCCGGGGTAAACCGGGTGCCTTCCACAAAATTCATCACTGACACCGGGGTATGTTTGAATTTTTCACACGCCTTGCGGGTTTGTTCAAGATCTTTTCCCTTCAGGTGGGGATTGGCTTCTAGAAATTTTTTTGAATACCGTTTCATGAACGGAAAATCCAGCGCCCACCAGGCAAGCCCCAGAAATGGTACCCAGATCAGCTCTTTTTTTAAGAAAAATTTCAACATAGGGATTTTGCGATTAAAAATTTTTTGCAGTACCAGGATGTCCACCCAGGACTGGTGGTTGGATATGACAAGATACCAGTCCTTTTTTTTTAACTGGGTCAAGCCTTTCACCTGCCAGTCTATCCTGTTGAACAGGTCACAATTCACGCCGTTGATACTGATCCACAGGGTTGCAAGCCAAATAATAATTTTGTCCAATAATACAATAACCCCTTTAAAAGGTAGAACAAATTTTAAAAAAGATGTTAAAATCAAAGGCACAGTCAAACAAAGCGTGTTTATTAGATATCCAATAAATGAAAGTACCCCCTTAACCGGTGTGGGAAGAAAATCCAGCATGACTGATACACCCTTTTTATAAATTTTTTATGGCATTCATAATGTTTTTCTGCATATAAGGTCAATAACTTAATTAAAATTAAAGGGGACGTTATGAGTGACAATTCCCATCACTTGATCCTGGGTGAGCTTGTTGATTTTTTAAGTGGCAAAGCCATTACAGATACCCATGATGAACGGTATCGTCAGCAAATTGCCCGTCATCTGGTAAACGATCTGGGATTTGATAAGTCAGATATTGAGGCGCGGCGGGAAATAACTATCCAAACCACTGAACGTAGTGCGGTTGTGATTGCTGATTTTCTGGTTTACATGAATCAGCGCGCCGTCATGATGATTAATTATGCCCCAGGTTCTCTTGTGACCCGGCGTCTGCCGACGCTGGCATTGTCGCGGCTGATCTTTGATTACCAGATCCCTTTTGTGGTGGTCACCAATGGCCAGGATGCTGAACTGATTTCAGGTAACACCGGAAAGGTGGAAGGGGAGGGGATATCTGCCGTTCCCGGGCCTGATCATCATATGATAAAATCTTTACCTAATGAATTTGAAACGGTGTCCGCCAAACGACGCGGCCAGGCAGAAAAGATCGCCTTTGCCTGCTTGGTGGACGGGTCCTGTATGGTAGAGAACTATTGTGACGAATGTTGATTTGTGCTTGGACGAAAAGTCACCCATCTGCGGCGTTGCAAAAAAAATTACAATCCTCACATACGTTAGTATGCTCCGGTTGTAACCTTTTCTGCGCCTTGCATATGGGTAACTTTTCGTCCAAACACGGTCTTTTGTTCACGCACTAATTTGCCAAAACCCGGTTCAGGTAAAAGCCCGTATGGGACAACGGTGTAGAGGCCACTTGTTCCGGGGTGCCTTCAGCGATGATCTGCCCACCCTGGTCTCCACCTTCAGGGCCAAGATCAATGACATAATCCGCGCATTTAATGACATCAAGGTGGTGTTCAATAACCACCACGGTGTTGCCTGCATCCACAAGTCTGTTCAGCACGGCCAATAGCTTTTTGATATCATCGGTATGCAGGCCTGTGGTGGGTTCATCGAGAATGTAAATGGTTTTTCCCGTGCTTTTCTTGGACAGCTCCCTGGCAATTTTTATACGCTGGGCTTCCCCGCCAGATAGTGTTGTGGCCGCCTGGCCCAGTTTGATATATCCCAACCCTGTTTCCACTAACGTGGAAAGGGTGTGCCGAATTGATGATATATTGTCAAAAAATTTAAGGGCCTGATTGACGGTCATATCCAGAACCTGGGCTATGTTTTTTCCTTTGAACTTTATTTCAAGGGTTTCTTTGTTGAATTGCATGCCGTTGCACACATCACAGGTGACATAAACGTCAGGCAGAAAATGCATTTCAATTTTGATGATGCCGTCTCCTTGGCAGGATTCGCATCTGCCGCCCTTGATATTAAAACTGAACCGCCCGGCCTTGTAGCCCCGGGCCTTTGCCTCGGGCGTCTGTGCAAATAATTCTCTTATATGGGTGAGAACCCCAGTATAGGTGCCTGGATTGGATCTCGGGGTTTTGCCGATGGGGGACTGATCAATATGGATAACCCTGTCGATATATTCCATGCCTGAAATGGCGGCATGTTTTCCCACGGGTTTTTCAGATTTGTTAATGGTGCTTGCAAGGGCCTGGTAAAGGGTTGACAGAACCAGGGTCGATTTTCCTGATCCTGATACGCCTGTTACACAGGTTAAACACCCTATGGGAAAGGAGACATCAATATCCTTAAGGTTGTTTTCACTTGCCTTTTGGACCGTTAAAAATGTTTTGGTGCCGGTTCGCCTGGTCTCCGGTACAGGAATGTTTCGTTTTCCGGAAAGATACAGCCCAGTGAGACAGGATGCTTTGACCAGTTCTTCGGGCGGACCTGAAAACATCACCTGACCACCGTTAACACCTGCCTTTGGACCCACATCAACAATGTGATCTGCGGCCAGCATGGTTTCTTCATCATGTTCCACCACCAGTACGGTATTGCCCAGGTCCTTTAGATGCATCAGCGTACTGAGCAGGCGGGCATTGTCCCGTTGGTGTAGACCTATGCTGGGTTCATCAAGCACATAAAGGACTCCGGAAAGTTTTGAACCTATCTGGGTGGCCAGCCGGATGCGCTGACTTTCTCCGCCTGAAAGGGTTGCTGCGGAGCGGTCAAGGGTCAGATAGTCAAGGCCCACATCTTCAAGAAAAGAAAGCCTTTGGGACAATTCTGTAAGAATGGATTTAGATACGGCTTTTTCCCTGCCTGTCAAATGAAGGCTGTTTATAAAATCATCTGCCTGCTTAACGGACATGGCCGTGATCTGGTGGATGGTTTTATCTGCCACCTGTACTGCCGAAGCGCCGGAATTCAGGCGGGAACCATTACACTTAGAGCAGACTTTCTGGCCCATGTATTTGCCAAGGTTTTGTCTGACAGATGCTGATTTTGTCTCCTGGAAACGGTGGGCAAGTTGTTGAATTACGCCGTCAAATGTCTTTTCATAAACGATTTTTTTGTCGGCTTGTTCAACATAAAAAGGAATTTTATGGGTGCCGGACCCAAAGAGAATAACTTTTTGAAAGGTTGTGGAAAGGTCTTTAAAAGGTGTGTAGATATCTTCATTATAATGGGTCACTAGGGCGTCTAAAAATTCCATATGACGTACGGAATCCTTTCCGGCCCAGGGTAATACCGCTCCCTGGCGCAGGGACAAGTGATGGTTCGCGACAATTTTGGCCGGATCAAACTCCCTTAAATAACCAAGACCATCACAATGGGGACATGCACCCTGGGGGGAATTAAATGAAAAGCTGGCGGGAGAAAATTGCGGATAAGAGATGCCGCAGGTGTGGCAGGTGGATTTTTCACTGAAAAGAGTCTGTGTTTTTAGATCCAGATTATCAATGACCACCTGACCTTGGGCAAGGGCCAGTGCGGCTTCAACGGAATCGGTTAGTCGTTGTTCGATCCCCTGTTTTAAAATCAGCCGGTCCACCACAACATCTATGGCATGTGCTTTTTTCTTATCAAGTGCCGGTGCATCTTCAATTAAGCAGACATGCCCGTCTATTTTAAGCCTTGCAAATCCTTCCTTTTTCAGATGATGGATAAGTTTTTCGTGCCCGCCTTTTTTGTTTGTGACCACAGGGGCCAGCACCATTATTTTCTGTGCTTTTTCTGGCATTGGAAAAAGGATGCTCTGTATGATCTGGTCGATGGATGCAGATGAAATGGGTTTACCGCAGATATGGCAGTGGGACCTGCCGGCCCTGGCAAAAAGCAGGCGCAGGTAATCATAGATTTCCGTGACGGTTCCCACCGTAGATCTGGGGTTGTGGGAGGCGGTTTTTTGTTCAATGGCAATGGCAGGAGACAGCCCCTCTATGGCATCTACATCCGGTTTATCCATCTGGCCTAAAAACTGGCGGGCATAGGTGGATAAAGATTCAACGTAGCGTCTCTGGCCTTCGGCATAAAGCGTGTCAAAGGCCAGGGTGGATTTACCGGAACCTGAAAGTCCGGTGACCACGGTCAGGCTATTTTTGGGGATACTGACATCAATATTTTTAAGGTTATGGGTTCTGGCGCCTTTAATTATGATGTGGTCAATTGGCATTACTATTGCCATGCTTTTTTTGATTAATCGCTTGGCCGGCCGCCATTTTAATGGCCTCTTTCATGCTTGATGGGTCTGCTTTTCCTGTCCAGGCAATATCATAGGCGGTACCGTGGTCCACGGATGTACGTATAATGGGAAGCCCGATGGTGGTGTTCACTCCATCCCTGAAATGCACCAGCTTGAAAGGGATCAGCCCCTGGTCGTGATACATGCAGATTACGGCGTCAAATTGCCCCTCAACAGCTTGAAAAAAAACGGTATCTGGCGGGTACGGACCTCTAATATCAACCCCTTTTTCCTGTGCCTCTATTATTGCGGGTAAAATGATATCCGCCTCTTCGTTACCGAACATGCCCTGCTCGCCGGCATGGGGATTTAGGCCTGCCACGGCAAGTCTGGGGCTTTTTATGCCGAACCTTGTGATCAAGGTGTTCCGGGTCAGGTTTATAATTCTTGTTATTTCCTGGCTGCTCAGTCGTTCCGGCACCTGGGACAAGGGTATGTGAATAGTCGTTAAAACCACTTTTAGGCGGGGGCCTGCCATCATCATCGCAAAATTGTCCGTGCCTGTTTTATGTGCAATCAACTCGGTATGACCATGAAAGGATGACCCGGCCAATTTCAGGCCTGTTTTGGTAATGGGGCCTGTGACCAGGGCATCAATCGCACCGGACAGGGCAAGGTCTACCCCCGCATTGATATAGGTTTCCATGGCGCTTCCGGTCTCTACGGTGGGGTGCCCAAGTTTAGCCACATCCGGGTTCAGGTTGGAAAGGCACATCAGAAACCCCTTGGGAAAATTAGATAAATCGCAATTTAATTCGTCTGTTATGGCTAACTTTGGAAGTATCTCAGAATCAACATCCGCTTTTTTAAGTATTTCGATATCACCTAAAACAACAGGGATGCACGAGTTTAAAATTTCAGGGTCGGCAAGGCTTTTAATTATTATTTCAGGGCCGATACCTGCAGGATCTCCCATGGTTATGCCAAGAACAGGCCGGTCTGATTGGGTATTCATAATTAGATATTACTTTCATTTATATGTTAAATTCAAAAAATATACTATTGACTAAACAGGGTGTAAATACAATTTAGGAATGAATTTGTGAAACCCTTATAAATTTGAGGGTTGATCGGTTTTTTAGACTTTTGTTTAATTTGAAGAAATTCACAGAAAATCGGTAAAAATCGAAGAAAATTTTTTTTACATTCTTTGCGAATATTTAATTTTTCAAAAAATACCTTTTGAAAATAGGGATTTGTCGAACCTATTGTAATCAGAACGCATTTCGTTTGTTCCACAAAAAAAATGTTATAAAAACAGGTCGTTGAGAAAATATACCACACGTTTTTCTAACTGAGGCCTAACTATCTTTATCACATTTGACCAATCAATCAGATTCACATAAAACCTCAAATCAAAATACTACAATCATTATAACCACTGTTAATGTCAATCCTAATTATTAGCCGCGTTACTTTATATTATCGGCTTTGCTTTGTATTGTTTGGAAGGCTTTGTATTGCTCAATGGATTCGTTTTTAAAAGAAGTAAAATCACATATTAAAGAATTAGTTCCAGACCATTGTTACCGAATGTGGATTGAACCCGTGATATTATCCGCCCACAATGCTGAAACTATTGTTCTGTCGGTGCCCAATGATTTCTATGTCAAACGGCTCAAAGAGAACTATATGGGGTATTTTGAAGACGGTTTTTTGCGGTTGGGGCATAAAGTCCGCATTGAATTTGAGGTAGGCAAAAAAAAAATAAAATCAGGTTCCGGCCAGACTCAAAAAGGCCGGGCACAAAAAACAACTGGGGTGCTGCCCGTCATCCCGATAGCTAACAGTGTACCGGCAGAATTTCATCCGCAGCTTCCCGGTATGACCCCGGCATTTAATTGCGGGCGCATGCTTAAAAAGAATTTTACATTTGATGATTTTGTTGTGGGGGACAATTCCAGCTTTGCCTATACGGCCTCTTTATATCTGGCTCAGGGGAAGCTTAACGGAACTGGAGTGCTTTTTCTTCTGGGCAAGACAGGTCTTGGAAAAAGCCATCTGTCCCAGGCTGTCGGCCATCATATGCTCACGCATAATGGGGGCCAGCGGGTTTTTTATGTCACGGCCGAGGATTTTACCAATGAAATGATCTATTCCTTAAGAAATAATAGTATTGACCGGTTTAAGGAAAAATACCGCCTTAAATGTGATGTGCTGATCCTGGAAGATGTTCATTTTCTGACCGGAAAGTCCGCCACCCAAAAAGAGCTTGCCATGACCCTGGACTATCTGATTGATGCCGATAAGAAAATTATTTTTTCAGGATGCGACCGACCTGATGAGATCCCTAAATTAAACGAAAACCTAAAATCCAGGCTGAATATGGGGGTCGTTACGGAGATCAAAGCGCCTGATTTTGCCACTCGGGTAAAAATTTTAAACAAGAAATCCAAGGCCATTCAGTGTGTTTTGCCCACACCTGTGACCGAATATATTGCCCAAGAGGCGTGTAGTGATGTCCGCCAGCTTGAGAGTGCGCTTTTAAGCGTTGTTACCAGGGGGCAGCTGATGAAGCGGAACATTGACGTTGAGCTTGCCAGGCGTGTGCTTGGAAAAATGAATGGGACGCGAAAACGCATAACCATTGATCTGATCAAAAAACTGGTCTGTGACGCATTTGATGTTTCTGAACAAGAACTTATCTCTAAATCCAGGAAACACCGCATTGTCAAACCCCGCCAGGTGGCAATGTTTCTATCAAAGAAATATACCGACCAACCCATAAAAACAATTGGGGCCAGTTTTAAACGTTACCATGCAACAGCGATCTATTCCGTCAATGCGGTTGAAAAGGAAATGAAGCAAAAAGGTCAACGTTACGAGCAGGTTACATATCTGACCAACAAACTTGAAGCAGGTGGGTTTTAAACGAAGAATACGGCAAACAAAATGGTGGATTTAATTTTTTCCCAAGTTCTGAGCCCACAAGATACCCTTTTTATTGGAATCATTGAAAACAAATAATCAGTTGGGTTTTACTGCGTAATCATTGTAGATCAAAAGCTTTTCCAAAATATCAATTTTGGGATGACGGGACTGCATAACGCAGCATTTTATGGATATCGCGCAATAATCAAAACAGAGTCTGCAGTTTTTATCAAATTCCCCAAAACAGTCTGGAACGTCCATTGAGTCTTCTTTGATATTTTCTTCTTCCATTAACCGGTCTAATCGTATTTCCATATGAAATTCCAAGGCAAGTGGTTTTTATGTTAAATATGTTAAAGTATATGTCTCTTTTTTTCAACCCGGGTTTTGGTAAAAAATGATAATGAGCCTTATACCATGGCTTCGAGTTTTTCAACCAAAGGGGTAAGCGTTGATTTTTTTTGTGCTGAAATCACAATTCCCTGGTTTAACAGCCAGGGTGAATCAAAATTTTCCAAATCAGCCAGGTCCATTTTATTGAATACATACAATGTGGGGATTTTATTCAGGTTCAAAGAGTTCAGCAACTGGTCCACGGTTTCTTTTTGCTGCATGTACCTGGGGTTTGAAATATCAATAACATGAAGTATGACATCTGCCTGCTCAAGTTCCTCTAAAGTGGCGTGAAATGCTTCTAAAAGCTCCTTGGGCAGATTCTGGATAAAGCCCACGGTATCTGTGATGATCACTTCCTTATCCCGGGGAAACCTCAGCCTTCGTGAGGAGGGGTCCAGGGTGGCAAACAGCCGATTTGCGGCAATAATGTTGCTCTGGGTCAGGGTGTTGAGTAGCGTTGACTTACCGGCATTGGTATATCCTACAATGGAAATGACCGGCAGCGCCTTTCTATTTCGCATTGCTTTTTGCTGGGTACGCTGTTTGCGGATTTTTTTAATTTCTTTTTTCAGCCTGGTGATACGCTCCCGTGCACGACGGCGGTTCACCTCAAGTTTAGTTTCTCCAGGGCCTCTGCCGCCAATTCCACCTGTCAGCCTGGACATGGCCGTATTTTTCGTGATCAGGCGGGGCAGCATATATTCCAGCTGGGCCAGTTCCACCTGAAATTTGCCTTCACTGGATTTGGCCTGTTTGGCAAAAATATCGAGTATAAGCTGGGTACGGTCAATGACCTTCATCTCCACAAAATCGGTGATGGATCGTATTTGGGAAGGGCTCAGTTCCCGGTCAAAGACTAGCATTGTGGCATAATTCTGGATGGCCTTGATAATCAGTTCTGATAATTTGCCTTTGCCCACCACAAACTTAGGGTCAATTTTTTTTCTTTGCTGGATGGCTTTGCCCACCACGTTGATCCGGCTTGTCTTGCACAATTCCTTGAGCTCATCCATAGAGACGTGTGCAGAATTGACCTCTTGGGTTGCCGCATTGATCAAAAAAGCATTTTCCCGGCTGGTTCCCGGGCTGTGCTGACGGTTGTGTTGGGAAAGTTCGGATTCAAGTTCAAAAATTTGAGACTGGCAGTCTATATTGAGATGGTCAAGGGATGTGCCGGGAAGTATTCTGTATGGATCTGCTTTGGGATCTGGCAGAATATGCGCGGAGTACACAGGACCAGGGGTCCCATCGGCATTCAGGCAGATGGCGGTGATGTAATCCAGGCGCAGAAGGGCAAGGTCGGTGAGATCATCCCGTGTCAAGGGCTCGTGGGATAGATGCGTATGGATGCAGCGCAGCCCCTTAAGTCGGCCAGGGCCGGGTTGAAAATCCGGTGTCACGGGGATAACGATGCGATGGGGTTCTCCCGCAATGACACAGATGACTTTTCCGTTTCGTTCCAGAAGAAGGCCGATCTGGCGGCGGATATCCCGGCTGATGGCAACAATTTCGATGGCTGCCTGCCGGGAAAGAATATATTCCGGTGGTGATTTGAGGTTGTAAAGATTTTCAATCCGGTTTATCTGGGCTTTGTTCAGCCCGTCAAGGGTGCCGTAGACAATGCGTTTCATTTAAATCCCTGATAGGCTTCGGGTGCCAGTTCCTCAAACCGGGTGTACTGGCCGTTGAATACCATGTGTGCAGTACCAATACTCCCGTTACGATTTTTGGCAACAATGATTTCTGCTGTTCCTTTTTTGGGGTTATCCGGCTCTTTATTGTAGACCTCGTCCCGGTAAATAAAGGAGATAATATCCGCATCCTGTTCAATGGCGCCTGATTCGCGTAAATCAGACATCATGGGCCGTTTGTCCGAGCGTTGTTCAAGGGCACGGTTCAATTGGGATAGCGCGAGAACCGGAATCTTAAGTTCTTTGGCAAGGGATTTTAACGACCTTGAAATATCGGCAATTTCAAGATCCCTTCGATCAGAATGGATGGATGATTTCATTAACTGCAGGTAATCAATGATCACTAATCCAATGTCTTTATTAACTTGGAACAGTTTCCTGGATTTGGCCCGAAGATCCATAACCGATATGGCCGGTGTATCATCAATGAAAATTGGAATCTCATTGAGAACGCCTGCCGCATCCGTAAAATTCTGCCAGTCTTCGGGGCTGAACACCCCGCTGCGTAGCCGGTTGGCATCCACCCGTGCTTCGGATGTTAACAGCCGCATGGATAATTGTTCTTTGGACATTTCAAGGGAAAATACCGCCACGGGTCTGCGGTAGTGAAATGCGACATTTCTGGCAATATTCAGGGCAAATGCGGTTTTTCCCATGGAGGGGCGGGCAGCCAGAATAATAAGATCCGAAGGCTGTAGTCCGGATGTGATTCTGTCAAGCCTTGGATACCCGGTCGAAAGTCCTGCAAGTCCACCTTCCTTGCCCTGCAGCTCTTCTAACTGGTCAATGTTCAGGTTGATGAGCTCTGATAGGGGCCTAAAAGGACTGCCGGACTGCCGGTCGGCAATTTTCAGGACTGATCCCTGGGACTCATCAAGTATATCTTTAAAATCACCTTTGTCTTCAAGGCAGCGCTCAATGGTCGCAGAGCATGCATTGATAAGCTGCCGCAACGTTGATTTTTCACGGATGATCCTGGCATAATGCACGGCATTGACCGCCACCGGTGCTGCATCGGAAATGGCTGCAAGAAAAGCAGGTCCGCCAACCCCTTCCAATTCATTCTTTTCATTAAGGTGATTGGCAACGGTCACAAGGTCAGCAGGTTCCTCTTTTTTGGAAAGTTCTGTGATGGCCCTGAAAATTTTTTTATGCGCCCCTTTATAAAAATCATCGGGTTTGAGGATTTCAATAATGTCAAACAGGCTGTCATTATTTATAAAGATGGCGGACAGAAGTGAGGCTTCTGCATCTGTATCATGGGGCGGGGTACGATTAAGCAGATGATCTGATTGAACGGATTCTTTTTTTGCCATCAATGACCTTTAAAGACACCTGCAGAACTTTGGATTCCAAAATTCTGCAGGCATATGTCGGAACTATTTTTCCTGTTTATCTTCTGCTACAACCGTTACGGTGATTTCCGGTTCAACATCCTTATATAAACGGATGGGTACCTTGTATTCACCGGTCTCCTTGATAGGTTCTGCAAGGAGAATGGCACGGCGTTCAACTTCAACATTCTGTGCATCCAGAGCATCTTTGATGTCATGGGAGGTTACAGAACCGTAAAGATAAATTTCCTCGCGGACCTTGGCCTTGATTGTAATCGCAACTTCTTTGACTTTTGCTGCCATCTCTTCGGCAATCTTTCTTTCTTTTGCAATCTGAAGTTCAAGTTTAGCCCGGGCCTGCTCCATAACTTTGCGATTGGCAGGGGTTGCAATAACCGCTTTACCCTGGGGCAGCAGATAATTGCGTCCATATCCTTCCGCCACTTTGCACTCGGTACCAGCGATACCCAAAGTGTCGATGGTTTCCTTTAATATTACTTTCATTGTAAACCTCCAATCCGGCCGTAATTTTACGGTTCGGCATATATTTTATTTTCGTGATGCAGAAAGTTTCCTGAAATCAATCCAGTGGTCAAAAAAACCAAGAACAATGACAAGGATTAAAACATACACCTGTACGGCAATGAGAAAATAGCAAAATCCTTTCAAAGCCATGGGTGTGTTTTTTTTCTGAAAAAAAAAGGAGACAACTGCAATTCCTTGAAAAAAATAGACAAGCATTAAAACAATCAGGCAGTTGATGCCAAATATTTTCACGGGGCCTGTGGGAATCATTAAAGCCATTGCACAACCGATAAATACCCAGACCAGCATGTCCGGCGCTTTATATCGATTTAAGTGTTCAATGCTTTTGAGGGTGATACCCTTGTATTTTAAAATCTTTCTGATAATCAGGATATTCAACCACAGGGTTGTTATAAAAGAAATCATGAACATGCCCGGCATGACAATCATCATGGATGATATCAGCTTTTGGGTCATATCCTGATTCATTCCGATTTCAGGAGAGAGCTGTTTGGCAATACTTAAAGACTGATTTATGTAATCCGTCATTAAGGCGGATAATGTCCGTCCCTGGCTGATGGTGTAGATCATAAGCACTAAAACGACAGCGCCAGCCGCTATTAGAGCGGTCAGACCCATGGTTTTTTGAATACTCATATGCCGCTCAAGGCATTCTCCTAAAACCATACCGGTTGCCAGAAGCAACCCAAAGTAAAGTGTGTCAAAAGCGAAGCCTTTGGCCATAAGAACGAGTATAAAAAAACTTGCTGCAGCAATAAATGCCCCACTGTTTCTGCCAAGTTTAAGACGGTAAAAAAGCACCGGCAGGGGCAGAAACAGAAGAACAAACACACCAAGCAGGGGGGACGCAAACACCACGCCATAAATCAATAGACAAAAAAGAATGCCTGTCAAAGTTTCCCTGATGAAAGCCGGGTGTGTTATGGATAACGGCATATCCCAAAAACCTGTGAAAATCTTTTTTATTTTAATTTAAGGGACGACCCACAAAGGGCAAAAGTGCAATCTGCCGAGCCTGCTTGATGGCCACTGTCAGCTTGCGCTGGTGTTTGGCGCAGGTCCCTGTGATGCGGCGGGGAATGATTTTGCCCCGTTCAGTAATGAACTGCTTGAGTGCTTTGGGATTTTTGTAGTCAAGTTCCATGGAGCTGTCCACGCAGAACCTGCAGATTTTCCGGCGCTGATAGAATCTGTTTTTTCCGCCGCCTCTCTGACCTTTATACATACTTGATCTCCTTTGTGCTTGAATTATTCCTTGGATTCTTCGGCAGGTTCAGATGTCTTTTTAGATTCTGTCTCTTGCGCATCATCCTGATCATCTGCATTCTCTTCAGCTTTATCACTTGTTTCTTCCGCGTCCCCTTGATCTTTTTTTACTTCTGCTTCCTGGGGTACCGCTTCTGCTTTTGTGGCTGATTCTTCAGCTTGCTGGGCTGCCGCTTTGGCCTCTTCAGCTTCTTGTCTAAGAGACTCTTCGGTGACGTGTTCCGTGATAAGGATGGTCATGAACTTCATGATAAAATCACTTAAACGAAAATTTCTTTCAAGCTCTGTAACCAGTGCTCCGGTTCCGCCGTAAGTCAAGCAAACATAGTATCCGCGCAGTTTCTTTTTGATCTCATAGGACAATTTTTTCAAGCCCCATTCATCAACGTTCAGAAGAATACCATTTTCTCTCTCAATGATACTTCTGACTCTTTCTAGTAGCTCTTCACGGGCCTGATCCGACATGTCCGAATCAGAAATGAATACGGTTTCGTACTTCCTCATTTTTCCTCCTTGTGGATATAAAGCCCCGGATCAACCTTATTATATAACCCGGAGCAAGGACAAAACAGTTACGCTTATTGTCCAGCTCAGGACAATAAAACCACTGTCTATATCATTTCAGTTATATGTGGTCAAGATAAATATCTGACTTTTAACCTAAATGTAACAAGTCTGCCGGAGCTGAAAACGAAACATGCGGCATTTCGGTTTAAATCGAAGAATCTTTAATCCCCATTTTTTTGGCACGCTTGACCCATCGTTTTCTCGCAAGGATGCGCATGTCTTCTACGCGGTCAGTCTCATCAACGATCTCCATGCCAATAATGCTTTCAATCAAATCCTCAAGGGTCACCAGACCTTCGGTGCCACCATGTTCATTAACGATAACCGCAATATGGTGGCGATTTTTCAAGGATTGTTCAAAAAGAGACGTCACGGATATGGACTCTGGAACAGTGAGTATTTCCCGTTTTAAAACATTCAGCACTTCTCCGGTTGACAAAAATGAATTGCCATTCCGGGGATATTCTGCAGATAAGGGTATTGAGCGTTCATTGTTCTTTTTTGGGCCTTGAATTCCGGGGGCTACATAATCCTGTGTCGAGTGGATCAATACGTCATCCTTGAGAATAAATCCGGTGATGCTGTCCACGCTATCTGTATAAATAGGTATTCGTGAAAAGGGTTTTCGGCTGATGATGGGCCAGGCATCTCTGATTTTCATGTCTTCAGGCAGCGCAAAAATAACGGTTCTCGGGGTCATGATATCCGATGGTTTAAGTGTTTCGAATCGAAGGAGGTTTTCGATGATTCTCGACTCTTTACTGTGAAGCTGTCCGGTTTTGACCCCCAGGGAGGCCATGGCGATCAGCTCATCTCTGCTGGAATTGTTGACAACCTTCCTACGGGAAATAAAGGCTGTCAGTTTTTCGGAAATCCAGACCACAGGATAGAGGATCACGATCAGTGATTGAACAAACCGAGCGGTTGGAACCTCAAGGATGGACCAGTAAACCGCGCCGATGGTTTTGGGAACAATCTCGGAAAGAAAGAGAATCATAAGCGTCATGATCGCTGAAAACAGGCCGAACCATGCGTTGCCGAATACCACGGTGGCTTTGGCGCCTGCGCCAATGGCGCCCACTGTATGGGCAATGGTGTTTAAAGTTAAAATGGCGGAAAGGGACTGATTCAGCTTGTCGTTTTTCAGCTTGCGCAAGCGTGCCGCATGTTTTGGGTTGCGTTCCCCCAATGCTTCGATGTAAGAAGGCGTGATGCTTAATAACACCGCCTCGGCAACGGAACAAAGGAACGAACACACCAGCGCCAATAGAACATATGCGGCCAGCATTATAACATCTTCAGGGGTATACGGCATATCGGTCACGTTAGGCCTTTAACTTTGGTTTTAGTTTAATAATTCATTATAACAGCCAAGGGTTGACTTGGTCTATCAATACCCATACTCAACAGATAGGGTTTACAAAAAATTTAAAGTTATTGCCATAAATACCTTTGCTATTTCGTCTGTCTTATGGCATCTAAAAAGGTTCAACTATAAATATAGATGCTTTTTGAAAGGAATTAAGATAATGGAGGAACGGTACATCCCTTCCCAGGTCGAGCCCAAATGGCAGGAATACTGGAAAAATACCCAGCTTTTCAAGGTAAAAGAAGATTCGTCCAGGGAAAAATATTATCTGCTTGAAATGTTTCCCTATCCTTCGGGAAAGATTCATATGGGGCATGTGCGCAATTACACCATCGGAGATGTGGTGGTCCGTTACAAGCGCATGAGAGGCTTTAATGTCATTCATCCCATGGGATGGGATGCCTTTGGTATGCCCGCGGAGAATGCAGCCATTGACAACAATACCCATCCGGCTGCCTGGACCTATGACAATATCCGGTCCATGCGGGCCCAGCTTAAGAAAATGGGTTTTTCCTATGACTGGGACAGGGAAATTGCCACCTGCCGGCCGGAATACTACCGCTGGGAACAGTGGCTGTTTTTAAAAATGCTTGAAAAGGGCATGGCCTACCGCAAGGAATCCTATGTGAACTGGTGTGAGAAATGCCAGACGGTGCTGGCCAATGAGCAGGTGGAGCAAGACAAATGCTGGCGGTGCTCCCAGGTGGTTCAGCAAAAAAAGTTGTGGCAGTGGTTTTTCAAAATAACCGATTATTCCGAAGACCTTCTGGTTCATTGTGATAAACTTCCCGGCTGGCCGGATAATGTCACCACCATGCAGAAAAACTGGATCGGCAAAAGCGTGGGCGCTCAGCTGGACTTTAAGGTGGACGGCAGTGACGAGGTGATCAATGTGTTCACCACCCGCCCTGACACCATTTTCGGTGCCACCTTCATGTGTCTGGCACCGGAACACCCCCTGGTGGAGACCCTGTCCAAGGGTACGGACCAGGAGACGGTCGTCTCCGAGTTTGTAGCAAGGGTGTCCAGGCAGGAACGCTCAGCCGAAGGCATTGAAAAATACGAAAAAGAAGGGGTCTTTACCGGCGCCTACTGTATCAATCCGGCCACCGGCGAAAAGATTCCTGTTTATACGGCCAATTTCGTTTTAATGGGCTATGGCACAGGGGCTATTATGTCCGTGCCTTCCGGGGATCAGCGGGACTTTGATTTCGCCCGAAAATACGGGCTTGAAATCCGGGTGGTGGTGCAGCCTGAAGGGGAGACTCTTGACGGTGCAACCATGACCGAGGCCTATGCCGGTCGCGGTGTTATGACCAATTCCGGACAATTTAACGGCATGGACAGCAAGGACGCCATTGAAAAAATGGCGGACTGGCTTGAAGAATCCGGCATTGGCAAGCGCGCGGTCTCTTTCCGTCTGCGTGACTGGGGCATTTCCCGCCAGCGGTACTGGGGTACGCCCATTCCGGTGATTCACTGCCCCTCATGTGGGATGATTCCGGTGCCGGAAACTGATCTGCCCATTATTCTGCCCGAAAATGCCAATCTGCTGGATAAGGGTCAGTCTCCTTTGCCGACCCTGGACTATTTTGCCAAGACCACCTGTCCAGCCTGCGGCAGAAAAGATGCCAAAAGGGATACCGATACCATGGACACCTTTGTGGAATCTTCCTGGTATTACCTGCGTTATTGTTCTCCCCGGTATGATAAGGGTATGTTTGATCCTAAAGCAGTGGAATACTGGATGCCCGTTGATCAGTATATTGGTGGTGTGGAGCATGCCGTGCTGCATCTTCTTTATTCCCGGTATTTTTTGCGGGTTCTCAATACCCTGGGGCTTGTGCCTTTTAAGGAACCGTTCACCAGACTTTTGACCCAGGGGATGGTGTGCAAAGAGACCATGACCTGTCCCGAGCATGGGTTCCTGTTTCCGGAGCAGGGTGAGAAAAAGGATGGCAAGCTTGTCTGTACCATGTGCGGCAAGGATGTGGATGTCGGACGTGTGATCAAGATGTCCAAATCCAAGAAGAACGTGGTCAATCCCAATGAGCTTCTGGAAAAATACGGCGCTGATGTGACCCGGTTGTTCTGTCTTTTTGCCGCGCCTCCTGAAAGGGATCTGGAGTGGAGCGAAGATGGTGTCGAAGGCAGTAATCGTTTTGTCAATCGTGTCTGGCGTCTGGCGTTGACCTGCATGGAAACCATTCAGGGTATCGATGCGTACAAAGGGTCGGCGGATTCACTTAAGGGTGAGCAGGCCAAAGAATTGTATATCAAGGCGAATCAGACGATCCAGAAGGTGACCGCAGATATTGAAACTAATTTCCATTTCAATACGGCCATTGCCGCAGTCATGGAACTTGTCAATGCCATGTACACGGTTACGCTTGAAAAGGCCGATGATGAGCTCAAGTCCGTGGTTTGGTTCTGCCTTGAAAATGTACTGCTCTTGCTCAGTCCCATTCTTCCCCACTTCTGCGAGGAGTTATTTGCCCATATGGGGAGCAAGGACTCTATTCTTAAACAACCCTGGCCTGAATTCAGAAAAGATTCCATGCAGACCGACGAGGTGCTTGTTGTGGTTCAGGTGAACGGAAAATTGCGGGCAAAATTTCCCATGGGCACTGATGCAGGAGAAGATGATATTAAATCTGCCGCCCTTGGGGATTCAAGGATTGTCAAGTATATCGACGGAAAAGAAATCCGTAAGATCATTGTGATTCGTAAAAAACAGACCCTTGTTAATATTGTGGTGTAATTTATGAGAAAATGTATTGCATGGCTGATGATTATTTCATTTTTGATGATTGGTACGGGGTGTGGATACCGACTGGCCGGCGGTGGTTTCATTCATAATGATGTCACCCGGGTCTCTGTGTCCATATTTGAAAACAAAAGCACCGAATCCAGGGCCGGGATATCTTTTACCAACGAATTGATTCGGGAGATTACCGCAAAAACAGATACCATTGTTGTGGATGCCGGCAATGCTACCCAAAAAATATCAGGTACCGTTCAATCTATCACCTTTTCCACATTGTCCAGATCGTCTTCGGAAGATGTTACGGAAAGACAGGTTAATGCGAGGATAGATGTGGTTTTGACTGGGGCCGGTGGAAAAATTCTTTGGTCAGTGAAGAATTTTTCAGCCACGGAATCCTATGAAGTATCGAGCAGTACCGTGGATGATGAGGCCAATAAACGGGAGGCTGTTGACCTCATTGCCGAACGTGTGGCCGAACGTGTGGTCAGCCAAATGACAAACAACTTTTAAATCCAAGAAAATGAACCGGCGCCTGTTCCTGCTACAAGACAGACGCCGGTTTATAGTCTGGACCGGCTGAGCTTAAATGATGCAAAAAGCGCGTAACTTATGCGTTCGCAAATTTGAACAGTCTTGAGATCTTCCTTGACGCCATTTTTTTGTGAACAATACCTTTTTTAGCCGCCTTGTGAATGGCAGACTGGGTCTTTTTCATCAGTTCGTCGGTATTTTCACCAGCTTCTTTAGCTGAACGAAGTTTCTTTTCAAGGGTTTTAAGGGAGGTTTTTGCGGATTTATTTCTCATCCGTCTGACCTGATTTTGTTTTGCGCGTTTTTTTGCTGATTTATGGTTCGCCAACTTGGTCTAGCTCCTTCATAAAATAAATTAAAAATAATTAATAAAACTTGTATCAAATTCGGTAAGATATACAAAACAGATAAATATGTCAAGGAAAACCTGTGACCCACTTTATTAAAAAAGCGGCATCTATCAGTTCGATTACGCTGATTTCAAGAATTCTTGGCATGATAAGGGATGCGGTCATTGCATTTATATTTGGCGCAGGTACGGTGTCCGACGCTTTTTTTATTGCATTCAGGCCCTTTGATCTGATCCGGAAAATGATGTCCGACGGAATTTTAAGTATCTCTTTCATCCCATTGTTTGCAGAACAGTTTGCCCAAAACAAAAAAGACCAGGCTGCGGCCATGTTTTTAAATGCCTTGTTTTTTATATCCATTGCAGGGGCGGTGCTGGTGGGTTTAGGAATCTATTTTGCGCCTTTTTTCATAGATCTTTTTGCCCCGGGGTATGGTGCTGGTTCTTATTCCCATACATTGTCCTGTCTGCTGTTCAGGATTATGACGCCCTATATGTTCATTATTTTTTTTGTGGCCCTGTCTATGAGTGTGCTCCATGCCAGGGGAAATTTTCATGTGCCTGCAGCCACGCCAATTTTGCTCAATCTTTGTATTATCACTATCGCTGTACTGTTTTCCAACCGGTTTTCGCCAAAAATCGTCGTTCTGGCCATTGGGGTAACCTGCGGCGGCATTGTTCAGCTTGTCTTTCAACTTCCAAGCCTTGTAAAGCTTGGCCTGTTTGATTTTAAGGTCTTTGTCCGGGTGCACCCCCATGTAAAAAAAGCCTTTATTACCCTTGTCCCTTCCATGATCGGGGCTGCAGCTTTTCAGATTAATCTGATGGTGGCCGGACTTACCGCCTCGACGCTTGATTCGGGTGCGGTCTCTTATCTTAATTATGCCGAACGCCTGGTTCAATTTCCTTTGGCTTTAGTGGCCTCTCCCGTTGCCACGGTTTTGTTGCCCATGTTGTCTGCAATGGCCGGTACGCATTATCTGAAAGCCGGGAAATCTTCAGGTGGAATGCCTGGATTTAATTTTTTTGATCAAACACAGGAAACCCGGGATTTCAGCCTTTTGTTTGATGCTGGTGTACGCATGGTTTTTTTTTTAATTATTCCTGCAACAGTAGGCATCATCGCCTTAAACCGCCCCATTGTTTCGTTGCTGTTCGGCAGAGGGGCCTTTGATCTGACCGCAGTGAATCAGACCGGCCAATGTCTTGTTTTTATGATTCTTGGGCTTTGGGCTGTTGCCGGAACCCGCCTTTTTGTGGCGTTTCATTATGCGTTGTCCAATATTCGGCAGCCTTTTATGGCAGGCGTGGTGTCCATTATATCTAATCTTTTGATGTGCCGGTTTTTTGTGCAACGCATGGGGGTGACCGGACTTAGTTTGGCCGTATCTTTGTCCGCTGTGGCCGGATTTGTTTTTCTATCCGCATCCGGGCCTTTCGGGCTTCGGGGCAGGGCGGTACTGGTTTGCGCTTGCAGAGCGGTTTTCATGTCTGTTATAATGTTTTTCCTGGTTCGATGGATATGGGGTTTTTGGACTGACTGTTCAAAAATAATTCAAGCAGCAGGCCTTGTTATCAGCATCAGTCTCGGGGCCGGTTGCTACTTGTTGGGGGCCCGCCTCACATCGAATCCGGAAATGGCAATGCTCACAAGGATTTTTTTTAAATAAAAATGACCCATATGGAAAAAATATGCCTTTACCTGACCATAGCAGGGGCGGTTATCCTTTTATTTATGTTTTTCTTTTCCACAAAAGGGGTCATGGACTATAGTCGGCTTAAATCCAGGCAGGAGCAGCTTGAAATCCAGGCGGCCATTGCTGTCAATCAAAATTTAAAATTGGAAAAAGAGATACTGAAACTTAAAACCGATATTGAATATATTAAGCACCTGGCCAAACATAAGCATGAAATGGCTGCCCAAGATGAATGGGTATTCAAAGAAAAATCCAAAAATCAAGGAACTGAAAAATGACCGGTAATTTTGCAAGCTTAGCTCTGGCTCGCCTGTACGAGAAACAGGGATATATGGACGATGCCCTTGAAATTTACAAGACGATTGATACAAGCCGGAATCCTGATGCTGAGAATGTCCTCGACGCCATTTCCCGCCTTGAAGTACAAAAGCAAACTGTGGATACCAAAGAAAGTTTAAAAGAACCAGGCCATGATTCTATAAACCCTGATCAGGTTCAAGATACCACCAAAGAGGCCAGGATGGCCCATCTGCTCGAAGTCTGGCTTAGACTTATTGTCATGCAGAAACGGGTGGATATATTCAAAACCATTAAAGCTCGGTTATGATTCTTAAACATGATATTATAGGGTGCTTTTTTCTTTTAAGTATCTGTGTAATGCTAAGCCTTGGTTTTAATGCGCTCTCCCCTAACGGTATTGCCCTTAAAGGCCAGTGGAATCCGAATCAGGGTGTGGTCATGCCTGGGGCAAACAAGGCCCATGCCGTTAATGTTATGCAGATCAACAATCCCCTCAAAGTCAAACGAATGGTGGAATCCGGGACAGTGATCGTGCTTGATGTCCGCTGGCCCGATATTTATGACCTGGGACATATTCCGGGGGCATTGAATTTCCCCTTGGAAGATTTTGAGGAAGAGAAAAAAAGGCTGTTGTCAAAAATAACCCCCGAAGATGAGATCCTTGTGTATTGTGCGGGTGTGACCTGCCATGATTCCCACACATTTGCCACCCGTTTGGTTGAAATGGGCTTTGCCCATGTGGCGGTGTATGCCGGTGGATTTGCTGAATGGGAGGAAATGGGGTTTGATGTGGCGGCCCAAGAAACTGACCTATGAGCAATTTATTCCGTTTCAAATTTAAAGATCCCACCAACCCCTCTTTCATGGATTTGGGCGGCCAAACGGATTTCTTTGAATGGGCACTACGTCTGTTTCTGGGATGCACCTTTGTTTTCGCTTCCTGGCACAAAATCGTGTCACCGGATCAATTTGCCACAATTTTGTACGGCTATGCCGTCTTTCCCCACCAGATTATAAATGTGTTAGCCATTGTTATACCTTTTGTGGAGCTTGTCTGCGGTATCACCTTGATAACTGGTCTGCTTAAACGCTCGGGTCTTTTATTAATTAATGCCATGCTGGTGGGCTTTATTTTCCTGATCAGTTTTAATCTGATACGGGGCCATGAATTTGACTGCGGATGCTTTTCTTTGGGGTCCACCAAAGGACTCTGGGCCTCAGTCTGGCTGCTCATCAGGGATTTTGTGATGCTGGGGGCAGGGATTTATCTTTTCAGGCTGTTCGATAAAAAAGACAGGGGCTAAACTTGCCGGTTGTTTACCGTTCCCGGACGATTCTAAACCCTAAGCTGTTGCGACGGGCCACGGGCTTGTAATTGGTGCGGTAGGCGCATCTCTGGTATTTGCTGTTCTGGAACCATCCGCCGCCTCTGACCACCCGGTGTCCACCTTTTGTTTCCAAAGGATCTGTAATGTTGTCAACATAGGTTCGGGTAATGGTTCCGGTTCCCGCACTCCAGATGGTGCGCCATTCACATGCATCCTGGACCCATTCTTGAACATTGCCGTGCATGTCGTAAAGGCCCCATTTATTGGGTTTAAGGAGTTTGACCGGATGGGGCTTGAAATTTCCGGCCGGCGAGAAACCACCGCTATTAAAGCAGTACCAGGCATGATCAATAAGCGCTGCTTCCGGTTCCTTGCAGGAAAAGGTGGTTACGTCCCCTGTGGCAAAGGCCGTCTGACTGCCGGCCCGGCAGGCATATTCCCATTCCGCCTCTGTGGGTAAACGGTATTTGCGGGAGCCTTCTCTCTTGTTCAAAAATCGAATAAATTCGATAGCATCATACCAGGACACGGTGTCCATAGGATAGTAATTGCCCAGCTTAAAGGATGACGGGTTCGGGGAGACAAGGCGGTCCCACTGCCCCTGGGTCACTTCGGTTTCTGACATGTAAAAACTTTTGGTGATGACCACTCTGTGTTGTTTTTCGTCTTTTTGCCGCCCCTTCTCCGAGTCAGGGCTTCCCATAATAAAAGCCCCTGCCGGAATCAGGACAAATTTCATTCCGATTTTATTAATAAAAAAGTTTTGGGCAAATGCATCCAAAACCACAGACTGATTAATCAGTGTGAAAATCAAAAGAAATAACGATATGGTGAATAAGGATTTCAACCTCATAGCAAGTTCCTGATTTCTTGTCTGGTTTTGAACTATATCAAGCGGATAATAATGTTGACATTAACACATTTAAAACCCGGGGTTCAAGGTTATATCCTTGCGTATGGCAATGATATATTGACGGCAGGTTTAATTTTATATAACCTGCCGCAGGTTTTTACTATTATTATTGAGTAAGCTCAGACAGCCTTTTGGTTTGTTACAGAATCCTCTCTGTCTTACATTGGAGAGGTTATATGACAGCAATCCCTGGGGATTCATGCCAGAATGCATTCAAAGATATTTTGAACGCCCAATTCCGGGAAAAAATTTACAACGGGTTTATCAATGACGCGGTTCTTCCCGTGTTAAAAAACGTCATGGCATATGCCCATGATATTGTTGACGCCCTTGAACGTTCGAATCAAAGCCCCGCTGTGGCATGCGGGCCGGGCTGCAGCTACTGCTGTCATTCCCAGATACATGTGCTGCCCATTGAAGCCTTGCTCATCCTGTCCTTTATTCATGAATGTTTTACCGGAGAGCAGATTCTCCTGCTCATGGACAGAATTGAGCAGCGACTTCAACGGACCCGGGGACAATCCATTGGCGCTCTTTTTTCAGTCAAGTCTGAATTGCCCTGTATTTTTCTAGAAAACGGAATGTGCAGCATCTATCAGGTCCGCCCTTTTATCTGCCGTGCGTGGAACAGCATGGATTCATCCCTTTGTAAAAAAATTTTTAATTCAGGAAAATTCGATGATGAAATTGAATCTTCATCTGCCAGAAATTTTGTATTTGAATCCTCCAGATCACTTTTTGTTGATTTTGGCAATCAATTGAAACTGGAAACGGTTCCATTTGAAATGACCCGGGCTGTCTTCAACTGTCTGAAAACGACTAATCCATTGCCGTTGTGGCTTTCAGGACAAGATATTTTAAATGTAGATACCCCAATAGAACCTGCATCGTCACGGATGGATTCATCTGGTGATCATCAGTCTTTTGAGGCAGATTCAGATAGGGATGTACAGACGTTACCGGTATCCCGGGAACAGGAATACATCGATTATTTTTATGGTAAGTACAAAAGTCGCCTTGCCGGATATGGATATGCCGAAAATCATTCACAGGTCCATTCTTTTGTTTTTCAAAATGTTTATGGCAAACCCGTTGGTGCCATTGCCTTGAATGAGGTTGTTTCCCAAAACAGGACCGTGCACATCCATCATCTAAAGGCCTTTGTTCTCCAAAGCGGCAACGGTACACTGATGCTTTTAGAGTTGTGCCGAAAAGCCGACTGTTTTAATATCCGGCTCAGTGCCAATCCTGCCTTCGACCCCAATGATGAATTTTTTCACAGTGATTTTAAGGTGTTAAGTAACTGGTATGAACAATTTGGTTTCAAAGGGGATTCCGGTTTGTGCAGAATTCCCAGACAGGGGTAACAGGACGTTGAAAATGATCACAGCAAAATTCGGGGAAAATAATTTTTTAAATCAGCAGATTCCAAGATTGTACAATCGTTTTTTACTCACCTTTGCCCGGGACGACACCTGTATGGAATATTTTCTTTGCGACAGGCATACCGGAAAACAGATTTCAAAAACACTGATTGTTTCCCATGAAGTTTTTTCAGGTAGCCTCTATGTTTCCAAGTTTTATCCGGAATTATACAGGCAGATAAACTGCAAATATTTGTCAGCGGCCTGCTTTTATCTCATGGTTCATCATGCCTCAAGTGCCTTTCAACTGCTTGATCAATGCCGGATCAATTTGGAAACCGATCAGGCGGTGTTTTTACAATTTTACGCCAGGCTCCAGGATTTCAATTTTTATATCAAGTATGCAAGGCCGGTTGATAAGGTGTACTTGACAGGCAATTACCAAAAAAAATCGCTGTACACTGACTTCGATGAAATTATACAAGCGTACTAAAAATTATTGTTTGGGCTTGAAATAACAGACTGAAATGCTATTAAGAGGCATTAAGACATCTTCTTCCGGGAGCCAACAAATGAACAAAGAGACAAGCCAGAAAAAAAATGAACCCGGGGTGTCCGCCATTGAGCAGGGCACCTCATTACTGAAAAAAAATGAATTTACCATGATTCTTATCGCTGCAATGGCGGTCACAGCCCTGGTTTTTTTCTTTTTTTTCAGCGGGTCATCTACACAAGAGAGCGGTGAACAGAAATCTGTTTCGACTAAAGGGGACGATCAGGTCGCCCCGGGTTTTGAGGAACGCGTCTCTGCCCTTGAGATCTCTTTGGCAAAAATAGCATCCTCTTCGGATCGGAATGAGAACCAAGCGGCATCACGGTTCGTGTCCGATTTTGATGAACGGATAACACGAATTGAAACGGCCGTAAACCTAAAGCTTGATACCCTGATTGAGCGTGTGGCCAAACTTGAAGGCCGATTAAGCAAATTGGCTGTTGTTGCCTCGACGCCTCCTCAAAAAACTGTTGTCAAACCCAAGCCTACAGTGAAGAAACCTGCGTCGGTAACCACGCCCAAGAAAAAAGTTCAGGTGGCAAAGAAAAAAACAGAGAAACCAAAAGCTAATACACCAAAGAAGACCAACCAGTTTCATACGGTTCAAAAGGATGAAACCCTGTGGTCGATTTCCCAGAAATATAAAACCAGTGTGGCGGCAATACGCCAACTCAATAATTTGACCCCTAATGATAAGATATATCCCGGGAGTAATTTGCTGGTTAAGTAAAAATTGGCGTATCAGGGCTGCAAATAAACAGATTTTGCAGCCCTGATAAAGGCTGTGACCTTTGCAATGTCCTTAATTCCCTTTGTTTTTTCCACACCCGAAGATACATCTACGGCATGGGGACGTATTCTTGACACCGCATCCGCTACATTTTCCGGGTTAAGTCCGCCTGCCAGCATCAGCCGCACTTTCTTTGCCATTTCAAGGGCCTGGTCGTAATCCCAGGTTTCTGCATTTCCCCCGGGAAGGATTCCTTTGCCGTACTCGGCCAGACAAAAATCTGCGGATTTGTATTTTTGTGTGTCACAAAGCTCCGGAGGTCTTGCTGCAAAAAAGGCTTTGGTCACCACAAGGTTTTGGGCTGATAAACGTTCGGCAAGCTCAGGCGATTCTGCGCCGTGCAGCTGTATGATTTCAAGCCCACAGGCTGAAACGGTCTGCATAATCGTGTCAAAGGTTTCGTTGACAAACACCCCGCAGGCCGGCACGTCTTTGGGAAGGGCCCGGGTAATTTCCCGGGCTTGGGCGGTGCTTACATGCCGGGGGCTTTTTTCAAAAAAGACAAGTCCGATGATATCCGCGCCGGCGTTCACGCAGTCAAGGGCATTATCCACAAGGGTCAAGCCGCATATCTTTACCAGCACGTTGTGCCTTTGGCCGGGGGGGATTTGCCATTTTGATGCAGGAAACTGAGCCATGGCTGTTAGTCGTCCTCCGCTTTGATGCCGATAAGGGTTTTGATAAACTTGGCTGGATCTTTTGAGCGCACAATGCTTTCTCCTACAAGGAAATTGAAAATACGATTTTCAATGCCGGCTTCAATGCCGGGACGCCCGGAAATGCCCGAGGCCTCCACGGGGATGATTTCATCGGGAAAAATCTTTGCCACACGTTTTGCCACACTTGTGTCCACCTCAAGGGTAGCAAGATTTCTGTTGTTAATGCCAACCACCCGGGCTTGTGCTTTATATGCCTGTTCAAATTCAAACTCTGAATTGATCTCCACCAGCGGCTCCATGCCAAGTTCCCGGGTAAGAAAGGTCAGCTCTGCCTGCTGGGCCGGGTCGAGCAGGGTGGTGATCAAAAGCACCGCAGATGCCCCTGCCTTTTTAGCTTCATAGATTTGGTATTCGGAAAAGATAAAATCCTTTCGAAGTACGGGCAGATTTGTGTTTTGACACACAAGTTCAAGGTCGGACAAGGTGCCTTTAAAGTACTTTGATTCCGTAAGCACCGAGATGGCCCTTGCCCCGCCCTGGGTATAGGTCTTGGCATAGGCGGCCACGTCAATATCGGTTTTTATGTCCCCCTTGGAAGGTGATGCTTTTTTGACCTCGGCTATGATACCGACTGCTTTATGGGTTGAATCTGCCATGGCATCTGCAAAAGAGGCAGACGCCGGTGTCTGTTCGGCATCATGGCGAATGGCAGTTAAGGGCACTTTGCTTTTGGCCCGGTTTATTTCTTCATTTTTAACATCAACAACAGCGTTGAGAAATCCTTGCATTTATCTGCCTTTCGGTTTAAGCGTTTTCCCTGGTATAATCTGCCAGTAACTCAAGTTTTTCCATGGCCGCCCCTGTTTCAATGGATTTTAAAGCCATCTCAATACCCTTTTCAATGTTGGGGGCGGCATCTGCGGCCACAAGTCCTGCGCCTGCATTGAGCAGGACAATATCCTGTTTCGGACCACTTCCCCCGGATAAAATAGCCCGGGTAATAGCGGCATTATGTTTTGCATCCCCACCCAAAAGATCCTTGGGGTCGGCGTATTCGTCAAAATAGGTCAAGGGGTCCACATCATAGGTTTTAATCATGCCGTCATTAAGTTCCGTCACCCGGGTCAGATCTGTGGTGGTCATCTCATCCATGCCGTCATGCCCGTGGACCACAAAGGCTTTTTCCACACCCAGCAGATTCAATGCCTTTCCAAACATTTCCGTCAATTCCGGTGCATATACCCCAAGGATTTGACATGAAGCGGCGGCCGGGTTGGTTAATGGACCCAGCATGTTGAAAATACTTCTGATTTTACATTCAGTGCGGGCTTTCATGGCGTACTTCATGGAGCCGTGGTACAGGGGGGCAAACATGAAACCAATGCCGATTTCGTTGATGGCCTCTTCCACAATTTCAGGGTCCACACTTAAATTGATCCCAAGTTCTTCAAGTACATCCGCGGACCCGCATTTACTGGTGACAGACCGGTTGCCGTGTTTTGCCACGGTTACGCCGGCTCCGGCAATGACAAAGGCCGTTGTGGTGGAAATATTAAATGACCCCGAGGCGTCACCACCTGTGCCGCAGGTGTCAATGACCTTTTTGGCAAGGGTCTGAACACGTACCGCCTTGGTCCGCATGGCCCGGGCCGCACCTGCCAGTTCCTCAAATGTCTCTCCCTTTGTGGCAAGGGCGGCCATGAATGCCCCGACCTGAGCTTCGGTGGCCTGTCCTGAAAAAATAGTGTTCAGCATGTCTGCCATCTGGTCCTGGCTAAGATTCTGTCTGTTTACTATGGTATTTAGGTAATCTGTAAAATCCATATCATGCTCCTTTGATAAAATTTCTGATCAACCGTTTTCCCACGGTGGTCATGAAAGATTCCGGATGGAACTGAACCCCCTGGGTGGGGTGCGTTTTGTGTTTTATACCCATAATTTCTCCGTCCAGGGTTCTGGCCGTCACTTCCAGACAGTCGGGCAGGTCTGATTCCTGAACCGCCAGGGAGTGGTAACGCATCACATTAAAGGGCTTATTGATGCCTGAAAAAATGTGTTTGCCGTTTGCTTCCACCACGGAAGTTTTGCCATGCATAATGGTCTTGGCATGGATAATGGTGCCGCCAAAACTCTGGGCAATGGTCTGGTGACCTAAACACACACCAAGAATGGGAATTTTTCCTGACAGCTTTTGTACCAGTTCAAGGCAGATGCCCGCATCTTCAGGCCTGCCTGGCCCTGGTGACAGGATAATGGCGTCAAACCCTAATTTCTCAAGTTCTTCCACACTGATCTTATCATTTCTGAAAACCTCTGCCTGGGCGCCTGTGTGCAGTACATAGTGCACCAGGTTAAAGGTAAAGGAATCGTAGTTGTCTATTATGGCGGTTTTCATATCTTACTATCCTTTTGGGCTTTGTGACAGAGCAAGTTTTAATGCCATTTCAACACTTTTTGCCTTGTTGATGCATTCTTTCAATTCGGTTTCAGGATCTGAATCGTAGACAATGCCTGCCCCTGCCTGGACGGTTAATGTGTCGTTTTCCATGACAGCGGTGCGGATGGTGATGGCAAAATCCATGTTGCCGGTAAAGGAGATATACCCGGCAGCCCCACCATAGACACCTCGTTGACGGTTCTCAAGCTTTCCAATGATCTCCATGGCCCGAATTTTAGGCGCACCGGACAAGGTGCCTGCCGGAAAAGTGGCCTTGAAAAGATCAAAGGCGTCGCACTCATCTTTCAGGTCACAGGTGATATTGGAAACCAGGTGCATGACATGGGAATAGCGTTCAATGACCATGGTGTCCGTCACCTGGACCGTTCCGGCCTGGGCCACCCGACCAAGATCATTTCGGCCAAGGTCAATGAGCATGACATGCTCTGCCTTTTCCTTTTCATCATTAAGCAAATCATCGGCCAGGGTCCGGTCCGTTTGTTCGCTTTTGCCCCGGGGCCGGGTTCCGGCAATGGGCCGAAGGGTTGCCACCCGGTTTTCAAGGCGCACCATGGTTTCAGGGGAAGAGCCTGCAATGACCCGGTCCGTGAAATTCATGAAAAACATATAAGGCGACGGATTGATGTAACGCTGGGCCCTGTAGATCATTACGGGATCAACCGTTGTTGTGCATGAAAAGGGCTGGGAGTATACAGCCTGGAAAATATCTCCCTCCACAATATGTTCCTTGATGATTTTAACCCCTTCCATGTATTCTTCGGCCGATGTTTCAGGTACAAGCTGTGTATCGGCAACAGGGAGAGCGGGCCCGGGAACAAACGGTTTTCCTAAATTTTTTACAAGCATATCAACGTCATTTCTGGCATTATCATAGACCGTGGCCGGATCGTCAGTCTTGGACAGGTAACAGATGTTCAGGCAGGTCAGTGTCTGTTTGATGTTGTCAAAGATGATCATCTGCTCGGGAATGATAAAATGGCCGTATGGGGTGCCCTCGGGCAGGGAAACGTCAATATTTTCAAAAAAAGAAACCATCTCATAGGTAAAGTAGCCGGTGATCCCGCTCCAGAACCGCGGTAAATCCGGGATATCAGCAGGGGTGAATTTTTTGATAACGTCCCGCATCACGCTTAAAGGATCGTTGTCATGATCAATTTTTTTTGTGTCGTGACGGGTTTCCACAAGGACATGGGTTTTAAAAATTTTGATATGCCCAAAGGCGGCAACCCCAAGAAAACTGTATCGGCCCCAGCGCTCGCCACCCTCCACACTTTCTAAAAGAAAGCACGCCTTGTCCTTTTCATAGCATTTTTGCAGAATGGATACGGGTGTATCACTGTCTGCAAGCACCCTTGTGGCCACAGGTATGACATTTGCGGATTGGGCAAGTTTGATAAATTGGTCTTTGTCCGGCAGTCTGTCTAATATCATTAAAAAATCCTTTTATGAGAAAGTCTGTGTAACCTGCACAGATCTTTCAACTTTTGTTGTGAGTTGAGTATGGGTCTTGATAGTCTATATCAGCCCATGGCTGTTTAAAATAAAAAAGGCTGACATGGATGTTGTCAGCCCTGGGCTCGCAACAGCCATGAATTTAAGTAAAAGCTGCTGCAGCGATATGTCACAAGAATCTAAAGCATCTTTGAAAACCGGTGCAACAGCCATTGCCATATTGGCCAGAAATGCCAGCGCCATAAAGTTTGTTTCTGGTTGGTTGCAAACGTTTTCATACGTTCCCTTTTCTGTATGTTTTTTTAAGGCCAAATTAAATGGTTTTCATGATGGTGTCAATAAAAAACGTTTCTATTTGTAGAAACAAAAATCAAAAGACCGGACAAAGATGAAAAAAAGCTGGTACTATTGAGCTTCGGCATCTATATATTGACTGTTTTTTCACCACGAAGAACATGAAGCGCATGAAGATGATATACCCAAAATCAATCTTCATCTCCTTTATGTCCTGCATGATTTTCATTTGGAGGCATCTTAACTTTATGATATTGGCTCGGGACTGATTTAAATGCTTTTGCTTTTCCCCCCTGTGGCAAAACCCTGTGAACCGCCAGCCGGTATTGCACTTTTGTCATCTGCATTAAAAGAAAACGGTATCGACTGCAAATGTGTTGACGCCAATGTTGACGGCCTTTTATGGCTGATCAACTCCGTGGGCAAAGACAAGGCAACCGATTCCTGGACCCGGCGGGCGCTGAAAAACAGAGCAGCCCTTTTAAATGACCTTGGTAATCCTGATCTGTACACCAATTTTGACCGCTACCACCAGCGGGTCTATGACCTGAATCGGCTGGTGGCCGTATCCGTAGATCGATCAAGATTCAAAATCAGCTTAAGTGACTATTCGGACAACCAGCTCTCTTCGGTGGACTCAACGGCCTTGCTTGACAGTGGCGCATTATACCAGGAAAATCCTTTTTTTCCATATTTTGAAGAAAAACTTCGTCCTGTAATAGAATCCTGGGACCACCCCTGGATCGGCATCTCCCTTTGCTATCTCAACCAGGCCCTGGTCAGTTTTGCCCTGGCTGGATGGATCAGGGATAATTTTCCGGGTAAAATACTTGTCATGGGCGGGGGATTGGTCTCTTCCTGGATGAGCCGTCCTGATTTTAATAACCCTTTTTCAAGTCTGATTGATCATCTGGTCAAGGGGGAGGGAGAATCTCCTTTGCTCGCGCTGCTTGGAAAGCCTGGCATTGAAAAAAAGCACTATGTGCCGGATTACGGGTTTGCCGATAACCATGCTTATATTGCCCCGGCAAAAATTTTGCCTTTCAGGGGATCCATCGGGTGTTACTGGAGCAAATGCCGTTTTTGTCCTGAAAAAGCTGAAACGCGTCCCTATTCGACCCAGCGGGCCGATCGAGTGCTTGGGGATCTTGACTTAATGGCCGAAAATCACAATCCTGAGGTTGTGCATTTTATTGACAATGCGGTGACGCCTGCGTTTTTGCGCGCACTTTCCAGGCAGACGTGTACTTTTAAGTGGTACGGGTTTGTCCGGTTTGAAAAGGATTTTGCTGACCCCCAATTTTGCCGGGCCCTTAAGCAAAGCGGATGTGAGATGCTTAAACTCGGGCTTGAATCCGGCGACCAGAAGGTTCTGGAGGAAATGGGAAAGGGCACGGATCTTGAACTTGCGTCAGCAACCCTTGCCAATCTTAAAGCCGCAGGAATTCTTACTTTTGTATATTTGCTTTTCGGCACCCATTATGAAGATGAGGCGGCAGCCCACCGCACCCTGGATTATATCAAGGCGCATAAATCAGATATTGACTATCTGAATCTGTCGGTGTTTAATTTGCCTAAGTTCAGCGAAGATGCCAAAGGTCTTGTGACCCATGAATTTTACCATGGAGACCTTTCCTTGTATCTTAATTTTGAACACCCCTGGGGCTGGACCCGCCGTAATGTAAAGTCGTTTATTGATAAAGAGTTTAAAAAACAGCTGGGTGTGGGGTCCCGGTTCAGGAAAAACCCGGCTTTTTTTTCATCCAACCATGCCATGTTTTTTAATAACTTAGACTGATCTAAGAGGATTTTTTCATGACCAAAGGCCATGTTTTTTCCACAGGCAATGAGGTGCTGTTTGGCGATACAGTAGACACCAACAGTGCATTTTTATGTAGGCAACTTAAACGTTCAGGGGTAACCGTAATCAAGACAAGTGCTGTGCGCGATGATATGACAGCCCTGGTCAGCGAGATTAAAAACATTGCATCTGCCGCAGATGTCTGTGTGATGACAGGCGGCCTTGGACCTACGTCTGATGATCTAACGGCCGAAGCCTTGGCCAAAGCGGCCAGGGTGAAAATTAAGTTGGATACTGCAGCCTTAAGTTCCATGAAAAAGTATTTTGATAAACGCGGGGTTCCCCTTATACCTGCCAATGAAAAACAGGCCATGCTGCCTGAAGGCGCTCAGTTTATGGAAAATCGTCATGGTACTGCTCCGGGATTTTCCATGATCATCGGCAATTGCCGGTTTTTTTGTATGCCTGGTGTCCCCAGGGAAATGGAACGAATGTTTGATTTGAAAGTCAGACCCCAATTGAATGAAATAACCGGGCAGGCCGGTGAAATTCAGGTCATGCGCCTGATGGTGTTCGGTATGCCTGAATCCAGAGTTGAGAAGGCGCTTTCCGGTTTCAGTGTGCAGTTTCCTGGAATTCATCTGGGTTCCAGGATCAGGTTCCCCATGATTGAGGTGAGACTCTCCCGGCTCAAAGAAGTGGTGTCCGATTCCCAAAAGGGTCTGGACGGTGCCACAGAGATGAATCAGGCTAAACAGTGGGTGATGGAAAAAATTGGGCCTAAAGTAATTTCAGACCAGGGACTGACCCTGGCCCAGGAAGTGGGGCGGCTTCTGACAGAGCGTGGGCAGACACTCAGTGTGGCTGAATCCTGTACCGGCGGACTTGTGGCGCACCTGATAACGGATGTGCCGGGTGCCTCTGACTATTTTTTGTTTTCAGCCACCACCTATGCCAATTCAGCCAAGGAAGCTATTCTTAACGTGTCCCGTGAAACCCTGGAAAATAATGGGGCGGTGGATGAAACCACTGCCCTTGAAATGGCAACCGGCGTCAGAGCCGCCGGCGGATCTGACTGGGCTGTATCCACTACGGGCATTGCAGGCCCGACCGGTGGGAGCGAAGATAAGCCTGTGGGGACTGTATGCATTGGGGTGGCAGGTCCTTTGGAATCGTATTCCCAAAGGTTTCTACTGGACCGCGGTGACCGTGAGCGCAACAAACAATTGTTTGCCGCTATGGCCCTTGAGATGCTGCGCAAGGAACTTGTGAAAAAATAAGGTGGATCTGGATCTGTCCTAAATCCCCTAAAAGGTGGATCTGGATCTGTCCTAAATCCCCTAAATCATAATCAAAATAAAAAAACCCCTGAGTAGGAATCTACTCAGGGGCTAAAATGTCACAGGGATAAAATGGGATATTAAATCACGGTTACATTTGCAGCTGCCGGTCCTTTGGGACCCTGTACAATGTCGTATGAAACCTGTTCACCTTCATTGAGAGATTTAAAACCAGCCGCATTGATACCGGAATGATGTACAAACACGTCGTTGCCACCATCTGCTTGTTCAATAAATCCAAAACCTTTTGACTCGCTAAACCATTTTACAGTACCATTTGCCATGTAGGCGTTCTCCTAAATAAGAAATAAAATAAATCGTCTCGATCTTAAAGAATAATCACTGATTTCTCGGGGAAAATATCTAAAGAAGAAACTTAAACACTTAATAAGTCATCTTAATGACTTTTCACATCATACACGAAAAAAATAACCTGTCAAGAAAATCAATTTTTTTATTGCGGACTCATTTCTAACACTACAGCGACACTTTCGAAATTGTCCCTATCGATAGAACATTTTATAGCTCTAAATCAGCTATAATGTGATAATTTTCCACCCCATTAGGTATGAAAAAAAGACAAGTGTCGCTGTAGTGTTAAGAGCGTATTGTTGTAATTTTACTATCCCCCCAAAAATCGCAGACGGCACATTACATGCGGTTGCCTATTTCAGGGAGGGGCTATAGATTGAATACAGATTTATACCAGGCGGTCATTTTTAGTTCAAAATCCTGCTGGTGTGCCCGCTTTTTCATCTGGTGATCGCCCCCGTCATGGAGGATCATTTCTTTGGGGGGGTGCATGGCGGCGTAGAGGATATCGGCATTTTCCACCGGGACCACCTCATCGGCACAGCCATGGAAAATCATGACATGATGCAACGCCTTTGCCTGGTCGGAAAGATCATACAAAAGGTTTTCCTTGAAAAAATCCAAAGAAAGGGCAGGGCGATTGTCATCGCCTGTCAGAGGAATCCTTTTCATGGTCCGGGTATTCACGGGGGCCGCGCATAAAACAGCACCCTGAATCCTGAATCCAGCACGTTCAAGATCATGCCAGGCCTTGATACAGGTGGCACCACCCATACTGGAGCCAAACAGGGCAATTCGGTTTGATGTAACCCCCATTCCAAGAACATGGCCCACCGCCGCACAAAAATCCCTTGCGCGCTTTTCAATACTGGTGTCCTTGATAAAACTTCCCTGGCTGTCGCCGCATCCCCTGTGGTCAAAACGGAAAAACGCAATATTATTTGCAGGCAGAACTTTTGACAAAAGCATCTGTTTTGCAGAGTTTCGGCTGCCTTCAAGGCCGTGGGAGCCCACAACAAGGGGGGGCATAGGGCATGGGGGAAGATGAAGAGTACCTTTCAGGGTGAATCCATCAACTGTAAAATTTGTTTTCATTATTTTCATCTTGTTTTTGTACTCATATCTCTGTATATTTACCGTCTTTTTTACTTCAACCATATAATCACAAGATATAATATAAAATGCCCGTTAAAAAAAGAAAAACCTACGAACTTGACATCATTGACCTTGCCTTTGGGGGAAAGGGTCTGGCCAAACCCGACGGGTTTCCCGTGTTTGTGGATCGTTGTGTTCCCGGAGACCGGGTTTTTGTAAAGATTTTTAAAAAAAAGAAATCCTGGGCCGAAGGACGGCTGATTAATATCGTCAACCCGTCACCCCTGCGCCAGGAGGCAAGATGCGAGTATAACCGGTTTTGCGGGGGCTGTAAATGGCAGCAGCTGCCTTACGAGCGTCAGCTTGAATACAAGAAGCGGCATGTTGTCGAATCTCTGGCACACATCGGGCGCTTAAAGGATGTCCGGGTCATGGATGTTGTGCCCTCGGATTATATTTACGAATACCGAAATAAAATGGAGTTTTCCTGTTCTTCAATGCGCTGGCTCATGCCCGAGGAACTGGCTGATGATTCCATTAAAAAGGGCTTTGGCATTGGACTGCATGTACCCGGCACCTTTGACAAGGTGATTGACATTCATAACTGTCATATTATGCCGGCCCTGGGCAATGACATTTTAGAGACCATCCGTGCCTTTGTGGCCGAATCCGGGCTTGCTGCATATCATCTGCGTAAGCACGAAGGATTCTGGCGCTTTGTCATGCTAAGGCATTCCGTGGCCCGGGACCAGTGGATGGTCAATCTGGTGACCAGTGAAGAAAACTCTGACGTCATTAAAGCCTTAAGCAAACAGCTTGTGAAAAAATTCAGTCAGATAAGCTGTATTGTCAATAATATTACGGATGCCCGATCCGGGGTCTCCACGGGCAAGGAAGAAATTCTTATCCACGGCGAAGATCATCTGATCGAAAAGCTCGGGGGGTATCAGTTTAAGATTTCGGCAAACTCTTTTTTCCAGACAAATACCCGGGCTTGTGAAAAGCTGTATACCAAAGTCAGTGAATATGCAGGTCTTGACGGATCCCAGACGGTTCTGGATCTGTATTCAGGCACCGGAACCATTCCTATTTGGCTTTCCGGCCAGGCAAAGCAAATATACGGGATTGAAATTGTTCATTCTGCTGTGGTCGACGCAAGAGAAAATGTAAGTTTGAACGGTATTGATAACTGCACTTTTCTGGAAGGGGACATCAAGGACGTTTTTAAACAGGTGCCCGAAAAGCCGGATGTCATCATCATTGATCCGCCTAGGGTGGGGATGCACAAAGATGTGGTGGGACATGTGTTGGCCCATTCTCCCGGCAAAATTGTCTACGTCTCATGCAATCCTGCAACCCTTGCCAGGGATCTTGAAATGCTTGCATCGCGTTACGCCGTGCTGGAAGTAACACCTGTGGATATGTTCCCCCACACCTATCATATTGAATCCGTGGCGTTGCTTGTAAAAAAAAACTAATTTAACCCATGGATAGAATGGCATCTCCCAAAGCTTTGCCGCCATCGCCGTCATCATCTTCTTTCGGTTCATTGAACACGCAGCTTAAAATAAGCATATCCTCATTTTTTTCTGTCGTGATTTTATATGGCTGTTTGTGAAAAAGACTGATCATGCCTTTGTTCTGTGGAGAAGTATAGGCGATCAGTCCTTTAATACCATTGTCAATGGCCGCTTGATTGAGTTTTTTCTGCAAAATTTCGGCAATTCCCATGCCCTGGTATTCTTTTGATACGGAATAAGCAACTTCGGCCATGTTGATAATCGTGTTTCTGAAATACTCGCCTACGGCAATAATTTTTTCAAATCCCAGTTCACCTATCGTAGCGACGATGGTCAGGTCATTGATATAATCAATTTCATAGGTGGTTTCAATTTGGTCATAGGCAAAACTTTTTTTCTCATGAAAGAACCTGGAGACTATATCTCCGCGATTCATGGTGTAATAGTGCTCCTGGATAAACCGTTCATCCGTCGGCTTTGCCGGTCTGAATGTAATGGGAATGTCTTTTATAACAATGGTTTCTTCATATTTAAGCGGGTAGACGCCTTTAATGGCCTCTTTAAATTTGCGGTCACTGTTAATCAGGCCCATGTCCTTGGCTGCGGCAAACAGTTCATCCCTGAAATCCGGATGGGCAATGGATACCAGAGCCATGACCCGCTCCTGAAGTGTTTTGCCGAAAAGATTCACCAGCCCGTATTCTGTTGCCACAAACTGAACATCTCCCCTGGGAACCACCACAGCGAGGTCTTCTAAACGGGGAACTATTCGGCTTTTTTGCCCGTGATCCATGG